>CADCJM010000001.1 GCA_902801755.1 Oscillospiraceae bacterium
CGTTCTGACTTCCCGAACCAGGTTAACAACGTTCTCGCATTCCCCGGTATCTTCCGTGGCGCTCTCGACGTAAGAGCTTCCGATATCAACGACGAGATGAAGATCGCTGCAGCTAACGCTATTGCAGGCATCGTTTCTGATGCTGAGCTCAATCCTGATTACATCCTTCCTGATGCATTCGATGCAAGAGTAGGTAAGGCTGTTGCAGCAGCTGTTGCACAGGCCGCACGTGATACAGGCGTAGCAAGAATCTGAATAAACTGAATTAAAGCAACAATCTCCCGCAAATTTGTTGCGGGAGATTTTGCAATTTATAGTAAAGGAGTTTCCACATGATAGACGATTTAGAGCTTTTAAGACTTATTGAGAACAACGCAAGACTCTCTTCTGAAGAGATTGCCGTTATGCTCGGTACAACCGCCGCGGATGTGGAAGCCGAAATCAAGCGCCTCAAGGATGAGAACATCATCTTAGGTTATAACACTATAATCAACTGGGAAAAGCAGGCACCCGACAACTGCATCGGTATGATCGAAGTAAGGATCACACCTGTAAAGAATAAGGGCTATGACCATATTGCCCAGATCCTGAGCAAGTATGACAAGGTAACTGCATGCTACCTCATGTCATGATAATCTATGAAGACCGCACATTAAGAGATATCGCTACATTCGTTACTGAGAAGATCGCAACTATGGAAGGCGTTCTTTCCACCACAACACACTTCATCCTTAAGAAGTATAAGGCGAATGGTATAATCTACGATAATCCGAATACTGACGACAGGCAGGCTATCATCTTATGAGTTTAGATTACGATTCCAAGATCTCCAAAGCAGTACAGCAGGTTCCGCCGTCTGCAATAAGGAAGTTCTTTGATCTTGCCAATGAGATGAAGGGTCATGTTATCTCACTTTCCATAGGTGAGCCTGACTTTGTTACTCCCTGGACGATCAGAGAAGCTGCTATTAATTCTATTATCGACGGATATACCCATTATTCGCCCAATTCCGGATATATCGACTCCAGAGAAGCCATCGCCGATTATCTTAAAAGAAGATACGGTGTATCCTATGATCCCAAATCTGAGATCTTCATTACTGTAGGCGGATCTGAGGGCCTTGACCTCGCTGCCAGAGCTCTTATCAATCCCGGTGATGAGGTAATTGTTGTCGAACCTTGCTTTGTTGCATATAAGGCAACTGTAGAGTTTGCTCACGGCGTTCCTGTAATCGTCGAGACTAAGCCTGAGAACAATTACAAACTCATGCCTGAAGAACTCGAAGCAGCAATTACAGATAAAACGAAGTATGTGATCGTAGGCTATCCTAACAATCCTACAGGTGCCATCATGACTCTTGAGGACTGGGCTAAGATCAAGGATGTCCTTATGAGACACCCTGAGATAATAGTTCTTTCCGATGAGCTTTACTGTGAACTTAACTATCTTGACGGTAAGCCTGCTTCTCTTACGCAGTTTGCTGAATTAAGAGACAGAGTGATCATGGTTAACGGCTTTTCGAAGTCTTATGCCATGACGGGTTTCAGAGTAGGATACCTCGCAGGACCTCATGAGCTTATTGCTCCTATGGTAAAGATCCATCAGTACTGCATTATGTGTGCTCCTTCAACATCACAGATGGCTGTTATTGAAGCCGCAATGAACTCTGATGATGAGGTCAAGAAAATGCGTGATGAATATAACCACAGAAGAAGGGTGATAGTTCAGGGTTTGAAGGACGCAGGTCTTGACTGCTTTACTCCTTACGGTGCATTCTATGCTTTCCCTTGTATCAAGGTTACAGGAATGACATCTGAAGAGTTCTGTGAGAAGCTATTGCTCGAAAAGCACGTCGCCATCGTTCCCGGCAACGCTTTCGGCAAGTGCGGTGAAGGATTTGTACGTATCAGTTATGCTGCTTCTTTAGAAGACATCAAGGAAGCAATGAAGCTTGTAAAAGAATTTGTTGAAGAACATAAGAGGTAATAAATGCTTGAATTTGACAACATAAGACTCGATCTTGAATCTTACGAAGTGCCTGTAGCAGAGCTTAAAGATGCTCTTCACATTGACCGCGTATCTGATCAGATAAGCGAATACGAGAACCGTATGCAGGAGCCTGATTTCTGGAATAATGTTGAGAAAGCAACAGAGATCCAGCAGACATTGGGCAGACTTAAGAAGAAGGTTGAGAGCTATAACGCTCTTGTTGCCGAGCGTGAAGATCTTCTTGCGCTCTGCGAGCTCGCTAATGAAGAAGAGGATCTTGATTCTCTTGAAGAACTCAAGACTTCATCTGCTAAATTCAAGGAAGATTTTGAGAAGATGCGTCTTGAGACTCTCCTTACGGGGCCTTACGATGCTAACAATGCTACTATCACTCTCCATGCAGGTGCCGGCGGTACAGAGGCTATGGACTGGTGCTCAATGCTCTACAGAATGTATACCAGATGGGCTGAAAGTCATGGCTTTGCTGTAGAAGAGCTTGATTATGTTGAAGGTGATACAGCCGGTATCCAATCAGTATCTTTCATGATCAAGGGCGATTATGCTTACGGTTTCTTAAGATCAGAACTTGGCGTACACCGTCTTGTCAGAATCTCACCTTTCGATGCGGCAGGAAGAAGACATACATCGTTTGCTTCATGCGAAGTTATTCCTGAATTGGACCAGAAGACTGAAGACGATATCAAGATCGATATGGCCGATGTACGTGTAGATACATACCGTGCGACAGGTAAGGGCGGTCAGCATATCAACAAGACCGATACGGCTGTCCGTATGACACATAATCCTACTGGAATCGTTGTTTCCTGCCAGGCTGAAAGATCACAGCTCCAGAACAAGGAGACATGTTTAAGAATGCTCAAAGCCAAGCTTTTCGCGCTTGCCAGAGCATCCGAAATGGAAAAGATCGAAGACCTCAAGGGCAACCAGATGGAGATCGCATGGGGTTCACAGATCAGATCTTATGTATTCTGTCCTTATACTCTCGTAAAAGACAACAGAACAGGCTACGAAGAAGTAGATGTTGATTCCGTTATGGACGGCAATATTGACGGCTTCATAAATGCTTTCCTGTCCGGTATGAAGAACGAGAAGTAATTTCTTAAATATACGGATTATTTAGTAGCTCCCGAAGTAAAACCGGGAGCTATTTTGTTATAATTATTTTAGTTTTTAAATGAAACCGGGGAATGAATAGCGTTATGGAAAAAACGGAAAGAAAGGGAACAAGAGTTGCGCTGACAGTAACTGCAGTTCTTTCTTTACTAATGATTTTAAGCCTTTCAGCTGTTGTCATTTTCAAAGACCAGGGAATATTCCTGATCCTTTTTGCGGTTTTCTATGTGCTTGTTCCAGGTTTTGCTTTGCTTATAACGATAGATCCTGAAGCTTATGACAGGTTCAAAAATCAGACTCTGATTTTGTCGTTTTTTGCAGGCTTTTCTCTTATCATTATCCAGTACTATCTCCTGAACGCATTTGGCATTTTGGAGGCTGTAAGGTTTATGCCGCTTATTATTGGGCTTGTTCTGATATTTATCTCCAGGAAAAGGATTGCAGCATTAAAAGGGAAGCTGCCTTCTTATAAAGATTTCTATAAAGCAGGTCCGTATCTTGCCCTGACCGCAATTGTTATGTTTGCGAGCCTTTACGGATTTTATAAGACCGTTCCTACTCATAACGATAAAGTCTTTTTGGATTATTGTTATCACATGGGAAATATAGATACGCTTTACCGCGGCGGAAGCCTTGAAGATACCAGAGTAATGGGCATGACGTTCAAATACCATTATTTTATGGATCTTTTCAATGCCGTACTGAAATATGTTTTCCCGGCAAGCCTTTGGAACATGGTTTTAAGATATCCTGTTTTGCTTGTTCCTCCGCTTATCAGCGGCAGTGTTTATAATCTCATTCAGAGCAAGACTAATAACAGGGCAATAACATTTGCAGTTTCTGTTCTGGCATTGATCTTTCCTTCGGTTACTGCTACGACGGCATTGCTTCCGAATCACATAATCACTAATGTCAACAGCGTCGGCGTTGCTTTGCCGCTTGTCATAGCACTTGTTGAATTATTCTTAAAATCTTCTGTTCCCGGAGAAGGCAAATATACAGATCTTATCCTTGTGTTCCTTTTGGGATTCACTCTGACAGGCTTAAAAGGTCCCTTTGCGTTGGCCTTAGCCGGAACGGCCGTCGTATTCTTTGTGTACAGCTGGATAATCAACAGAAAAGTCTCTTTGCTTCAGTTCCTTGTAATACCCGTGTTTATTGCGTCTTTTGCCGTTATCTGGTTCTCTTTGCTTAATGTCGCAGCGACAGGTTCCAATGTTACAAGTGATGCCCACGGAATAATGAAGTATTTTAGTCTTCAGATCACTGTGCCGGGATTTGGCTTAACTGAAGGCTTTCTGATCAATACTTCAGATGCTCTGTTATTTATTCCTCAGAATCTTTTCTTTACCTTTGCCGGATCAGCTTTACCACTTGTGATCATGCTGTTTGTTGTTATCGCAAGGCTGTTTATGAAGCAAAAGGAAACGGATCTTCGCACTGCATTTTGCGTTTTATGTGCATTTGCCGGAATCTTAATGAATTATCTGATGGCTGTAGGCTATAACAGGAACTATTTCTTTATGTTTGCTATGCCTTTCGCATACTATTCAGCAGCTGCTTTTATATGCCTTGTTATGCAGCAAAAGCAAAAGATACTCCGTATGGTTTCCATTGCTGTAACAGCTTTATGTTGTCTGAGTTCTGTTATTGCGATTTACAATAATTTTGCAAATCCTTTATTTGCATACGGTTCAGGCAATCTGTCCCAGGATGAGATAAACTGCATCTCCTGGATCAAAGAAAATACTGGCAGGGATGACCTTTTCGCGATAAACGAGAGTGAGCCTAATGGTAAGAAATATTTCTATTCCGGATATTCCGAGAGACGGTTTTATATTGAGACATATAAATATGCTGAAAACAGCGGTAAAACGGCAGAAGATCTCGCTCCGCAGATCGAAATGAATGCCAGACTCTATACCGATGAACAATCGCCTGTATTGGCTGAGAATATAGGAATCGACTATATCATTTACTATAACGTGAACGGTGAAAAACCGGAGATCTTAGATAAGTATTATCAACTTTGCTATGACAGTTCCGAAGTAAAGGTTTATGCTGTCAGACATAATCAGTAAAAGACTACAGATTCCATTTTTTTGTAATCTATGCTCAAAAGCTTGTAATGCATTCCAAAACCGAGATTTTAAAAATGTTTTGTTGTATCTTCTATTCAGATGAAAGGAGTGCAACAGGTGAACATCAAGTTTTTGCTGGATCCTGAGGATCCGATGAGAAAAGAATTAGAACACCTCGGGATCAAAGACAATCCTGATTCCCAGTATGTATTGATCCGTAAAGGCGCGGATGTAAATTACATCGCCGGAAAAAGGGAAGACCAGCAGTTCTTTATTGATGTTAACGATATCTGTTTTATCGAGAGCATGGGTCACGACATAATAATCCATGCGAATGACGGCACTTACAATTCGGGGGATAGACTTAAAGCTTTGGAGCAGGTCCTGCCGGCTGACCGTTTCTTAAGAGTAAGCAATTCCGCAATTGTAAACCTGAAGAAGATTAAGCGTATCGAATCAAGCCTTTTGCAGAAATTCATCCTGCATATGACTAACGGATCCAAAGTCGATGTAACCAGAAGTTATTACTACATTTTCAGAGAAAGAATTGGAATTTAAAAGGGGAATAATATGAACATTTTAACAGTTAGTGTATCTACTTTATTGATACCGATTATTTTGGTTATTACTGTCGCGGTTTTCTTCATATACAAGGCCGTATATGACAAGCACACAAATCAGATACTTGAATCAGGCGAGACTAAAAAGCGTAAATGGATAGCTCCGTGGGGCTTGGCGCTCATAGTTCTGGGTGCACAGCTCATACTCGTTGCAGGCTTTATGTTTCCTGCATCGATGCTTATGTTCGATCATACTGTAGTCGAATTGTCTGAATCAAATCCGATGCATTTTGATCTCAGTGACTCTGTTCAGTTTGTAATAAATGAATCGAATTATGACGAAGGAACGACATTTACTGATGAAGGCATAACTGTAACGATTTACAGCCAAAAACGCACAGATGAACACGAGTACTATGTAATCTTAGGTGAGATAGAAAAACAAAAGGCTGATCCTACGTTCGTTTACGTCTGTTTAGGCACTGACAATGGTGATTTTGAGAGTGAGTCTTATATTCCGGTGACAACTGACAGCTCTAAGGCATATTTCAAATGCGAAATAATGACAGGTGCTGACAAGCCGACTTCGCTCAGGGTAGCTGTCGGATATGGTGATTCCTTCGATCATAATTCTGATAATCTGCCGCAGGATATTAAACTTGTCTTCTGACAATAGTGATGTTGGATATGGGAATAGAACTAAAAAGAACGTGTACTGCAAATGCGGTACACGTTCTGCATTTAAGGCTTTTTCGCTTACAGCGCTTCAAAATGCGGCTTGTGGTCTTTGTAGTATACGGTCTCTTTAATACCCAATGATCTCAGGTATTCTACTGCTTCGTTAAAGCTTACCGCAAAAGTGCCGGGGAAATGTGAATCAGAGCCTAGAGTGATCAGTTTTCCGCCCATTTCCAGGTATCTTTTTATGATACCGGCATCAGGAAGCCATCTCGTAAATCCGCCGTCCTTATGCTTTTGGATCGATTTTGTATTTATCTCGAGTGCTTTTTCCTTAGCTATCATGACCTCGAAAAGTCTGTCTATCTCCTTAGGCGTCTCTTCGTATGTGATGAAGTCATTCTTGTTGTCTGCATATCTGTTGATGTAGTCGTAGTGCGCGACAACATCGAAATTATTGCATTTCTCGCACATCTCGGCCATCGTGTTGATATATTCGCTGTGCAGGTCTTTTGCAGGGAGCTTGTAGCAGCCGCGCTCAACATAAAAATCCTGGCCTCTGAAGAGGTGAACGCTTAAAAGAACGACATCCAGGGGGATAGAAGCGGCCACCTTGTCTATTTCTTCTGCAACATGGGTCTGATATCCGAATTCGATGCCCTTAAGGAGCTCAAATTTGTCTCCGGCTATGGCGCGCCACTGTTCAAATGCTTTGTTGTACTCTTCCAGATCGAACATCCAGTTCAATCCGTCGTCAGGATAGTCGATCTCGTAGTGTTCTGTAATTCCTATTCTCGTAAAACCCTTGGATTGAGCCTCGCTTATGAGCTCATAAATCGATTGGCCGGCGTCTGCCGAGAAGTGTTTTGTATGATTATGTCCGTCAGTTATCATTTTGTCCCCTTAATTTAAAAGATTTTATTTTACTTTATGGTATCATAAGTTCATTAGAAAGAGGTGATACTTATGCCCAAGAAAAAAGAAACCAAAAAGATCAAGACAAGCGAGCTTTTCGCTGATTTTCCTAACCTTTATGAGGTAGCTTCTCAAGATGATATGACAGCTACTTTTAATTTTGCCGAGGAATATAAGGCATTTTTGGATAATTCCAAGACAGAACGCGAATTTGCCGCAAATGCAATCGCAGCTGCCGAAGATCTCGGTTATGTTGACATCGCTACAAAGGATACCTTAAAGCCAGGTGACAAGGTCTACCAGAGCATTAAGGGTAAAGGCTTTGCTGCTGCAGTTATCGGCAAGAAGAGCCCTGCCGAAGGCTTTAACATCTTAGGTGCCCACATTGATTCACCGAGACTCGACTTAAAGCCCAATCCGATCTATGAGGACAACGATACAGTTTACTTCAAGACCCACTACTATGGCGGCATCAAGAAGTATCAGTGGACAACGATCCCTTTGGCCGTTCATGGCGTTGTATTTACCAACGACGGCAAGGCACATCAGATCGTAGTAGGTGAGAAGGACACAGATCCCGTATTCTACATTACTGACCTTCTTCCTCACCTTGGAAATGAGCAGATGACCAAGAAGGCATCTGAATTCATCCCTGCAGAAGACCTTAACGTAGTCATCGGCGGCATTCCCTGCACAGATGATAAGAAGGCTTCAGACATCTTCAAAGCAGGCGTTTTGAAGATCCTTTTCGAGCAGTACGGCGTAAAGGAGAAGGATTTTGTATCCGCTGAGATCGAGATCGTTCCTGCTACACATGCAAGAGATGTAGGCTTTGACAGAGCTTATATCGCTGCATACGGTCACGATGACAAGGTCTGCGCATATCCTGCATTAAGAGCTTTGCTTGCGCAGGAGAAGCCCAAGAAGACATGTGTCTGCCTCCTTACTGATAAGGAAGAGATCGGTTCTTATTCCAACTCAGGCGCTACATCCAACCTTTATGAGAACTTCCTTATGGAAGTATTTGCAAAGGCTGAGGGCGGCATCGATAAGTTCAATACACTGAAGTTCCGCAAGGCTTTGGCTGCTACAAAGATGCTTTCCACTGACGTTACTACAGCATACGATCCCAAGTATGCTTCTGTATTTGAGAAGAACAACACTGCGTTCATGTCTCACGGTCTTAAGATCGAGAAGTATACAGGTGCAAGAGGCAAATCCGGCTGCTCTGAAGCAACAGGCGACTTCATTGCTGAGATCACTGATATCTTCGAGAAGAATTCCATCCCGTGGCAGACAGGCGAGCTTGGCCGTATCGATGCAGGCGGCGGCGGAACGATCGCTGCCATCATGGCTGAACTTGGTATGGACGTAGTTGATATGGGCGTGCCTGTATGGTCTATGCATGCACCTGTTGAGGTAATCTCCAAGATCGATCTGTATTATCTCTATCTTGGATATAAAGCATTTATCGAGAATATTGGATAATGTCTAAGAAAAGAACGGTAGAACGTAAAACTGCGATAAAGAACAGCATCGGAAGGATCATTGTCTTCGGTCTGCTTGTAATTGCACAGATAATAGGTTTTATCGTTCTTTTATATTATCTCGGCAGCAATTTCCCGCCGCTTGATATTGCAGTGAGAGCGGTTGCTTTGGTCGTGGTTCTCGGTATCAATTCAAGAGACCATAACGGCGTATTTAAGCTTATCTGGGTTATCGTGATACTTCTTTTCCCGGTGCCCGGCCTGCTTTTCTATGTCCTTAATAACTTCTCAAGCTCCAAGCATAAGATCAAGAGGCGTCTCGAGAAGGTAGACATGATGGTCTTCTCACATCTTAACTACAACGACGAGATTTTCGCCGAGTTTAAGAAAGAAGACCCAGCCAGGGCTTCTAATGCCAGATACTTGCGAGGTTTTGAATTCCCGATCTACGAGGGTACTGACATCAAGTACTATCCTGTAGCTTACGATGCTTACAAGGCGCAGATCGAAGATATTAAGAAAGCAAAGGAATACGTATATCTTGAGTATCATGCCATTGAGACAAAGGAAGCTTTTGAGCCTTTGCATGAGGCATTGAAGGAGAGAGCTGCCGCAGGAGTTGACTGCAGAGTGTTATACGATGATGTAGGTTCATTCCTTTTCATCAACAGGAACTTTGTAAAAGTGCTTGAATCTGAAGGAATCAAGTGCAACGCGTTTAATCCTGCATATCCTGTCGTCTCACTGTTCATGAATAACCGTGACCATAGGAAGATCACCGTCGTTGACGGCAAGGTAGGATATACAGGCGGATATAATATCGCGGACGAGTATTTCAATATCGTAAATCCTTACGGTCATTGGAAGGACAACGGCATCAGACTTGAAGGTCCTGCTGTCCAGAGCCTTACTGCAATGTTCATTGAGATGTGGAACTTTGCGGATATGAAGAAAAAGGACGACGATATGATGACTTTTGAAGCGATACCGCTTGTCCCGGCTGCCGGTGCTTCAGGTTATTGCGTTCCTTATTGTGACAGTCCTCTTGATAATGAGCCTGTCGGTGAGAATGTTTACCTTAACATGATCAACAATGCCCAGGAATACTGCTGGATCATGTCACCTTATCTCGTTTTGTCGGATGAGATGGCCAGAGCCTTGCAGATCGCTTCAAAGCGCGGTGTCGATGTAAGGCTCATGACACCGGGCATTCCGGATAAGAAACTTACGTACAGCGTAACGAGATCTTACTACAACATGCTTATCACGAGCGGTGTCAGGATCTATGAGTATTCTCCTGGGTTTAACCATTCGAAGACATTCCTTTGTGATGATACATGCGCTGTTGTCGGAACCATTAACCTTGATTTCAGAAGCCTTTACCATCACTTCGAGAATGCGGTCTATATGTACAGGACTGATTGTCTCAAGGATATTAAGCAGGACTTTATCGACACTTTCGGTGAATGTCGTGATGTTACCGAGAAATACAGGAAGAAACCCAATATGTTTGTCTGGTTCTTCAAATCATTATTAAGACTTATTGCACCGTTGTTATAACGGGCTAGAAAGGAAAACTTATGTCTGTTCGTTTTTATAATTGCAGGATCCTTAAGATGACTGATGACAGGATCATCGAAGGAGAATTATGGACCGATAATGATAAGATCAGCTATATCGGGCCTTCTGTCGGTGTTTCAGACAAGAAATTCGACCGGGAGATAGACTGCAAGGGCAATCTCCTGATGCCCGGCCTTAAGAATGCACATACGCATTCTGCCATGACTTTCTCAAGATCTCTGGCTGATGAATACTGTCTTAACGACTGGCTCCATAAGGCTATATTCCCGAGGGAAGCAAAGCTTACTCCTGAAGCGGTCTACTGGTTCTCCAAGCTTGCTTATGCGGAATACCTTGCAGGCGGCGTTACGGCATGCTTTGATATGTATTTCCACAGGGAAGAGAACGCCAGGGCTGCAGTAGAGACAGGCTTCAGACATGTTTTCTGTGGAGCAGCCAATGATTTCGGCGGCTTTGAAAGTCTCGAAAAATACTATAACGAACTTAATTCATATGATCCTCTTGTATCATTCAAATTAGGTTTCCATGCCGAATATACGACATGCGAAGATAATCTTAAGTATATGTCAGAGCTTGCTCATAAATATGAAGCACCTGTATTTACTCATATTTCCGAGACTCGCGAGGAAGTCGAAGGCTGCAGGGAAAGATATGGTGTTACGCCGGCTGTTCTTTTTGATAAGTTCGGTATCTTTGATTTCGGCGGCGGCGGATTCCACTGCGTATGGTTCACCGATGAAGACAGGGATATCTTCAAAAAGCGCGGCCTATGGTCAGTATTCAATGCATGTTCCAATTTGAAGCTTGCAAGCGGCATCACGCCTGTTTACAAGTTCATCGAAAAGGATATGAAAATCGCTATAGGTACTGACGGAGCCGGCTCTAATAATGCACTTTCCATGTTCCGCGAAATGTATCTAGATACGGTCCTTTCGAACGTAGAGACACATAATGCGGCTGCCGTAGATCCGTTTACAATCCTCAAGGCTGGAACTGCGGGCGGCGCACAGTGTATGGGCCTTGATGATGCTGACGTTCTTGCAGAAGGTAAGAAGGCAGATATTATCATGATAGATATGAATAAGCCTTCGATGCAGCCTGAGAACAACATTGTAAGGAACATCATTTACAGTGCTGATAATTCAGTAGTCAAGATGACCATGATCGACGGCAAGATCCTCTATGAGGACGGTAAATACACGACCATCGACCTTGATGAGGTAATCCGTGAATCCAATAAGCTTATGAAGGATCTGTCTGATATCTGATCATGAAACTTCTTTTCGACCACATCGGAAAATACAAAGCAGCTTCAATCTTAAGCCCTGTGTTTAAGCTTCTTGAAGCCTGCTTTGAACTCATCGTTCCGCTGATCGTTGCGGGTGTTATCGATAATGGTATCAGGAAGGGTGATGCGGCCTATGTATGGTCTCATGTTCCCATCCTTGTGCTTTTTGCTGTTGTAGGATTTGCAAGCGCCATTACTGCGCAGTATTTTGCAGCATATTCCGCGACAGGAATATCCTCAGGTATCAGAAAGAGTCTTCACGATAAGCTCCAGACTTTATCCGTAAGCGATTATGAGAAGATCGGTTCATCTGGAATGGTTACGCTTCTTACATCTGACGTTAACCAGATCCAGACAGGCATCAATCTGTTCTTGAGACTGCTTTTAAGATCTCCTTTTATCGTTATCGGTGCGTGTATTATGGCAGCAACCGTAAAGCCTTCGATTGCTTTGATCCTTGTAGCTTGTACGGCGCTTTTGGCTGTTGTGATCGCCTTGAATATGAAGCTTTCTATTTTGAGACATAAAGAGTCAAGAGCAGGCCTTGACAGTCTTGTTAAGAAGACCGCCAACGGTATTGCCGGAGAACGAGTTATCAGAGGCTTTAACAAGACTCAAAATGATTATGAGAAGTTCGAGCAAAAGAGCGCAAATCTTAAGACAGCGCAGATAAAGGCTGCTGATTTCGCCGCATGGCTTAATCCTTTGACTTATGCGGTAGTTAATCTCGGAATATGTCTTTTGATCTACAGGGGTTCTATCCATTTCAACGCAGGAACTCTTACTGACGGACAGGTCGTTGCACTCTATAACTACATGTCCCAGATCCTTATAGAGCTCGTTAAGCTTGCTAATCTTATCGTTTCTGTATCAAGGGCATATGCATGCCTTAAGAGGGCAGAAGGCCTGATGGAGATAACAAGCACAGCCAATAACGGTGCTGGAACACTTCCTTTGGGAACTCCGCTTTCTGTATCGATGAAGAATGTCTCATTTACATACCAGGGTAATGTCGAAGAATCCGTAAAAGACTTTTCGATCGACATCAAGCCCGGCGAGACGATCGGTATTATCGGAAGTACCGGATGCGGCAAATCAACAGCTGCATCCCTTATTGCAGGCATTTATAACGCTAATGAAGGTGAAGTGGATATCAATGGCAGGAATATAAAGGATATTTCACTTTCGAGTCTTGCATCTGCCATTGGCATGAGCCTTCAGAAAACAAGACTTTTCAAGGGTTCACTCAAAGATAACATTACTCTCGGAAGAACATCTCTCACAGATGAGGATGTTGAATCTGCGTGCAAAGCTTCATGCAGTGATGATGTGGTGGCATCAAAAAAAGAAGGTCTGGATTTCGTTATTTCTGACGGCGGCGCCGGACTTTCGGGAGGTCAGAGACAGAGGATCGGAATCGCAAGAGCATTGGCGGGCAATCCCGGTCTTGTAATCCTGGATGATTCCACGTCAGCGTTGGACTGGGGCACGGAAAAAAGGCTTCTTAATAATCTTAGAAATCTCCCGGTTAAGCCTACATTGATACTTGTCTCTCAGAAGGTCAGGACATGCATGAACTGTGACCGCATCATTCTTATGGATGACGGCAGGATAGAAGCTGTTGCCTCACACGAGGAGCTCCTCAAGATATCGGAGAACTACAGATATATGAATTCTCTTCAGATGAAGGGAGGCGCTGTATCATGAATTCAAAGTCATTAAAGCGTCTGTTCTCTTATCTGAAGGGTTCTTCAGGTCTTGTCGTGCTTTCTGTGATCATAGGCCTGCTTTTTGGCGGAGCAACAGTTGCAATTCCTTATTTTGCCGGAAGGGCGATAGATAATCTCGGTGACTCAGACGAACTTATCAAGTGCATCTTTATCATCGCTGCTCTTATAGTTGCTGCAGCATTACTGCAGTTTGCATTGATCAGGATGAATAACCGTATTGCGTATGCTATAGGACAGAATTTAAGGAATGCCACATATTCCAAGATGCACAGGGTAAAGATGTCTTATATCGACAAGACGTCTGCCGGAAAGCTCCAGAGCTTTATTATCAGTGATGTTGAGACTGTATCTGACGGAATGCTCTTATTCCTTAACCAGTTTGCATCAGGAATAGCCACGATAATCATTACGCTTATTGTCATGTTCCTTATCAACTGGAAGATATCTCTTATCGTTGTCATCTTCACGCCTGTATCGATCGCTGTCTCTACGGCGATCGCGAAAGGTGCATATAAATCTTTTGCAAAGCAGGCTGATATCAGATCAAAGCAGACATCCTATGTTGCTGAATCTGTTAACAACTTCAGAGAATGCAGGATCTATAATGTCACGGATGCAAGGATCGAAGGCTTTGATGAGATAAACGGTGAATACCGCAAGACATCAACAAAAGCCACATTCTTATCTTCCATCAGCAATCCTTCTTCAAGATTTGTAAATGCACTTATCTATGCGGCTGTAGTACTCACAGGATGCCTGTCCGGTATCGGCGGAGCAATAACTGTCGGTGCTTTGACGTCGCTTCTTGCTTATGCAAACCAGTTCATGAAGCCTTTTAACGACCTGTCGGCAGTATATACAGAACTCTCAGACAGCTTTGCCTGCCTTGCCCGGGTTTTCGAGTACCTTGACAGCCCTGAGATACCTGAAGAACCTGTAAGAGATGATCTTCCTTCTAAGGATGTCCAGTTCGATATTGAGTTTAAGAATGTCTCTTTCTCATATGTAGAGGGAAGACCGGTGCTCCAGGACATCTCGTTTAAGGTCGGAAGGGGCGAATCCTTTGCTATCGCAGGTCCTACAGGATGCGGCAAGACTACTCTTATCAATCTTCTGATGCGTTACTATGAGCCAGATTCAGGGGATATCCTTATAAACGGCAAGTCTATAAAGGATATTCCGAGGTCGGAACTCCGCCATTACATCGGCTTTGTATCACAGGATACATGGCTTTCAGACGATACGGTCATGGAGAATATCAGGTTCTCAGGTAACCATATAACCGAGGAAGAGGCAATTGACGCGAGCAGGAAGGCCGGCTGTGATTCTTTTATCAGAAAACTGCCAAAGCGTTATAATGAGATGTTGGATAACGACAGGGATGATATATCCGAAGGCCAGAAACAGCTTTTAACAATAGCAAGAGCTATGGCATCAGACCCTTCGATCCTTATTCTGGACGAAGCTACATCATCTGTGGACGTTGTCACCGAAGACCGTATCCAGAAAGCTGTTAAAAAGCTTCTGAACGGCAGAACAAGTATTATAATTGCGCACAGGCTCTCGCAGATCACATCATGCGACAAGATCGTCGTAATAGACGGCGGCAAGGTCTCAGAGATCGGATCACACGAGGAACTTATCGCAAACGGCGGATTTTACAGCAGGCTCTATGCCTCGTACATATCCGGATAAGGAGTGAATATGGCTAACTATAAGTTTGAAGAGTTTAAAAACTATATTAAGGGCAGGAAAGCTGCAGTCATCGGCATCGGCATCTCCAACACCCCTCTTATAAAGTGGCTTATATCTCTGGGCGCCGAGGTCACTGCGTGTGACAAGAATACAGAAGAAGACCCCGTTTTGAGTAAGAATATCGCTGCTTTGAAGGAGATCTCCACGGATATCAAGTGGTCTTTAGGCGAATCTTACTTAACCCACTTAAGAGATGAGCATTATGATATCGTTTTCAAGACTCCGAAAATGAGATTTGAGATCCCTGAACTGCAGGCATTGAAGGATATGGGCTCTATTCTCACAACAGAGATGGAGCTTTTCATGAACCTTTGTCCTGCTGAGATCTTCGCTATTACAGGTTCTGACGGAAAGACAACGACAACCACGCTTACTTCCGAGATCTTGAAGCATGCAGGCTATAAGGTCTGGATAGGCGGCAATATCGGCACACCGCTTCTTGACCGTGTTGCTGAGATCGAGCCTGATGACAAGGTGGTCTTAGAGCTTTCATCTTTCCAGCTCCTTGGAATGAACACTCCTGCTGATGTTGCAATCGTAACTAATATCACTCCTAACCATCTGGATTTCCATAAGGACTACGATGAATATATCCAGGCTAAGGTAAACGCATTCAGGAACCAGGGTCCTGTCGGCAAGGTGGTCCTTAATGCAGGCTGTGACCTGACTTATGAGATGAAGGATATTGCCAGGGGCAGAGTAAAGCTTTTCTCTGCCAATAAGGGCAAGGTCATGAGATCGGATTCTCCTTTGTATCCGAGAGCTTATACTGAAGACGGAAGGCTCATCTATGAGGAGAACGGCGAGTGCTTTGATATCTGCGGTATGGATGAGATATTTATACCGGGCGTTCACAATGTCGAGAATTTCCTTGCTGCAGCATGCGCTGTTATCGATTATGTAAAGCCTGAAGACATCGCTTATGTTGCAAAAACGTTTAAGGGCGTGCCTCACAGGATCGAATTTATTAGAGAGATAGACGGAGTAAGGTGGTACAACTCATCTATTGATACATCTCCTAACCGATCTCTTAACACTATGAACGCTCTTGCAGCAAGAAATGAGAAGGGTGTCCTTATCTGTGGCGGTGCCGACAAGAAGTGCCTCTACAGCAAACTGGGCGATGCTATCCTAAATGTATGCGACAGGATTATCATTTACGGTTCTAACGGTGATCTTGTTACTGACATCATTGCAAAGGAAGCACATGGCCGTAAATATGAGATCTACAGGATCCCTGATAAGGAAGGCGATGTCTATGAGTTCCCCAAGACCCGTGACAACGTTGTAAATGCTTATAAGGAAGCTATTAGAAAGGCCAGAGAGTGGGCAAAACCCGGAGAGATTGTTATTATGTCTTCTATAGGTACGTCATACGACCATTTCAGGCATTTCGAACACAGAGGCGACATGTTTAGAGACCTCGTAAATGAACTTTAATTAGCTTTAAGCTTCTATGGTGGAGGAAGGTTTATGGCTGACATGAATTACCGCAGATATAAGGCTCATCCGACAGTTGACCTGCCGGACAGAAAGTGGCCTTCAAATAAGATTACTAAGGCTCCGATCTGGTGCTCTGTTGACTTAAGAGACGGTAATCAGGCTCTCGAAGTTCCCATGACTTTGGAAGAAAAGGTCGAATTCTTTGAATATCTGTGCTCCATCGGATTTAAAGAGATCGAGATCGGTTTTCCTGCGGCATCAGATACAGACTATAACTTCTGCAGACATCTGATCGACAATAACCTTATTCCTTCAGATGTTGCCATTCAGGTGTTAACACAATCAAGAGAACACATAATCGAGAAGACAATGGAAGCTGTAAAGGGCGCTCCGAATGTCATTATCCATCTTTATAATGCGACCAGCACGCTCCATAGGGACGTCGTTTTCGATTTCTCGTGTGATGACTGCGTTAAGCTTGCAGTAGACGGCGCGAAAATGATAATCGACAGGATAGATAGCGATAAGAGCGGTACTAATTTCATCCTTGAATATTCACCGGAGGCCTTTTCTGATACGGAACTCGATTTTGCGGTCAGGATATGTGACAGCGTTCTTGAAGTGTGGAAGCCTACGCCCGAGAAGAAGGTAATAATCAATCTGCCGGAGACTGTTGAGTACCAGACAGCGAATGTTTATGCGGACCAGATCGAGTATTTCTGCTCTAAGACCAAATGGAGGGACTCTATAACCGTCTCTTTGCACACGCATAATGACAGAGGCACTGCGGTTGCGACATCTGAATTCGGTCTTATGGCCGGCGCTGACAGAGTCGAAGGAACTTTGTTCGGTAACGGTGAGAGGACAGGAAACGTTGATATCATTACGCTTGCGATCAATATGATGATGCTTGGCATCAATCCGGGACTTGATTTTTCAAATATCAACAAGACTATCGATATCTATGAGGAACTGACCGGCATGAAGGTCGAGCCGAGGCACCCGTGGGCAGGAAAGCTCGTATTTACGGCATTTTCCGGCTCTCATCAGGATGCCATCAACAAGGGCAGAAAGAAGATGGAGGAAAGGGGAGAGACCATCTGGGCCGTTCCTTACCTTCCTATCGATCCGAAGGATGTCGGCAGGGAATATGAGCCCATTATCCGCATCAACTCCCAGTCCGGAAGAGGCGGAATCGCTTATGTTATGGAGACTTATTTTGGTGTCCAGCTACCGAAGGCTTTCCAGCGTGATTTCCTGCCTGTCGTTAAGGCGGCGACTGAAGAAAACGGCATCGAGAATGAGCTTACGCCACAGCAGATCTTCGATCTTTTCGACGATAAATATATCAATGTGCTTGAGCCATATGGCTTGAAGAACTTCTCGGAGTCCCAGGACAGCGACCAGGTATCCACTGTAGAGGCACTTATTACTGACCATGGTAAGGAAGTTACCATCAAAGGTAAGGGTAACGGTCTCTTGGATGCTTTTGTCAGAGGTTTCTGCGATTATACGGGCATCGAGTTCTCGATCTCAAACTATTCAGAGCACGCTATGAAGTCAGGTTCAGACTCTGCGGCTATTACATACATTGAGATCGCCAACAAGTCCAATAAACAGACTTATATTGGTGCCGGAGTGTCAAGTTCAGTCACAAAATCTTCCGTTCGTGCCGTAGTTTGCGCATATAACAGAATGATTAATGTGTTATGATTTTGGGGTTTTAAGTAAAACTTTAGGAGTATAGAAAATGATTTGGGATTATATTGTAGCTTTTATATTCGGTATTGTTGAAGGTATTACGGAATGGCTTCCTGTAAGCTCTACCGGACATATGATCATATTGAATGAGTTCTTAAAGCTCAATGTCTCACCTGAATTCTATGACCTTTATCTCGTCGTCATCCAGTTAGGCGCCATTCTGGCCGTAATCGTCATATTCTGGAAAGATATCTGGCCTTTTGGCATCAAGAATAATGAGCATCCTTTCTCAAAATCCGGTATCGGCAGATATGTAATGAAGGACAAGATAATCCTCTGGCTTAAGATAGCCCTGGCATGTGTTCCTGCTGCTGTCGTAGGCGTTCTTTTCGATGACTGGCTCGATGAGCATCTTTATAACTATTTTGTAGTTGCTGTTGCACTTATCGTATTCGGTGTTGCATTTATCGTTGTTGAATATCTCATGAAGAACAGAAATCCCGTTATCAAGACTGTTAACCAGCTCAACTGGGGCCATGCTCTTGCTATCGGTATTTTCCAGCTTTTTGCAGCGATTTTCCCCGGCGCATCAAGATCAGGCTCTACTATCGTAGGCTCTATAGCTATCGGAATTAAGAGGGAAGCTGCAGCTAAGTTTACATTCTTCCTTGCTATTCCTGTAATGTTCGGCGCGAGCCTTCTTAAGATCGTGAAGTATGACGGCGGAGTAAGTGCTCATGAAGTCGGCCTGCTTCTGGTCGGTATGGTTACTGCTTTTGGTGTCAGCCTTCTTATCATCAAGAAGCTTATGGCATTTATCAGGAATCACACATTCTCATGCTTTGGCTGGTACCGTATCGGATTAGGCCTTCTCGTGCTTATTCTCGGTGCCTGCGGTGTTATCGGCGGAGCAGGAACACCTGCTTAATTTCCGATTGCCATATATCTCTTATATTTTTAATAAGTATATTAGCTTGTTTATGCTATAATTCACAATGAATTATTATGCGGACAGGAGAAGTTCTTTTGCGCAAATATATCTACAACAGCCGTGATGTTGCGGCTTACTTCAAGTATTTCTCGGTTCCGAGCTATCTTGAAGTGTCATATATGCAGTATATCTTCAATCTTGGATCAAAGGTTCTTGCTGAGCCCCTGACCCGTGATTTTGAGATCTTTAAGAAAGAAGTCTACAGGGAGCTCTATTTCCTGTGGGCAAATGGCTTTGAGAATGAGAAAGCCGATATCTCAAAGATGACCTCTGAGGGTGATCTTTCACTTATCTGTGACCAGGAATGCATCTGTCTTGAATCTTATATGAAGCTTATCTGCCTTCATCTGATATTTTCAGGCAATCTTCCTTATATCACGCTTAACTTTACCGGCCTCATGACACAGCTCGGCATAAAGTGCGATGTTGCTCTTTATGAAGCTAACTGCAAGACCGTTTGCGATTCTTTGCAGCTCGAGGTTTTCGATACATTCGGCAAGCCCTTTGATCTTTCGCTGGGTATTCCGGATGAGCTTTTGAGAGTATCTTTGAGTGCTGAATTTAAGCAGGGACTTAATTCTGGCAATTTCAAGGAAGCTTTGAGATCAGAGCAGATGACATGGCTTAAGGACCTTAAAGACAAGTCTTTTAAACTTTTTGGATCTATTCCTGCTCGTAAGAAACCGGTAAGGAGCCGCAGTGCAGGCTCTTCAGATAAGAACTACAGAAATTCGGGTAACAGTGTAGTTCACAATCAGGCGCAGCCAAAGGGCACGCCAAATACTAACAGATAACCACTTGGAGGTTAATTGATGGGCAAGGTATACAAGCTTGGTCTTGATATCGGATCTACAACTATCAAGGTCGTTCTCTTAGACGGAGAGCAGATCATTCACAGCGATTATCAGAGACACCATTCAGATGTTTCAGGTCTTTTAAATGACCTTTTCGAAGATCTGAACAAGAAGTTTCCTGATATCGACGTTGATGTCGTAATTACAGGTTCAGGCGGACTTTCAGTAGCCAACTGGCTCGGCTTTAAGTTCACTCAGGAAGTTATGGCAGAGACACAGGCCATTAAGACATATCACCCTGAGACAGATGTAATCATTGAGCTTGGCGGTGAGGATGCAAAGATCACATATATGCATCCTGTGCTTGAACAGCGTATGAATGGTACATGCGCAGGCGGTACAGGTTCATTCATCGACCAGATGGCATCACTTCTTCAGACGGATGCTGATGGCCTTAATAATTTTGCCAAAGACTACAGATCACTTTATACGATCGCAAGCCGCTGCGGTGTTTTCGCCAAGTCAGATCTTCAGCCTCTTATCAATGAAGGTGCTGCTAAAGAAGACCTTGCGGCTTCAATTTACCAGTCAGTTGTAAACCAGACGATTTCCGGCCTTGCATGCGGCAGACCTATTAAGGGCAATGTCACATTCTTAGGCGGTCCTTTGTTCTTTAATTCCGAGCTTCGAAATGCTTTCGAGCGCACCTTGGAAGGCAAAGTCGATTCCTTCTGGATGCCTGAGGAAGCACAGATCTACGTTGCTTTGGGTGCTGCTTTGTCAGCTGACGGCAAGAATCCCGTAAACCTTTCCGAACTTCTCGAAAAGCTTAAGAACCGGGAAGGTTTTGTTCCGGACATCATCAGGATCGACCCGATATTTAAGAGCAAAGAAGATAAGGATGCTTTTGATGAGCGTCACAAGAAGGACCAGATCCCTGTACTTAACATCAAGGATCAGACCGGTGCGCTCTATCTTGGTGTTGACGCAGGTTCCACAACAACTAAGGCTGTTGTTATCAACAGAAAGGGCGACCTCGTTTATACATATTATGCAAGCAACAAGGGTAATCCGGTTATGAGTGCCGTTGCGATCATGAAGGATATCTACTCCAAGATGCCGGACGATTGCTATATCGCTAATTCGTGCGTTACGGGCTATGGCGAGAACATCATCAAGGCTGCTCTTAATATCGATATTGGCGAGATCGAGACTATGGCTCATTTCCAGTCAGCCAAGTTCTTCTGCCCGGATGTTGATTTCATCATCGATATCGGCGGCCAGGACATGAAGTGCATGAAGATAAGGAATGGTGTTATCGATTCCATCATGCTCAACGAGGCATGCTCTTCAGGATGCGGTTCCTTTATCCAGACGTTTGCCCAGACATTGGGCCTTACGACGCCTGAATTTGCTGAAGCTGCATTATCTTCAACAAAGCCTGTAGATCTCGGTACACGCTGTACCGTATTCATGAACTCCAAGGTTAAGCAGGCACAGAAGGAGGGCGCTTCAGTAGGTGATATCTCTGCAGGCCTTTCATATTCAGTCGTAAGAAATGCGCTTTATAAAGTAATCAAGATCCGTGATACGGAACAGCTCGGCAAGAATATCGTCGTTCAGGGCGGTACGTTCCTTAACGATGCTATCTTAAGATGTTTCGAGCTCGTATCAGGACGAGATGTAATCAGACCTAATGTTGCAGGTCTCATGGGCGCTTTCGGCGCTGCCCTGATCGCTCAGAAGCGTGGTCATGAAGACGGCAGATCCAATGTCCTTGGCAAGGATGAACTTGATTCATTCAAGATGGAGACTGAGAATACACAGTGCCAGGGCTGTACTAACCATTGCCGTCTTACTATCGCAACTTTCTCCAACGGCACCAAATTCGTATCAGGCAACCGCTGCGAGAGAGGCGAGGACCTGGCGCTCGACAGAGAACCTGCCAGCGATAAGAAGAAGCTCCCGAATCTTTTCGATTACAAGTATTCCAGAACATTCAGCTACTATAAGCCTTTAAAGCTTGAGGATGCTCCGAGAGGCGAGATCGGTATTCCCCGTGTATTAAACCAGTATGAGAATTATCCTTTCTGGTTTACCGTTCTTACAAAGCTCGGCTTCAGAGTTCTTATCTCTGCAAGATCTTCACATAAGATCTACGAAGGCGGTATGGAGACGATCCCTTCAGAGTCAGTCTGCTATCCTGCAAAGCTCGCTCACGGACACATCGAGAACCTTATTTCCCGTGGAATTACCACGATCTTCTATCCCGATGTTCCTTATGAGAATATCGAAAACCAGAATTCCAACAACCACTATAACTGTCCGATCGTATGCTCTTATCCGGAAGTTATCAGGAACAACGTTGAGAATCTCCTGGAGAAGAATATCAGATACTTAAATCCTTTCATGCCTTTGGACAATCTTGATAATGTCGCTCTCCATCTTACTGAGTGCTTCGATTATCTCGGAGTGTCTGCTGAAGAAGCAAAGCAGGCTGTTCAGGCAGGTGCAGAGGAATATTTCAAGTATAAGGAAGACATCAAGGCAAAGGGCCGTGAGATCCTTAAGGAGATGGAAGAAAAAGGCCTTAAGGGTATCGTTCTTGCAGGAAGACCTTATCACTGCGATCCTGAGATCAACCATGGCATTCCCCAGATGATCAATTCATTAGGTCTTGCCGTTCTTACAGAAGATGCAGTTGCAAAGCCCGGTGTATTAAAGCGTCCTATCAGAGTCATTGACCAGTGGATGTATCACACCAGACTTTATGAAGCTGCTGCATTTGTTATCACAAGACCTGACTTGGAGCTCGTCCAGCTCACGAGCTTTGGCTGCGGCCTTGATGCCGTTACTTCTGACCAGGTTCAGGAGATCCTGGAATCTTCAGGCAAGCTCTATACGCTCCTTAAGATCGACGAAGTAAGCAACCTCGGTGCAGCAAGGATCAGAATGAGATCTCTTGTCGTTGCAATGAACGAGAGAATGGAACTCATCGAAAAGGGTGAAGCTAGAGTTTTCGTTCCTGAAGAAACAGACAGCGCGCCTTATACACTGCAGCGCGTAGAGTTTACTAAAGAGCATAAGAAGAATCACACTATCCTGGCTCCCCAGATGGCTCCTATCCAGTTCGAGATGGTAGAGTCCGTATTCCATAAGCACGGATATAAGTTGAAGCTCTTAAAGCAGGCTACCCGTGAAGATATCGAATGCGGTCTTAAGTTCGTAAATAACGATGCATGCTTCCCGACGATCATCGTTGTCGGTCAGATGATCAATGCTATCTTGAGCGGCGAGATCGATCCCGATAATGTTACTTTAGCGATCACACAGACGGGCGGAGGCTGCCGTGCTACCAACTATGTAGCATTCCTTCGTAAGGCTTTGAAGGAGGCCGGTTATCCGCAGATCCCCGTTATCACGATCTCTGCGCAGAGATTCGAGAAGAATGAGGGATTCGAGTATAAGGCTTCATTTTTACTTGATGCCATCAAGGCACTGTGCGCAGGCGATATGATCTCCACATTGCTCTTGAGAGTAAGACCTTACGAGAAGGTCCCCGGATCTGCAAATGCTTTGTATTCATACATCAACAGGATCGGCAGAAGGTTATTTAATCCTAAGCTTACAAATGACGATCTCACAGAAAGATACGATAAGGTAATGCCTAACAGCTACTTCTCAAAGTCAATCGAAGAGAAGAAGGAGATCGTTGAGTGTCTGAATAAGATCGGCGTTGATTTTGATAATCCGCCTGTCATCACAAAGTATAAGGAATTCGTTAAGTTCGCTGTTGCGAAGTTTGATGCTCTGCCTTTGCAGGATATCCCGAGAAAGCCCCGCGTCGGTCTTGTAGGTGAGATCCTCGTTAAGTTCCAGCCGGATGCCAATAACAATGCGATTGACGTTATCGAAGCAGAAGGCTGTGAAGCTGTACTTCCGGGTGTTTTGGACTTCTTCCTTTACTGCGCTTACAACCCGCTCTGGCAGGCCCAGAACTTAGGTAAGAGCAAAAAGACAGGTTATATCATGAAGACAGCGATCAGATTCCTTGAGTCTTTGAGAAAGCCCATCAATAAAGAATTTGCAAAGACAAACGGTAAGTTCATGCTTTCAGAGAGAATTCAGGAACTTGCAGAAAAGTCTTCCACGGTATTGAGCTGCGGTAACTCCTGCGGTGAGGGCTGGTTCCTCACAGCTGAGATGATCGAGCTTATCCAGGACGGCGTTCCGAATATTATCTGCGCCCAGCCTTTTGCATGTCTTCCTAACCATGTAACCGGTAAGGGCATGATCAAGGAATTGAGAAGACAGTATCCTATGTCCAATATTGTCCCGATCGACTACGATCCGGGCGCTTCAGAAGCTAACCAGCTCAACAGGATCAAGCTCATGATCAGCACCGCACGTGCTGTAAGAGAGCAGGAAATTGAAAATGAGAAGAAAGCGAAAGAGGGCAACTGATGAGTACACTCCTTCTTGTTGACGGCAACTCGATTATCAACAGAGCTTATTATGCCGTTATAGGCAGAGCTCCCATGACCGCACCTGACGGAACTCCTACAGGTGCCGTAAACGGATTCTTCAATTCCGTTCTTGGCGTCATGAAGGAATATAACCCTGATTATATGTGCGTTCTTTTCGACAGGAGAGAACCTACATTCAGACACAAGATGAGCGTGGATTATAAGGCTAACCGCAAGGGAATGCCTGATGATCTCGCTGCCCAGATGCCTGTTGTTAAGAACATGCTCGACCTTTACGGAATCAAGCGCATGGAACTTGCAGGATATGAAGCCGACGACCTTATCGGAACTCTGTCTAAGCAGGGTGAAGAGCAGGGAATGGATGTTTACATCTTCTCCGGCGACCACGATGATTTCCAGCTTATTTCTGACAAGGTTTCTGTCATTATGCCACAGTCAGGCAAAGGCAAGGAACCCAGAGTCTTATTTGACCGCAAGATGTTCGAAGATACATATGGCGTTAAGCCTGAAGTATTCGTTCAGGTTAAGGCTCTTATGGGTGATAACTCCGATAATATCAAAGGTGTTGAGAAGGTCGGTGAGAAGACTGCATTTAAGCTCATTGCAGATTACGGTTCCTGCGAAGAGGTCTTTAATAATGCAGATAAGTTATCTCCTGCCTTAGGCGAGAGGATAAAGAATTCAAAAGAGCTTTTGGAGCTTAATATCAAGCTCTGCACGATCGACCGTGAATCGCCTGTGGAGGAAAGCGCAAAGGACTGCGTATATCCATCCGTTACCAGAGATTTTCCTGCTCTTTCAGGCGTTCTTAACCGTCTTGCTTTAAAGTCATTGATCAAGAAACTTGATCTTGAGGATGTTAAGCCTGCAGGCTTTGAGCCCGCTCAGGAAGTCGACGATTTTACCGCAGGGCTCGCTTCAGAAGTTGAGGCAGCATTAAAAAACGGCCTGAATATAAAGTATGAAGTTCCGTCTGCCATAGATCTTTCAGAACTTAACCTTGGTGTCGATTTTGTTGATATTCCTTCAGGCAATAAGGTCATCCTTCTTGACTGGAATTCCAAGACATTCTATGTGATAAGTGCGGAAGATTTTGATAAGGTCTCAGCTGGCAAAAAGGTAATGCCTGTAGCGTATGAATATAAGGACAGATCCAAGATCTTAAAAGAGCCTCTTAAATCAGTTGAATCTGTTTTCGACTGCGAGATAGCAGGCTATGTCTTAAATATCCTTTCCGGAAAGCCTGATCTCCAGAGATTGTATGAGAGCGTACTTATGTCCGCATATCCAGTTGAGGATAAAAAGGGCCCTGTAAAGCAGCTGTCGCTGTTTGATGAGATCACGGAAGATGACGGCTCATCGAAGATCGAAGAGACTGCATCCAGGCTTTTGACTGTTACTGCGGTTGCGAAAGTTATTTCCCGCGACATCGAAAATGATAAGGATCTTAAGAGCCTTTTATACGATATCGAATTTCCGCTTGTAATCACTCTTGATAAAATCGAGAGAAACGGTATGCACGTTTCAGGTGAGAGGCTTTCTGAGCTTCACAGCGAATACACAAAGCGTCTGGAAGATATCAGCGCCAGAGTTTTTGATGCATGCGGAACGGAATTTAATATCGGTTCCCCCAAGCAGCTTGCAGAGATCCTTTTTGGCGAGAAGCATCTTAACCTGCCTTCCGGAAAGAAAGGCAAGAGCGGCGATTTCTCGACAGGTATAGATGAACTTAAGAGATTAAGACCTTATTTCCCTGAGATCGATTACATCATCGAATACAGAGAGCTTTCTAAGCTTGATTCCACCTATGCCGTAGGTCTTGCTCGCGCGATAAAGAGCGATTCAAGGATCCATACGACATTTACTCAGGCAATGACTAACACAGGAAGATTATCTTCTACAGAACCTAATCTCCAAAATATTCCTGTAAGGACCGAAGAAGGATCCAGGCTCCGTGAGGCATTTACTGCAGAAGACGGAAAGATCCTTGTCGATGCCGATTATTCTCAGATCGAATTAAGGCTTCTTGCTGCATTAAGCGGAGATGAGGTCATGTGCTCAGCATTCCTTGAAGGTGAAGACATTCATAAGAGGACTGCTGCCAAGGTATACGGCGTAACTGAGGATATGGTTACTCATAAGATGAGAGCTACCGCAAAGACTGTAAACTTCAGTATCATCTACGGTATTTCCGATTACGGCCTTGCAACAGACCTCGGTATCAGTTACAAGGAAGCTTCAGACCTTATTAAGGAATATAACAACCAGTTCCCGGGTGTTACTTCATATCTTGAATCTCTCCGTAATTCCGGCGAGGAGAAGGGCTATGCAGTGACGATGTATGGCCGTAAGAGGATCTTAAACGAACTCAAGAGCCAGAACAGGAACATTAAGAACTTCGGTTACAGGGCAGCTATGAATACCCCCATCCAGGGAACAGCTGCAGATATAATCAAGATAGCAATGAACAGGGTATCGAAGGCGTTAGCTGAGAAGCTGCCTTCTGCAAAACTTGTAATGCAGGTGCACGACGAACTCATTTGTGAGTGCGATATCAAAGATAAAGACCTTTGCGCTTCCATCCTGAAGGAAGAGATGGAAAAAGCAGCAACACTCAGCGTTCCGCTTCTTGCAGAGGTCGGCTTCGGAAAGGATTGGCTGGAAGCTAAATAATGTTTGTATTAGGTATTACAGGCGGTATTGGAAGCGGCAAGAGCACGGTAAGTTCTATTCTTGCAGACAGAGGGCTTCTTGTCCTTGATGCTGACGAGATCTCAAGAAGCGTAACCGGCCCTATGGGCAGAGCTATGCCTGAGATCGCTGAGACTTTCGGTAAAAAGGTCGTATCTGCCAATGGTGCATTGAACCGCCGCGTTATGTCGGACATCGCTTTTGGCGATAAGAAGAAGCTTGATGACTTAAGCACGATCATTCACCGCCATGTTTTCGAGCAGATCGAAGAGACACTTGGAAAAGAAAAGGAGAAGGGCACAAAGTGTGTCGTTCTTGATGTTCCGATCCCGGTAAACAAGTTCCGTGAGCTTTGCAACCAGATCTGGGTCGTTACATGCGATAAGGATGTCCGTCTTGCCAGACTTCAGAAGCGCGGGATGGAAAAGGAAGAGGCAGAGAGAAGAATAGCTGTCCAGATGACTGATGACGAGTATTGTGAGCTTGGTGATCACTCTATCGATAATTCATGGGATTTAGATGATCTCAAGGATAAAGTCGAAGTTCTTATCCGTGAACAGCTTTATGAGAGAGGTATCAGGATATGAACACTGCTGCGGTTATCACGGCGTGCATTTTTCTTTTGTTATCTCTTGTTGCGCTCATTTTCCTGTTTGTTGGAAAGGCGCCTTTCTGCACAGGCAAATACAGGAATTTCTACAGAGGTTCCTGCGGCGTATATATAAGCGGCGTTGTTCTTGTACTGATCTTTACGCTGATAATGAAGGGGCTGCCCGTTGCTTATGTTCTGATCTCAGACATTACTATTACGCTTGTTTTCTGCTTTACGGTCGGACTTATCTATTTCATGACAAGGTCTATCGTTGAAGCTTCATCCAAGGCTGTTGATAATGACAAAGACACAGAAGACAAAGAGTGAGAAAAAAGGCCGGAAGATACTGTTAAAGATCTTCCTTGTGCTTGTAATACTTGGCCTTATCGGAGTGGCTGTCCTGGGTGTCATGAATATTTACATGATCAGCGATACTAAAGCTAATGTATATTCTCTTGATGCTTTCGAATCCGGAGATGTATCGATGAATTCACATTATCAGGCTGTTATTGTTCTGGGATGTGCAATCTGGGGCGATGTTCCGAGTCCGATGCTTGCTGACAGACTTAGGACCGCTGCAAGTGTATATAAGACCGGGTGCTGTGATTATGTTCTTGTCTCAGGCGACAGTGCCGATCCTGATAAGTACGATGAGACAGGTGTTATGGCCGAATTCCTTGTAAATGAAGGCGTTCCAAGGGAAAAGATCTTTTGTGACCAGTTAGGTCTATCCACATATGAATCGATGAACAGGGCTCTCAAGGTCTATCACATAGATACCGCAGTAGTCGTAACTACCGGATTCCATGTACCGCGTTCAGTTTATGACGCGCGTTCATTCGGTATCGAAGCTGTTGGTGTTGAAGCTATCAATTCAGGGTATGTTATAAAGCTGTATAATTATTTCAGAGAATTTGTTGCACGCGGTAAGGATCTGGTATTTACTATCATTAAACCGGATAACGATTTTATAGGTTCTGTTTTATGACGGCCAGCACTACAAAAAAAATACCATCATATATCGGCGGCATCTTTGCCATTATTGCCGGATTCTTCTTTATTACCTTGCCTGAACTGTCTTCGGGCGTTATCGGTATTCTTTTTGGCGTGGTCTTATTCGTTGCGGGAATTACAGAAGTTATCGGTTATATCGTTTCTATCAAGCAGTTCAGGGAAGAGAATTACGGCAAAGCGGCAGGCGCTGAGATCGTACTGGTCTATTCTGTTATCCTCATGGCTCTTGGTTTGTTCTTTATTCTTAATCCGGAGATCGTTCTGCAGCTTTTATCCACGATCGTCGGAATCTTCTTCCTTATCGACGGAATCGTTAAGCTCAGACAGGAGATATTCCTGTTCACTAAAAAAGACATCTACAGCTGGGTTCTTCTTGGAATGGCTTTATTACTTATCGCTGCAGGAATAGTGCTACTCGCAAACGCTTTTAACGGAACGAGGAACATCATTGTGTTTTCCGGCATAGCGTTTGTTATAAGCGGACTTGAGACTATCATATTCAGCCTGTTTAAAAGAAAAGAAATTAAAACCCGCAAAGAATGATTCCCTGCGGGTTTGTTTTCCGTTTTTTTGTTAAGTGCCCGAAAAGCTGATCAGACGTTGAATCTGAATACTACAACGTCGCCGTCCTTCATGACGTATTCCTTACCTTCGGATCTTACAAGGCCTTTTTCCTTAGCGGCATTATATGTGCCGTTGGCAATAAGGTCGTCGTAAGCAACGACTTCTGCTCTGATAAAGCCTCTTTCGAAGTCGGAGTGGATCTTGCCTGCAGCCTGGGGTGCCTTTGTGCCTTTCTTGATAGTCCAGGCACGTACTTCCTTAGGACCTGCAGTAAGGAAAGAGATGAGACCTAAAAGTGAATAGGATGCATTGATCATCTTATCAAGGCCTGCGCTCTCGATGCCTAAGTCTTCGAGGAACATTTCGCGGTCTTCAGGCGAGAGTTCGCCAAGTTCTTCCTCGATCTTGGCAGAGATAACAACAACACCGGAACCTTCCTTAGCTGCGATATCCTTAACGATATTAACGTATTCGATATCATCCTTCTTGATGTCTTCTTCAGCTATATTTGCGCAGTAGAGGACAGGCTTCATGGAGATGAGCTGAAGATCCTTGATGTATTCCTGCTCATCATCTTCGAAAGTAAGAGTTCTTGCTGATTTGCCTTCAGCGAGGCAGTCGTAGATCCTCTCGTAAACAGCGAGCTCTTTTGCAAAAGCCTTGTCGCCGCCTTTCATCATCTTCTTTGTTCTGTCGATCCTCTTTTCCATTATCTCAAGGTCGGAAAGGATGAGCTCGACATCGATAGTAGCGATATCACCGGCAGGGTCAGCATGGCCGTTTACGTGGATAACGTCGGGATCGTCGAAGCATCTTACAACGTGAACGATAGCATCGCACTCTCTGATATTTGAAAGGAACTTGTTGCCAAGACCTTCGCCTTTGGAAGCGCCTGCAACAAGGCCGGCGATATCAACGAACTCTACAACAGCGGGAGTATACTTCTCGGGATTGTAGATCTCAGCGAGCTTATCAAGTCTCTTATCAGGAACGGAGACAACGCCTACGTTAGGTTCGATAGTGCAGAAGGGATAGTTTGCTGCTTCGGCGCCTGCTCTGGTGATTGCATTGAAAAGAGTGCTCTTACCGACATTAGGAAGTCCTACGATACCAAGCTTCATATATATACCTCTTAAAATCTTATTTTTGCCTCATAATTGTAGCACATTCAAAGCATAATACTTTGTAGGTTGTTTGTCGGTATTTGTCGGCTGTTTTAGGGCTCTTTTGTAGGTTTTTGTAATATAGTGTCGGAATTCAGTGGTTTTGCCAGTTTTCTTGTCTGTAATCTTCGGGGTTTCCTGCAGAGTTTTTGTACTGATAATCCGCTTTTTAAGAGTGTATTCTGCTCTAAAAAGGAGGATTTGATATGGCAACTAAACTTAATGTGGCAAGGCTTTATTCATGCTTTGCGACCGGTGCGGATTCTACTGTCACATTGATTGAAGTATCTATCTCACCAGGCATTCCGTCTTTTTCAGTAATAGGTCTTTGCGATTCATCGATAAGGGAATCACAGGGAAGACTGATATCAGCATTTAAATCGACCGGCTTTTCGATGCCTAAGGGGCATATTACGATCGGTATAAGTCCTGCTTATATGCGTAAGACCGGTACGAACTTTGATCTTCCGATGGCTCTTGGAATACTGTTTGCGTCAGGCCAGCTCTATCTGCCTCCTGATGCAAAGATCTATGCGGAAGGTGAACTGTCTTTAAGCGGCGATTTGAAGGGTACGCCGGGCGCCTGTATCAGGCTTAACACTGTCCGGAACGAGGTTTTCGATTATAAGATCATCCCTGTAAGTGAATCTTCAAGTGCCGGCATGATAGGCTTTAAGGGACATGGAATTAATAGTCTGTCAGAATTAAGTTCGATATTTGACGGCAACGGGTATGTGGAGTCCGGATTCGATTTTGATATAAGAAAGTCTGAAAGTGATTTCATAGATATCTCAGCGCTTAAAGGCCAGGAAAAGACCAAGAGGGCTTTGCTTATTGCCGCTGCGGGATTTCATAACATATTGCTCATGGGAAGCCCCGGAAGCGGCAAGACAATGGCCGGAAAGATCCTGTCAGGAATACTTCCAAAACTGAGCCCGTCGGAATTATCTGATGTCTATTCGATAAAAGAACTGGTTGATGGTGAATCGACGGCAATAAGTGATGAACGGCCTGTACGGATTATCGGACCCAATATTACTGTTGGAAAGCTCCTTGGCAATGCAGTAAGCCTAACACCGGGTGAGATGGCGCTGGCTAATCACGGGATCCTGTTCGCCGATGAACTGCCGTTATTTAAGACTGAAGTGCTGGATTTTCTGAGAACCCCTCTTGAGGAAAGGAAAGTCCATCTGATGAAGAAGGGGAATCTGTATTCTTTTGATTCCAATTTTATTTTTCTTGGTACCGGTAATCCCTGTAAATGCGGACTCTATTACGAAGGCAACGGGAAATGCAGATGCAGCGAAGGTGATGTTAACCGCTATTTGCTTAAGATCAAGGGACCTTTTCTTGAGAGGATAGATATCGTTAGCGAGGTAAGGTCGATTACTTCTGATGATATGGCATCTATATATATCGACAAAGAAAGCTGCGAGAGTCCTGAATACAGAAAGACCGTTGAGGAATGCTGGAATATAGCTCATGAACGCTATGGTGCAGATTATCTGAACGGAACTTTTCCTGAAGGGGATTTCCGCGATGCTATGAGGATACCGGAAGAAGCGGTGAAAAGGGCATCTGAGCTGTCTAACCGCGGTTTTTTCAGTGCCAGAGGATTTACAAGGTTAGTCAGAGTTGCAAGAACCATAGCAGATATTAAGGGATCAAAAGATATTTCGACAGATGATATTGAAGAAGCGTCTCAATTCAGGATGCGGGGGTATTAATTATGAGGATAAACAATGCAGAAGCAAGGCGTGAGGAATTCTTTTATTCGGCAGTGATGCTCAATACTGATATCTCATACAGGACTTTATGTGATCTTAAGGATAATGGAGCATTAAAAGACTACAGGGACCTATACGATAAGGAGTTGTTAAAGCGGATTGCAAACAACGAGTTTAAGGTTAAGCCTGAGTCTGTTCACAGGATAAAGAAACTTCTGGATTCTTTTGGAAAGATCGAGAAGATAGTCGATAACTATGTAAAGATAGCAGTCGAAAACAGTATCGGCGTAGTATCGGTCCTTGATAAGATCTATCCATATAACTGGAAAGTCTTAAGCGGCATGCCACAGGTGTTTTATGTCAGGGGCAATTATGCGCTTATAGATTCGATGACATTAAAAGGTTCTGTTGCAGTTGTTGGTTCCAGAAGTCCAAGCAAATATTCACAGTATGCTACCGATCAGATATGCAGGGAGTTAGGAGAGAAGGGCGTGACCATCGTGTCCGGTCTTGCATATGGTATTGACAGACAGGCACATATCTCGTCGGTCAATACTAAGGGCGGAACTATAGCTGTACTTGCCGGAGGGGCAGATAATGTCTATCCGCCGAAGAACAGGGATATTTACGATCTGATAAGCAGAAACGGACTCATCATTTCAGAGATGCCTCCGGGACAGCAGCCTCTAAGACAGTATTTTCCTTCAAGAAACAGGCTGATTGCAGGACTGACGGACTGTACGCTCATTATGGAAGCCGGCACTGTATCTGGAACTCTGCATACAGCATCTTTTGCGGCTAACCAGGGAAAAGAAGTCTTTGTGCTTCCGAATAATATATACTACGAGAATGCCCTGGGCGGATTAAAGCTCCTGGAAGACGGCGGAAATGTTCTTTTGGGTTCTGAGAGCGTAATAGACAGTGTAACAAGGTCTCTGATGTTCAAACGTATGGGAATGGGGTGTCCCGGAGAGGTTGTTTTCGAGGATAACGAAAAGGATTCATTTGAACAAAAAGACGATGTCGAGGCGTTAAGGGAACTTGCAAAGGTAAGACCTGACGTATTGACGGATGAGAACTGGAAGATGATAATGACTGACGCATTGTCATTAAAGCCGCTATGTGCGGATGAATTATGCAAGGTTACGATGCTTCCTTTTTATAAGGTTTCGAGCCTTTTGACGGACCTTGAACTTAATGGGACAGTTTGTCAGGAAAAGGGGAAGTACTCGTTGACATTTGTATAATGATGATATATTTTTAATTAAAAATATAGAGGGGCACCTTATGGGCAAAAAATTAGTCATTGTAGAGTCTCCTGCCAAGTCAAAGACAATCGGCAGATACCTTGGAAGCGATTACATTATCTCAGCATCATTAGGACATATCAGAGATCTGCCTTCAGGCAATCTCGGTGTTGATGTTAAGAATAATTTCAAACCTTTATACATTACCATGAAGGGAAAGGAGAAGGTCGTAAGAGATCTTAAGCTCTTGGCAGCTGATGCCGATGAGATACTGCTCGCGACCGACCCTGACCGCGAGGGTGAAGCAATTGCATGGCACTTGGCCAAAGTTCTTAAGATCGATCCTGATTCCAAGTGCAGGATCACATTTAACGAGATCACTAAGTCAGCAGTTCAGGAAGCTATTAAGAATCCCAGAACTATCAATATGAATCTTGCAAATGCACAGCAGGCAAGAAGAATCTTAGACAGACTTGTCGGCTATGAATTGAGCCCGCTTCTCTGGAAGAAGATCCGCAAGGGCCTTTCTGCAGGAAGAGTCCAGTCTGTTGCAACCAAGATCGTTATGGACCGTGACGCGGAGATCGATGCGTTTAAGCCTGAGGAATACTGGCTTATCAAGGCTCTCGTAACTCCCGGAAAGAATTCTGATAAGTTCGTTCTCGGATATTACGGAATATCTGACGGTGACAAGGTTAAGAAAGATGATCTTAAGTGCCTTGAGGATGCACAGGAAGTCCTTGATGCAGTTGGTTCAGGTCCGCTCGTTGTTGATTCTGTTAAAAAGGGTAAGAAGGAAAGGAATCCTTATCCTCCGTTTACCACATCTACATTACAGCAGGAAGCATCCAAGAGACTTGGCTTCTCATCCAAGAAGACGATGTCTATTGCCCAGCAGCTCTATGAAGGTGTAGAGATCGCGGGACAGGGCCAGACAGCTCTCGTATCCTATATCAGAACAGACTCTGTACGTATCTCGGAAGAGGCCGTTGCTGCTGCAAAGGAGATCATTAAGGAGAGATTCGGTTCTGAATACTGCTCACAGTACAAGAGACAGTATAAGAATAAGAATTCCGCTCAGGATGCTCACGAAGCAATTAGACCTACACATTTTGACTTAGATCCCAGAGACATCAGATCTTCACTTACAAATGACCAGTATAAGCTCTACCAGCTTATCTGGGACAGATTCCTTGCTACACAGATGGCTGCCTGCAAGCTTGATACAGTTACATGCCAGGCTTCCTGCAACAACAGAGTTTTCAGAGCAACAGGCGAGACCGTTACTTTTAAGGGATTCCTTGTTCTTTATGATGATATTGCTGAAGATCAGAATAAGAATGAAGACCAGGACGGCAAGGCTATCATTCCGCCTCTTGAAGATGGTATGAAGCTTGAACTTTTGGATCTTAAGTCGTTACAGAAGTTCACTACACCTCCGCCGCATTATACAGAAGCCACACTTATCAAGGCTCTGGAAGAATACGGTATCGGAAGACCTTCCACATATGCGCCTACGATCTCTACTATCCTTGACCGTAAGTATATCGAGAAGAACGGAAGACTCCTCCAGATCACGGATCTCGGTAAGATCGTTACCAACATGCTCTCTGATAATTTCAGTGAGATCGTTGACCTTTCCTTCACGGCAGATATGGAGACAAAGCTTGACGAAGTAGAAGAAGGAAAGGAAGACTGGGAGCATGTTCTCCAGGTTTTCTATCCTGAATTCAATTCGCAGATCAAGGCTGCTCAGGAATCTATCGATAAGATCACTTTCGAGCCTGAGAAGACCGGAGAAGTCTGCCCCCAGTGCGGTGCTGAGCTTGTTTATAAGGAAGGCAGATATGGTAAGTTCATCGCATGCTCCAACTTCCCTGAGTGCAACTACACGAAGAATATCGTTGTTTATGCCAAGGGTACATGCCCTAAGTGCGGATCAGGCCTTCTCGTACATAAGTCCAAGAAGTATAAGAACAAGTCATTCTATACATGCGATAAGCAGGGATCTGATCCGAACTGTGATTTCATTTCATGGGATCTTCCTATTGAAGGCAAGTTCTGCCCTGAATGCGGAAGCTACATGGTATTGAAGCACTTCGGCAAGAAAGCATATCCCAGATGCTCTAACAAGGATTGTGTATCGAACGTAAGAAAGAGCAGAAAGTCTTCAGACAAGAAGAGTGAAGATGAAGAATAATCCTGTTGTTACTATTATCGGTGCAGGACTTGCAGGCTCTGAGGCGGCTAACATATGCGCGAGAGCAGGTGTTCATGTAAAGCTTTATGAGATGAAGCCTGTAAAATACAGCCCTGCCCATCACTCTGAGAATTTTGCAGAGCTTGTCTGCAGCAATTCTTTGAGAGCTGCTGCAAGAGAGAATGCCATCGGTCTTCTCAAAGAGGAATTGAGACACTTAGGCTCTCTCATTATGGAAGCGGCTGATAAGAGTGCCATTCCTGCCGGCGGAGCTCTGGCTGTAGACAGGGACGAGTTCTCAGGCTATATAACAGAATCAATTAAGAATAATCCTCTTATCGAAGTTATTCCCGGAGAAGTAACGAAGATACCTGAAGATGGTATCGTTATCGTTGCAACAGGACCGCTTACTGAAGGTGAACTTTTCGAAGACATACTTAAGGTGACAGGTGATACATCCGGGCTTCATTTCTTTGACAGCGCGGCGCCTATCGTTACAGGCGATTCGATCGATATGACCAAGGCTTTCCGGGCTTCCAGATATGGTAAGGGCGGAGATGATTACATCAATTGCCCAATGACCAAGGAGCAGTATCTCGCATTCAGGGAAGAGCTGGTAAATGCCGAGAGGGCAGAGGTCAAGAACTTCGACAGGGAGATCGTTTTCGAAGGCTGTATGCCGATTGAGGTTATGGCTCAAAGAGGTGTAGATACTATGAGATTCGGACCTTTGAAGGGCGTCGGTCTTATAGATCCCAACACTGGCAAGGAGCCTTATGCCAACCTCCAGTTAAGACAGGATGACAGAGCCAAAACGATGTATAACCTTGTCGGATTCCAGACAAGACTTAAGTGGCCGGAGCAGAAGAGAGTCTTTGGCATGATCCCCGGTCTCGAAAATGCGGAATACACAAGATACGGTGTTATGCACCGCAATACATTCCTTAATTCACCTTTGTATCTCTCATCTCATTATAATCTGAGAGCTAAGCCGGATATCTTCTTTGCAGGCCAGATAACTGGCGTTGAAGGATATATCGAATCAACTGCTTCAGGATTTGTAGCAGGATTCTATGCTGCACAGAGAGCTTTGGGAATAGAACCTTCTTATGAACCTGATGCTTGTACTGTAATAGGTTCCATGGCGCTCTACGTTTCAGACCCTCATATCAAGAAGTTCCAGCCGATGAATGCCAACTTCGGAATCGTAAGCCCTATCGAAGGCAGATTTAAGGGTAAGACAGCCAAGAAGGATAAGAATAATGCTCTTGCTGACAGGGCGTTAGAGCACCTTAAGGCATTTGAAGACAGCGTTGCAAAGCTTACTGAATAATATGGAGCAGAATAAGACCGATAATGGCATTGATTTTTCAGAAAGAGCAAAAGGTCCTTTTGCTCATTTCTTTATGTCCGGATGGAATCATCTGGTAAGGCTGATGGCCGTAAATGCTTTATTCCTTCTGTTTAACTTTCCTGCTATTGCGATCGCGTTTTTGTATGGCGTAGTTTTCCTGCCAGGACTTGTAAATGCCTTTGACCTCAGCAAATTTATAACTGTTCCGAATAACGTTGGCGTAGCCTTGTCTGCTGAGAACACTCAGTTATCTTTCCAGCTCGTGTCATTGCTGTTCGTTTTTTTTGTGGTATCAATGGTGGCGAGCCTTCTTATATGCGTCGGACCATTCCAGGCAGGCTTTGCCCAGGTTTATAAAGATATCAGAAACGGCACATCGGTATCTTTGTTCTCCAGTTTTAAGACCGGCCTTAAGGAGAATTGGAAAAAGTCTTTGGGCGCTATGTTTATCGGCATGATATTCTCGGCGGTAATTATCCTTGCCGTGGACTTTTACATGAATCTTGGTTCAGATGTCGGAATAGTTATAGCAACGATATTCTGTGTTTTGTATTTTGCATTTATCCTCGTACAGAATTTTGTTTATAACCTTATGGTAAGCACTGATCTTAAGCTTGGAAAGATTTACAAGAATGCGATCCTGTTTATCCTTTTAAGATTCGGTCCCTGCCTTACTCTGGGGATCGTTGCGGCACTTTTCTATATTGTTATTCCTTTCGTTCTGCTTATGTCAGCTTCTTATACGACGCTTGGAATATTCGTGTTCTTATATTCATTTGTGGTTATTGCCTGGGTCCAGTACGGCATGGCTTTCTATACGGGACAGCTCATAGACAGGTATGTCGCAGCTGATGAGGAAGATCCTTTAGAAAACTCTGAAGAAACTTAAGCAATTTGCGATAGAATAGAAGAGTAGTACGGATAAGGCCTTTAAGACAGTGATATAAGCAATGTACGATTTTTCTATTTTGTCAGACGATACAGTATTTGCACTGCGTTTAGCGCTGGTGCTTTTTACCGTTGGCTTTATATCATTCGTTGCTATCGCTCTTTATACGCTGATCAAGTCATATAAGTTTAACAGCAAGCATAAGGATAAGCTTAAGCTCGTGTGCGAAGTTGCTTATTTCCACGAACGCGGTAAGCGCGGTAATCAGGAAGATTCTGTTTATATCTCGCCTCTCGAAAAGCTCGAGGAGTCAGGCCTTGTTGCAGCCTGTTCGGACGGAATGGGCGGACTTCTTAACGGTGAGGTCGTATCCAAATTCGTAACAGATTCGCTCCGCGAACACTTTCCCTTCAAATTCGATGCACAGGCAGAGAATGCAAAGATAATTGCAGGCATATCCGATAAGGTCTATGAGGATTTCCACTTAAGTGCCGGCGCGACACTTGTCATGGTGCATATTTTCGATGACCTTCTGAATTTCTACAGTTTAGGTGACAGTAATATCGTGCTGATCCGCAATAACAGGGCAACGCTTCTGAACAGCAAGCAGAATTATGCTGCGGTCATGATCAAGAAATTCGCTGAGGGCGGAATCGATACCGTTGATGCTTATAAAGATACCAGGGCAAGAGGACTTACTGACTTTATCGGTAACCATAAGTGTAATGTCCAGATGACGTCTAAGCCGATGAAGCTTATCGACAATGATATTATTATTGTGTGTTCGGACGGCGTTACCGATTCAATGCCTATGAACCGTATCGTTAACCATATCCATTTCGACCAGAGTGCGACAGGAATCGCAAGGACCATAAAATATGGCGTTAAGTCGAGTAAGAATCCAAGACAGGATAATTATTCTGCAATCGTCATTAAGATGAGAAGGAGCATTGTTTGATAGAGTATTACACATTCAAGCACAGAGGTGATGCTCTGGATTATCAGGACGAGGTCTTCTTAAGGCTTGTCCCGAGCCTTACTGTTGCCATCTTTTTCGGCAGTAATCTTGCTACAGCTCCTAAGAGCCAGGCTCTTTTGTTCTCTGAGATCCTGAACAGTGAAGAGGGCGGAAGAAGTATCGATTATCTTTCTGCAGATTTTGATGAATGCCTTGATGAGGAATCCGAATATCTGATCCTCAGGGTGCTAAATAACGGTGTCGAGTGCTACAGAAGGGGCGGAGTTTACGCTAAGATCATTAAAGACGGACAGATAAAGGTCCTTCCAAACGGTTTCTTCGGAATGAGCAAGGACGATAAGATCGTCGTAGGCACAGCGAAGTTCTTTAAATATCTTACGGATGAAGGCGTTCTTGCCGATGCGCTGGTCTCTGATTCCTGCAGCGACTGGATGTACATGATGATCAGGCGAATTTCCGACCAGACCCAGCTTAAGTGCGGAAATCTTTCCGCGGTAACGCTTAAGCTCAACGGTTGATCTTATTTACATGGCTCTCAATTGAGAGCTTTATTATCCTTCTTGCTGACCTCTCAATATCTTCCTTTGAGATAAGGCCTTTCTTTAATGCACGCATTATCTTCCAGGGAATGTGAGGGAGTCCGGGCATAATGAGGTCAGTACCTGCTTTGCAGCAAAGTTCGTCCAGGCTCTCGTGGTGGCCTGTTGCGAACCAGTCGGTCATGACGATACCGTCAAATCCCCATTCATTTCGAAGTATCCTGGTCTGAAGATCATAGTTAAGGGCAGTGTAGATGCCGTTTATCTTGTTGTAACTGCACATTACCGCCTCCGGATGTGCAGTCTCTACGGCGATCCTGAATGCTCGAAGATAGATCTCACGCAGAGTCCTCTCATCAAGATTTGAAGATGACACATTTCTTTTGGTCTCAAGATTGTTGGCCGCGAAATGCTTTATTGTCGGGTAACATCCGTATTCTTCATGAACGCCTCTGATAACGTGGCTAGCTATAATGCCGGTAAGGACAGGATCTTCTGAATAGTAT
>CADCJM010000002.1 GCA_902801755.1 Oscillospiraceae bacterium
GAGATCGAGAACCTCCAGCTCAATATGGTAATCACACAGATGCAGCCGCATTTCGTGTTTAACGTCTTAAACATCATCTATTATCTCTGCGCCAAGGATACAAAGCTTGCCCAGACGGCAATAGACAATTTCTCAAGCTACTTAAGGACCAACATCGATTCGCTCGTTTCCGATGAACTGGCGCCGTTCAGCAAGGAGCTTGAACACGTAAAGAACTATCTTGATCTTGAGAAGCTCCGTTTTGATGACGAGCTCGAAATAGAATATGACATAGGACCTACGGATTTCCATCTTCCTATGCTCGTGGTCCAGCCTCTGGCTGAAAATGCCGTAAAGCACGGTATCGCAAAGAGTTCCAGAGGCGGAAAGCTCATCATCCGCACGGTTGAAGACTACGATAACTACTACATCTATGTTATCGATAACGGCGTCGGTTTTGATACAAAGAAAAAGCCTGCTGATGACGGCAGATCACATATCGGTGTCGAGAATGTAAGAGTCAGGATCGAGAAGAGAGTAAACGGCAAATTAGAGATATTCTCAACCAAGGGCAAGGGAACGACAGCTGTAATTACGATCCCGAAGCTCCCCGGTGAGAAGAGCAACGTTAAGCCTGATGATGACGATGACGGTGATGAAGCCGTATCCAAAGATTAAGGGAGATATGCTTTATGAATATCATGGCTGTAGATGATGAGAAATTATCGTTGGAAGCTCTGGTTTCCTGCATAAAAGAGAACCTTCCGAATGAGACTGTAAATGCATTCAGGAGAACGAGTGATGCTGAAGTCTTTGCAGGCTGGAACGGATGTGATATTGCATTCCTTGATATCGAAATGAGAGATGTCAACGGAATTGAACTGGCAAAGAAGATCCAGGCCATCAATCCGAAGGTAAATATCGTATTTGTTACAGGTTACGGTGATTATACCGGTGAGGCATTTTCTATTTTCGCATCAGCTTACATCATGAAGCCGGTAACAGTCGAGAAGGTCAAGAAGGCTTTGGAGACATTAAGATACGGAAATATCCTTGAGGAGGGCCGTCTTAAGGCTGTTACTTTCGGTAATTTTGAGATCTACAGCCGCGGCGAGCCTATAAAGTTCAGATATAAGAAGACAAAAGAGCTCCTGGCATACCTCATCGACAGAAGAGGCTCTATGTGCACCAATAACGAGATCATCGCGGTTATCTGGGAAGATGATGATTTCGGCACTGACCGCCAGGACTACCTAAAGAAGCTCAAGCAGGATCTTATTAATACATTGAATGAGATAGGTGCAGAGAATGTGGTCATCAGGCAGAGAGGCCAGATAGCCATTAATCCCAAGCTCATTGAATGTGATCTGTTCAAGTATCTTGAGGGTGACTCTACAATGGTCAATTCCTATCAGGGTGAATATATGTCCCAGTACAGCTGGGCCGAGTATTCTATTTTCAAAAAGCTCTGAAAACCGGACTTACAATTTTACTCCGCCCAAAGAAATGCCTTCGACGATGTGTCTTGATAAGAAGGCATATAAGATTATGGGCGGCAGAACCGATGCGAGGACTACGGGAAAGTCATTTGGCTTCAGATAATAGATAGGTGAGAACATAAGGGGGAGAGTCTTTTTCTCAACCTGGGCAATCGTTATGAAAGACATTGATGTGTCGTTCCAGCTGGCAGCGAACGCAAATATTGCCTGTGTCGCTGCCGCCGGTTTTATTATCGGGAGGACTATCTGGTTAAATATCCTGAATTCACCGGCTCCGTCTATTCTTGCAGCCTGGATCATTTCTTTCGAGAATGACGCCTGAAGATACATCTTCATGAAGAATACTGTCATTGGTGATGCGATGGCAGGGAGGATGAATATAAAGAGCTTGTTGGTGAAATGCATTTTGAAAATGAACTGCAGGAATCCGTAAGTGGCGATGGTGGAAGGGATCATCATGGCGGCCATAATGACCGTGTTGCAGATATTCCTGAGCTTCCAATTATATGCTGTAAGCGAATAGGCGGTAAGAGCCGAGAAGTATACGGTAAGGATCGTGCTGCTGACGGATACGATGAGAGAATTCTTAAGTCCTATGAACAGATACTGATAAGCGTTCCAGAAGACTTTCCAGTTGTTTGAGAACTTTTTGTACGGATGATTTATGAGCTTTCCGAAGGTTGTCGGTTCATCTATGAACGTATACTGGTATGAGTCCTTGAAAAAAAGAAAAATAGGGTACAGGCTTAATATAGTCAGCGTTATGCAGACAGTATACAAGACCACTTTAAGTACAGTGTCTCTTCTTCTGGTTATGGTTCTTGTAAGTGCTCTTTCAGCCGTAATCCATACCTCACTTAGTGAACTTATATTGCCAATATAGCATTATGGTTGACATATGTCTACCGAGTGATATAGTATCGGTATACATTCGTATACCTGCACAAATTTCAGGGCTCAAAATTGTACCGGAAACTGATATGAGAAAGAAGAAATTAAACCTGGAAAGGCATTATAACAAATGGGGATATATCTTCATGATCCCCTTTGCTGCCGCATTCCTGTTTTTTTACTTTCACCCTCTTGCAAATACTGTTTACTTTGCCTTCTGTCATATGAGGGGAATGGGTACTGCCGAAGCCCAGTTCCTGCCATCCATAGGAGAGCCCTGGTATACTAATTTTGTTGAGATCTTCCAGGCAAAAACATTTGCAAAGGCATTTAAGAACACTATGACGATATGGGCTGCCTATGCAATACCGGAGCTCATATTCACATGCTGGCTGGCAGCCATGATCACCGACAGAAGACTGAAAATGAAGGGCAGAACTATCTTTAAGACCGGATTCTTTTTGCCCAAACTTCTTGAAGGCACCGATATGGGTTTTATCCTTACTAATCACTTTGTAGCTACTGTCGGAAGCACTCTGTTTTTGCTCACAGCGGCATCTGCTATGAACGGATTCGGTTTTACTGAGGAAGACTTTAAATTCTTCATGTCAGACCGCTTTTTCATAATCGTCTTAAGTATCTATTCTCACTTCGGGATCTCGTTTATCTATATTATTGCCGGCATTACAGGTGTCCCTGTCGAGGTTATGGAAGCGGCGGAGATCGACGGCGCTAACAGATTCCAGACGTTTACCAGGGTTACTTTGCCATGCATGAAGCCTATCGTGTTCTTCATAGCCGTAATCTCTATTATTGACGGTGTCGGCATGTATAAGGTGCCTTCTTATATCGGAAATGCGTACGATGTCTTCATGACTAACATTACGCTTATGCAGTATCTGCAGAACCAGTTCTACGGCGGCGGTTTTGCTTATGACAAGACGTCGGCAGCAAGCCTTATCATGCTTGCTCTTTATTCCTTCTTTGCAGGTGTTGTATATCTGATCTTTATAAAAGACTGGGACGAGGCAAAGCAGAACAGACTCATCAGAAAAGAGCGCAGGGAAGAGCGAAGAAAGCTCAGGTGTGCATGACCTCATTTGGTTGTTAGTTGTCTACCCGAGTGCTATATTTTTAATTAAGTATCGGAGGTTTTTATATGCGTTTATCAGATTCAGAATGGAAGATAGCAGACTGCCTTTGGAATAATGGCGATATGACTATAACAGAGCTTACAAAGGAGCTCCGTCCTGTTACGGGATGGTCTAAGAATACTATCATTACGATGCTGAAGCGCATGACGGAAAAGGGCGCCGTAACTTTCGTCCAGGAAGACAAGGCCAAGAGATTCCATCCTGCAATCGACAGGACTGAAGCAGAACTTGAAGAGACAGAATCTTTTCTCGATAAAGTCTATAAGGGAAATGTCGGTCTCATGATCTCCAATCTTTTGGATTCCGACAAGCTTACGGATGAACAGTTAGCAGAGCTCAAAAGGATCATCAGGGAAGGGTAATATGCTGCGCTACATTATCGGTGTCTCGCTTATAGCGGCTGCCATAATGCTCATCAGGCGTCTTGCCGGCGGCAGGATGCTCAGAAGGCATCAGTATGCTTTATGGCTGCTGATACCCTTATACATGATCGCCTCACCGTTCATAAAGATCAACGTTCCTGTAGCAGAAGAGATAAGTAATCTGATCCCTTCAAATGTGGAGCAGGTGATCTACGAGAATGTGTACAGCAATGATGCTTTGCCTTTATCAGACGTCGAAAATGCTGACGCTTCAGATATGGTTTTCGAGATGTCAGGCGAACAGAATACTGCTGCCGTTAATGATCCGGACGGCCAAGCAGTTACCAAAAGACAAGTTAAAACCCCTGTGAATACAGGCCTTATCCTTAACGTGGTATATATCTCTGTGGCAGCAACGATCATCGTTTTGCTGACAGTCTATAACACCGGATTTGTTATATTCTGCAGACGCAACAGAAAGTATCTTGGAACAGATCCTAAGAGCGGACTTGGTATCTATGGCATCAGTCACAGAGGCGTGCCGTTTCTTCTGTTCAATAAGATCTATGTTGAAGAGGACCCTTCCGCAATAAGCGAATATGCCATTTGTCACGAAGCCTGCCACTATAAGCATGGTGATTTTATCTGGGTCATCGTAAGACATCTGGTGCTTGCACTTAACTGGTATAACCCTTTGATCTGGGCTGCTTTCATCCTGTCAGGACGTGACTGCGAGCTGGCATGTGACGAAGAAGTCGTAAGCGTTTACGGAAGCGGATCTGCTGAGAAATATGCCGAGGACCTTCTTATGCTGATGCAAAGGAAATCGGATTCTTCCTACAGATTCTCCATGACAACCGGAATGAAGTCAGGATATAAGTCTATGAGAAGAAGGCTCCTGAGCCTTAAGCATCCTGCTAGGACAAGCTATAAAGCTATTGCATTGAGCCTTGCAGCGCTGATCGTTGTATCAGGCTTTTCGGTTCTTGATCCCAAGGCTGCTGAGCATGAACAGAGCATTATAGACGAATTGGTAAGTGAGGCTGTCATTGATGCTCCCGTAAAGCTCGAAGCGCCCTTCGATTATGAGACTTCTGTGCCTGTTGTTAAGCAGACATATGACAGAATAAAAGATATCACATTCTACAGGGACGGAAGCAGTGTTAAAGCACGACTGAGCCTTCCTGAAGGAGCAGGTCCTTTTAAGACTGTGGTAATGCGCGGCAAGTTCGGAAGCGATTATTCATTGTATTCTTCTGTAGTACGCATCCTGAATGAGAACGGTTATGCTGCACTGCAGATCAAGAATACACATGAATCAGAGATAATAAGCCGTTCCGGCGGAAGCGGCGATAAGACTTTCTCGGATGTCTATTTCAAGCAGGTTCTGGATTTCTATGCGGTAATTGATGAGATGCGCTATATCCCTGATATCGACATGGATAACATCTATCTGTGGGGACATGAGATAGGAGGCGTTATCGCCCTTTACACGGGAATGGAAAGACAATCTGAGTTCAAGGGCATGATAATAGTTCAGCCTGAGCTCTCCAGCAACCAGTATCTTGAATTTTCGAATGAACCGAAGCTTGCTGTAAGGCTTTATGAGATGCTTCCCGAATGTTATACACCGACAGTGATCCTCGAGCCCAGGAATCAGGCTGAATCCATGAAAGCCGTTGACAGCATGCCTGATGCAAAACTGATCCTGTTTGATTATTCGCAGCGTTTCGTTGATGATAAATATATTGATATGACTGCCGAGAAGACCATAGAGGCGCTGAAGTTCATTGGCTGATAATTGAGGCAGCCGCCTGTTTATTTGCCACAATATTTAATTTTTCTTGTTGTATAATTCTGCCGTTAAAAAATCTATAAAGAGAAGTGTTATGAAAAGATCATTGATAAAGAGTGTAACTGTTATTCTCACAGCCTGTATCCTGACCGGCTGTTCTGCTGTCACGACACCAACGACCGGCTCTTCAGAGACAGAAACTTCCATTGAGACTTCTGAGAGTACGGAAGCGACCACCACAACGGAAGCAAGAGGTCATTATGAATATAAGCCTGTCGTCATGTCTTCGATATTCCTCGATATCATGGGCGAAGACATGTTTGACGCTTACAAGAACTATATTAAGGCGGTACAGAACGGGGAAGAAGAGTTCGCGGTAAAGTCTGAGAATGATTACGACTGGATGCTCGGACAATTCCCGAACAAATTCCAGCCAGTTTATGAAGTCTATACAGAATCCAATTATGCCGGAGCATTTAAGGACGGAAAGGCTACATTCCAATATAAGATCCCCAAAGAAGAGCTTGCTCAAAAGCAAGCGGAATTTGAAGAAATGGTCACAGGCATTTTGAATGAAGTCTTAAGAGACGATTATTCAGATGTCGAAAAGATCCTTGCTCTCTATATCTATTTTTCCAACAATTACACTTACGATTACGATACGTATTACAAGATGAACGATGAACCTGTTCAGGGCATATGTGCATACAGGTTCTTCACTACAAAGCATGGTATCTGCGCAGAATGCTCTGTTGCATTTTCGTTCCTGCTCCTTCAGGCAGGTGTGGATGCAACCGTGTGCGGCGGCAACCGTGAATCTGACGGTGAGGGACACGCCTGGACTTATGTGACGATCAACGGCAAGAATTATCATGTGGATCCTACTTTTGTTATGGAATCCGGCAACTGCCTGTCTTACTTCATGATGACAGATAGCCAGCGGTATAAGGAAGGCAGTTTTAAGAAGGAAATGAATACTGTCGGCTGTCATTATAAGAGCGACAGGAACGGCAGTGAATATAATGCTGACGATGACTTTTTCGCGCCCTTGTGGGGCAAATATCTTACCTCATTCGATCATGAGAAGAAGATAATCTACTATACGGATATTGACGGAAATAAAGGCGAATTCGATTATTCCGCGTTCGGATGATCTATCAATTCAAGCTCCGGCACTTCACGCTCCGATAAATTCCGGATAAAAGTCCGACACAGTCGGAACTATTTCTGGAATTTCATCTCTTTGGCCTGAAAATACCGTATTTTTGTCCGACATAGTCGGACTTTTTTCTGGATTTTTGACGCGTCGAAAAGATTCACATACCGACATGAAAAGAGCCGCCTCCGTTAAGAGACAGCTCTTTTCATTTATGGCATATGAATTCTTTTATTTCTTATTTTGACTGTGACATTTGCCTGCAAGTGCGCAGTGGGAGCAGTTGCAGCCGCATGAGCTCTTGCCGGCTTTCTTGTCTTTGATCAGACTTCTTGCCGCAAAGAAGACCATAACAGCAACTAATGCTATCACTAAGATGTTTACCCAGTTTGCGGCAAGCCAGTCGATCATATGTACAGTCCTTTACTTTGCTGTCTTGACAGGTCTTACAAGGAGGTACACAAGTCCTGCAAGAACAAGCAGAGCGAATATCAATCCGATTACGTTTACAGCGCCTGTGAAAAGGAGGCCTAACTGGTAAACGATGAGTGCGATAGCGTAAGCGAATACGCACTGGTAACCGATTGCGAACCATGTCCACTTTGCGCTGTTCATCTCTCTCTTGATAGCACCGATAGCTGCAAAGCAGGGAGCGCAGAGGAGGTTGAAGATGAGGAACGCGAAGCCTGAGAGCATATTCAAGCCTTCAAAGTCGAGTACACCGAATACACCAACGACTTCTTCCTTGGCAACAAGACCCATGATCGTTGCGATGGTTGCCTTGATGTTAGCAAAGCCCAAAGGAGCGAAGATCCACTTGATAGCACCGCCGACGATTCCCAATACGGAAGCTTCAAGCTCCATGTCAGGATCAAATCCAAAGCCTGCGTCTGTGTTTCCGAATACGGAACCGAGCCAGATTACGATTGAGGAGATGAGAATGACTGTGCCGGCTTTCTTAATGAAGGACCAGCCGCGCTCCCACATGGATCTTAAGAGGTTTCCAAGTGTCGGCCAGTGGTATGCAGGAAGCTCCATAACGAACGGAGCAGGATCGCCGGCAAACATCTTTGTCTTCTTAAGAAGGATACCTGAGACGATAACTGCTGCAACACCGATGAAGTAGCACGCGGGAGTTACCCAGCCGCCTGCCATTGCAGTGTGGCGGAAAAGTGCATTTGTGATAAGGAAGATGATAGGGAGCTTAGCACCGCAAGGGATGAATGTTGTTGTCATGATGGTCATTCTGCGGTCACGCTGATTCTCGATCGTACGTGATGCCATGATACCCGGAACGCCGCATCCTGAAGATACGAGCATAGGGATGAATGACTTACCGGAAAGACCGAATCTTCTGAAGATACGGTCGAGTACGAATGCGACTCTTGCCATGTATCCGCAGGACTCAAGGAATGCAAGGAGGAAGAAGAGGACGAGCATCTGGGGAACGAATCCCAATACTGCGCCTACACCGCCGATGATACCGTCAACTACAAGACCTGTAACGAATTCGTTAGCACCGGCCTTCTCGAGGAGGCCTGTAACCAGATCAGGGATACTCGGAACGAATACTGCGCCTTCTGTCTCATCCATACCGGGTGCAGTGAATTCGCCTTCTTCATTGAGAGCGCCTGATTCAACGAGCGGTGCCTCAATGTCGTAGCCCTTGTCCATGAGCTCATCTGCGAAGAAACCATAGTCTTCTTCGAAAGCGCCGAAATCAGCATCTTCGAAGTCAGCCTGGAGGTTCTCTGCACCTGTAATATCGTTCTCGACAGCTTCGTCGATAACAGCCTTAACGCCGTCAACGAATACTGCTTCGCCTGCCCAGTTATCAACGTCTTCGTCGTACTGCTTCTGGCCGATGCCGAAGAGGAAGAAACCGTCACTGAAGAGGTTGTCATTTGTCCAGTCTGTAAGGTTTGCGCCGAATGTGGTCATTGCGATGAAGTAAACAAGCCACATGATGGCTGCGAAAATAGGGAGACCAAGGATTCTGTTTGTTACGATCTTATCGATCTTATCTGATGTTGAGAGCTTAGCCTTTGACTGCTTCTTGTAGCAGCTCTTGATGATGGAAGCGATATAGACATAACGCTCGTTTGTGATGATGGATTCTGCATCGTCGTCGAGCTCAGTCTCAGCTGCCTTGATATCGTTCTCAATGTGGTCCATTGTCTCTTTGGAGATGCCGAGCTTCTCGATTACTTTCTCGTCGCGCTCGAAAATCTTGATTGCATACCATCTCTGCTTATCAGGATTCATATCGTGGAGGCATGCCTCTTCGATGTGAGCCAGAGCGTGCTCAACGGGGCCGGAGAAAGAGTGGGGTGGAACTGTCTTTGTTCCGTTTGCAGCCTTGATAGCTTCCTCGGCTGCCTCCATGATGCCTGTGCCCTTGAGAGCGGAGATAGCGACAGCCTTACAGCCCATCTGCTTGGAGAGCATGTCGAGGTCGATCTTGTCGCCATTCTTATTTACGATATCCATCATATTTACTGCCATTACGACAGGGATACCTAATTCTGTAAGCTGTGTTGTGAGGTAGAGGTTACGCTCTAAGTTAGTACCGTCTACGATGTTGAGGATGACGTCGGGGTTCTCATCGATGAGATAATTACGTGCTACGACTTCCTCTAATGTGTAAGGGGAGAGGGAATAGATACCCGGAAGGTCCGTAACGGTTACGCCGTCGTGCTTTTTGAGCTTACCTTCCTTTTTCTCTACTGTAACGCCAGGCCAGTTACCTACGAACTGGTTGGAACCCGTGAGAGCGTTGAAGAGTGTTGTCTTACCGCTGTTCGGGTTACCCGCTAATGCGATCTTGATTTCTTGATTTGCCATATAAGTGTTGCTCCTTTAGTTAATTACTCGACTTCGACCATCTCTGCATCGTTCTTACGGAGAGATAATTCATAACCTCTTACCGTAATTTCAACCGGATCGCCCAGAGGAGCTACTTTGCGGACATAGATCTCAACGCCTTTGGTGATTCCCATGTCCATGATCCTGCGCTTTACGGCGCCTTCACCGTGGAGCTTTACGACCGTAACGGTCTCTCCAACCTTCGCTTCCTTAAGTGTCTTCATATATTCCTCCTGTTTATTTAATAAACGCCGTCATACCATGATCTTCATGGCCATATCCTTGTTGAGAGCGATCCTTGATTCTTTTACCTTAAGGATCACGCTTCCGTCGTTAACGTTGATAAGGGTTACAAGGCCGCCGGGAACGATTCCGAGGTTCTCCAAGTGAAGTTTTACCTCAGGACTGCCGCCAACCTTTCTTACGATCATTTCCTCGCCGCAATCGGCTACTACAATAGGCATCATGTCATTCTCCTAATATAAAGATAAGTAAAACATTACTTACAAAAGTTAGTCTAATCTAATTAGTCTCGGCTAACATTATATTTATCAATCCAAAAATTGCAAGCGGGAAATACAAAAAACGTCAATTATCACAAGGGATTGCGATAAATCAAGAAAATTTATGTTGACAAGTTAGACGCGTCTAACTATTATGTTTTCCGGATGTTAGTATAGACTAACTCTTGCATATGTTCATTTTCGGGGGTGTAAAAAGTGAAGAAGAAAAGCACGTTCTCCTGGGTGCTCGAATTTGCGGGCAGGAGAATAAAGTATTTCTGCTGGAGTGTTGTGCTCGCGGTCATCGGTGTTGCCTTATCGTTCGGACCATATCTCATTATGTCCGACATGGTAGTACAGCTTTTAAATGGTAATAAGGAATGGAGTTATTACTTCAGTAAACTGATCCTTATGGCAATCTGCTGGATATTAAGACTTACTTGCCATTCTATATCGACGTCCTTATCACACATGGGAACATTCAATGTTTTAGGTACTGTAAGAAGACAGCTTTGCGAGAAGCTTTCAAAGATCCCGTTAGGCTCCGTGCTCTCTGATAACAGCGGTACATATAAGAACATTATCGTTGAGCGAGTTGATTCCATGGAGACAACTCTTGCACATATCATTCCTGAGTTTTCGGCGAACATTCTCCTTCCAATAGTTATATTTGTATATCTGATCTCACTTGACTGGAGAATGGGACTTGCCAATCTTATCTCTGTAGTTATCGGCGGTATCCTTTGTGCAGGAATGTTTGTAAAGAGCGGCAACGGATATGAAGTCTCAGTCCAGAAGACAAAGGCTTTAAACGATACTGCTGTTGAATACATAAATGGTATTGAAGTAATAAAGGCCTTCGGTAAATCCAAGACTTCTTACGATAAGTTCGTAACGGCAGCAAGAGAAGGCGCTGACTGCTTTATCGACTGGATGAGAAGATGCATCTGGTGGCAGACGGGATTCATGGCATTCATGCCTGCGACATTCTTAGGTGTGTTGCCTGTAGGCCTTTTGCTCATTAAGAACGGAAGCCTTACTCCCGAGAACTTTGTAATGAGCGTTATCCTCTCTGCAGGCCTTATCACACCTCTTATTGTTGCATTCTCTTATACAGATGATCTCTTAAAGATCAAGACGATCTTCGGTGAGGTTACTGAGATCCTCGAAAGGGATGACATGAAGAGACCTGAGACACTTGCAAAAGAACCTGTGGGATCCGATATCACGCTCAGCAACGTTAAGTTCAAGTATAAGGATGCTGAGGTCCTCCACGGCATTAACATGGAGATAAAGCAGGGTGAAGTAAGTGCTATCGTCGGACCTTCAGGTTCCGGTAAGAGCACAGTCGCAAGGCTCATCGATTCCTTGTGGGATCCTGACGAAGGCGTGATCACATTCGGCGGCGTTAACATCAAGGATATTCCTCTGGATTACTACATGAGTCAGATAGCTTATGTAGCGCAGGATAATTATCTTTTCGACCTCTCGATCAAGGAAAACATCAGATTGGGCAAAAAGGGCGCTACGGATGAGGAAGTAATCGATGCCGCCATGAAGTCCGGTTGTCACGAGTTCATCTTAGGCCTCGAAAACGGATACGATACGGTTGTCGGTGGTGCCGGCGGACATCTGTCAGGTGGTGAACGTCAGAGGATCTGCATTGCAAGAGCGATGCTTAAGAATGCACCGGTAGTTATTCTCGATGAGGCTACGGCATATACAGATCCTGAGAATGAAGCTCTCGTTCAGTCCAGTGTTGCAAAGCTCGTTCAGGGCAAGACACTTATAGTAATCGCGCACAGACTTTCCACAATCGTTGATGCGGATAAGATCTTCGTTATCAACCAGGGTAATCTCGAAGCGTCAGGAACACATGAGGAACTCCTTGAGTCTTGTCCTCTCTACAGCAATATGTGGGCTGCCCACAGCATGGCAAGGGATGAGGATGAGTCAGAAAGTGTTGCCATGAGCGGAAAGGAGGCCCTCAATGTATGAGAATATAAAGAAATTCTTTGGTTTCTGCGATCAGAAGAACAGAAACAAATTATATAGAGCAGTATTGTTTGGTGTTTTAGATGCTATCTTAGGCGCAATGAAGATCCCCGCAGCATTTGTAGCGTTCGGTGCTGTTATTAATCAGTCTATAGACACGAAGACAATACTTCTCGTTATTGGTCTTATGCTTTTAAGCACAGTTGGTAAGATGACTATCAACAGATTCGGTCATATGCTCGAGACGGAAGCCGGTTACGACACTTGCGCACAAAAGAGGATCCAGATTGCAGAGCACCTTAGATATCTCCCTATGGGATATTTCAACGATACGAGCCTTGGCCATATCACATCTGTTACTACAAATACGATGGAGCAGGTAGGAGATATCGCAACAAGAGCGATAATGATGGTTCTTCAGGGAAGCATTACGACTGTGGTAATCGGTGTCGGCATGTTTTTCTTTGACTGGAGGATCGGTCTGATCGCCGTTATAGGAATTACTGTTTTCTTCTTTTGTAACAAGGTGACAAATTATAAGGTTGCAAAGGTTGCAGGAGAGAAGCTCGAATCGGATAAGGATATCGTCGGAGTAATTCTTGAATATATCCAGGGCATTGCAGAGATCCGCAACTACAATATCGTTGCGCTTAACACTTCACGTGTATCCAAAGCTATCGACCGTAAGGTCAAGGCAGACATAACTGCTGAGCTTGCAGCTATTCCTGCTGTGGGAATTCAGATGCTTATCAGCAAGCTCACAGGTGTTGTTATCGCTGCTGCTTCGATCTGGTTCTATATGTCTGGTTCCATGGATCTTGTGTATACGATCACAATGCTCATGTGCTCGTTCATGATCTTTGAATCACTCGATGCGGCAGGTGTATACACAGCACTTTTGAAGATCATCGGAAAGGGTGTTGATCTTGCAAATGAGATCACAGATCTTCCGCAGATGGACATTGACGGTGAGGATATCAAGCCCGCTAACAGAGACATCCGTCTTGAGAATGTAAGCTTTGCTTATGAGAACAGAAAGATAATCGATAATGTAACTCTCGATATCAAAGAGAATACAACGACTGCTATAGTCGGCCCTTCCGGCGGCGGTAAGACTACGATCACATCACTTATTGCCAGATTCTGGGATGTCCAGGAGGGCAAGGTTACGCTTGGCGGAAGGGATGTAAGAGATTACAGCTTTGATTCCCTTATGGAGAACTTCAGTTTCGTATTCCAAAGGGTTTATCTTTTCGAAGACACGATTGCAAATAATATCAGATTCGGAAGGCCTGATGCTTCTATGGAAGAAGTTATCGCAGCTGCGAAGAAAGCTTCGTGCCATGACTTTATAATGGCACTCCCTGACGGTTACGACACTTTGGTAGGTGAGGGCGGAGCTTCGCTCTCAGGCGGTGAGAAACAGAGGATCGCGATTGCAAGAGCGATCATGAAGGATTCACCGATCATCATCCTAGACGAGGCTACAGCTAACGTTGATCCGGAAAATGAGAAGGAACTTACGGAAGCTATAGAGAATCTCACAAGGGAGAAGACGATCATCATGATCGCGCACAGATTAAAGACTGTAAGACACGCAGACCAGATCATCGTTGTGGACAAGGGACAGATCGTCCAGAAGGGCAAGCACGAAGACTTGATCAAGCAGGAAGGCATTTATAGGAACTTCGTATCCGGCAGAAAACAGGCAGTCAGCTGGAAGATCTCATAATAATCGGAGGTATATATGGAAAACAAAAGTAAGAAGCTTAAGGCAAAAGATTTTATAACGGTCGGCATATTTGCAGCGATCCTTTTTGCTGTTGAATTTGCATTTGGAATGCTCGGTTATATTCATCCTTATATCGTTGCTTCATATGTAATCATTCTGCCTTTGGCAAGCGGCATCCCGATGATGCTCTTCTACACAAAGGTTGAAAAGTTCGGCATGATCACCATTTTATCGATCCTTTTGGCGATCATCATGTTCATTGGCGGCATGGGTTATCTTGGAGCTCCGCTCATCATCGGCGCAGGTGTTATTGCAGATCTGATTGCCAAATCAGGTCAGTATAAGAGCTTTAAGAAGATTGTTATAAGCTTTGGTATTTTCAATCTCTGGATTTGTGCAAACTATTTCCCGATCCTTGTAACTGCTGAATCCTACCGTCAGGATCTTATCGACGGCGGTTTTTCTGCTGAATATGCAAATAATCTCTTTGCGGCGATCAATGTAAAGACGATCGGAATCCTTGTTGTTCTCTGCTTCGTTTTCGGATGCATCGGAGCTGTTATCGGCAAGGCTGTTGTAAAGAAGCATTTCGAGAAGGCCGGAATCGTATAACATGAGACTCGATCCCAGAACAAAGCTGTATATGGTATTTGTCGTATCACTCATTGTCATGATGAGTGCGACAACACCGTTCTTGTGGGCTATCAGACTGTCCATTACTCTGATACCGATAATACTCATGATCCTTGAGAAGAAGTATTCTTCCGCTCTGAAATTCTTATTGGCGTATGCTTCAGCTCTTGTTCTGACTTTTTACTTCCTGTCTGAGCAGTCAGAAGGCCTTATCGCATCACTGCTGATAGGATATTGCGGAATAGTAGTACAGTTCATGCCGGCAATCATCACGGCATGGTATGTGGTAAGAACTACAAAGATCGGCGAGTTCATGTCCTGCATGCAGAAGATGCATGTCCCGGACGGGATCGCAGTTTCTTTGGCAGTTGTAATGAGATTTTTCCCGACGATCAAGGAAGAATATTCTTCGATCAACGATGCCATGAGGATGAGAGGCGTCATGTTAGGTGGCGGCAATGTCCTCAGGATGTTTGAATTCAGAATGATACCGCTTCTTTTCTCGTGCGTTAACATAGGCGAAGAACTGTCGGCGGCAGCAATCACCAGAGGTCTCGGCGGAGAGAACAAAAGGTCAAGCTTAATAGAGCTTAAGCTCGGGCTTGCAGATTACCTGCTTATGGCTTTCCTTACTGCCTCGACAGTTATCTTCGTCGTGTATAAGTATTTATTATGAGTATCATCGATCTCGAAAACGTAAACTTTCAGTACAAGGGTTCTAGGGACGGATCTCTTAATAACATCAATCTCCATATTGAAAAGGGCCAGACGGTCCTTCTTTGCGGTGCTTCAGGCTCAGGCAAGACTTCAATAATAAGGCTCATCAACGGCCTTATACCGCATTATTATTCAGGTGAACTCGAAGGTGATATAAGGGTTGCGGGACACGATATAAAGCAGACTGAACTGCATAAGCTTGCCGGCACTGTCGGCACGGTCTTCCAGAATCCCAGGAGCCAGTTCTTCTCGGTTGATACCGACGGCGAGATCGTCTTCGGACCTGAGAATATCGGCCTTGAGCCCAAAGAAATTAAGGCCAGATTAAATGATGTCGTGGCTGAGATGGATCTCGATGAGATACTGGGAAGAAGTATTTTCAATCTGTCTGGCGGCCAGAAGCAAAGGATCGCGTGTGCTTCTGTAGCGGCACTCCTGCCGGATGTTATCCTTCTCGATGAACCTTCGTCAAATCTCGATTTCGATTCCATCGAACTTCTTCGCGGGATAATCATGGAGTGGAAGAGACAGGGCAAGACTATCGTCATCTCAGAACACAGATTATGGTATCTGAAGGATGCCGTAGACCGCGTTATCTATATGGAAAACGGCAAGATAGCAAGGGAGTGGACAGGCGATGAGTTTAATTCTTTGGGCGAGGAAGAGGTAAAGACTTATAAGTTAAGACCGGTCGTACTGGAAGAAGAACTTATCCGTGATATCCGCGGTGAGAGTACATCTTTATTCTGCGATGTTGAGAACAATATTGAACTCAAAGATTTCTTCTTCAGCTATAAAACACGTCCGTATCTGCTCTTCAAAAAGAAGTTTAAAGAATCGGACGGAGATCTTCTTAACCTGAATATTCCGTCTTTAAAGATCCCCAAAGGTAAGGTGATCGGTCTTGTCGGGCCTAACGGAACCGGCAAGTCCACATTCTTAAGGTGCCTTTGCGGTCTTGAAGGCGACTGCAAGGGAAAGATAGTATTTGACGGTAAGACATATAAGGGAAGGCAGATCCTGAAGATCTGTTATCTGGTCATGCAGGACGTTAACCATCAGCTCTTTACGGACAGCGTTAAGTCTGAAGTCATGCTCTCTATGAAAGATGAAGATGAGAAGCGCTGCGATGAGATTCTTGAGAGCCTGGGGCTTTTGGGATATAAGGATACTCACCCTATGGCATTGTCCGGCGGGCAGAAACAGCGTGTTGCAATAGCTTCGGCAATTGCATCCGGTGCTGAGATCCTGCTTTTTGACGAGCCTACATCGGGTCTGGATTACTCGCATATGGAGAAGGTGGGAGAACTTTTACAGGAATTAGCTTCCATGGGAGCTTCGGTCATAGTCTCCACGCACGATCCTGAGCTTATCTCGGAATGCTGTGATTATGTTCTGGGGATCAAACACGGTAAGGCAGTTTATCTTAAAAAGAATAAAGAGCTCTAAATGCCTGAATTTATTGATTTTGAGAATCAGAATCAGTTTAGGTTTACAAAAATTAGCGTATATTAACTTTTTGACCATAGATAAACCTCTGTGGTTCTTAATCCTTGTCAAAAACATAGATGTAATATTACAGTTAGCGTGAACTAACATATAGTCAGACATATTAACGGAGAGTTTGACTATGTATATTGAAACTAAAGATTTAAAAAAGTCTTATGGCGAAGGCGGCAGTTATGCCCAGGTCCTTAAAGGAATTAATATCAAGGTTGAGAAGGGCGAGATGTGCGTTATCCAGGGCACATCAGGTTCCGGCAAGTCCACGCTTCTTAACTGCATCGGCGGCCTTGACAGCATAGATTCGGGTAACGTTTCCGTGGCCGGCACGCTTATTGAAGGCCTTAAGGGCGAACGCCTCTCGGATTACAGGAGAGACAATCTCGGATTCATCTTCCAGTTCTATAATCTTGTTCCGAATCTAACCGTAAGAGAGAACATCCAGGTGTGCGAATACCTGTCTAAGGACCCGCTTAATGTTGATGAGCTCTTAGATATACTCGGTCTTACGGAGCATCAGAAGAAGTTTCCCTCACAGTTGTCGGGAGGCCAGCAGCAGCGCTGTGCGATCGCAAGGGCACTTGTTAAGAATCCTAAGGTGCTTCTCTGTGACGAACCGACGGGCGCTTTGGATTCAAGGACATCAAGAGATATCCTGGTCCTTCTGGAGAAGATCAACAAGCAGTACGGCACGACGATGCTGATCGTAACCCACAATAACTCGATAAAGAACATGGTAGACCATGTTATCTATTTGAAAGACGGAGAGATATACAAGGATTACTATAACGAAGTGAAGACCCCGGCAGCGGAACTGGAGGATCTCTGATATGGGGTGGATATTATTTAAAAGAGCGGTAAGAGATCTTAAAGCCGGCTGGGCAAGATACATAGCCTTATCGCTACTGATCATTTTCTCTATCTTTATCGTAACGAGCCTCATGGGCGCTGCAGCTACGGTAATCGATTACACGGAATTAAGAGACAGGGAACTTTGCAGGGAAGACGGCGAGTTCTCTGTTTTCGTGCCTTTGCGTGATGAGGAGCTCTCGAAAATCACGTCCAGAGGAGTCTCTATAGAGAAGATGTTCTATGCTGATTATCCTTTAAACGATCAGCAGGTATTAAGAGTCTTCAGAGTAAGGGAGAATATCAACAAAATATCAATAATCGAAGGCGCGCTTCCTGCAAATGACGGGGAAGCCATTATCGAGAGGAGATTTTCTGAAGTAAACGGTGTACATATAGGTGATAAGGTAAAAATCGGTGAGAAGGCGTTCACTGTATCAGGAATCGGTGCAGCACCTGATTACAACAACCTCCTTAAAAAGGTCTCTGATTCGGTCATTGACAGTAAATCCTTCGGGCTTCTGTTCTTAACTCCGAAAGCATATGAGGATCTGTATTCCACAGGAAGTTCCTTGTCTTCTGAAGAATATTACTACGCTTATCTTCTTAACGGCTCCATGAGCGAGGAAGAACTTAAGAATACGCTGGAAGATATAGAATTCAATGTCGATGATATCGATGACGAATATTTCAAAGAGTATTGGAAAAGACTGACTAAGAAAAAGGACGATCTCCTTGATGGCATAAAAGAGCTGAAAGACGGCGCTGACGAACTGGCTGACGGAGCCGAAGATCTTGCTGACGGCACCGGAGAGCTCAAAGACGGTGTTAAAGAGCTTAAGGATGCGGTGCCTGATCTTAAGAAGGGCGTAAAAGAGCTTGATGACGGTGCCGCCGAGATGGAAAAGGGTGTCAAGTCATATACCGACGGTGTGAGCAAGGTGGCTTCAGGTGCATCTCAGGTATCTGACGGAGCTTCCAAACTTGCAAAAGGCACAAAGGCATTGAATGAAGGTGCTAAGCAATACGGAAGTGCCGTTGACCAGTATGCTCAGGGCGCTGCAGCCATGGCTAAGAGCGAAGACCCATATGTTGCAGGCGCTGCGGCAGCCCTTGCAGGTCCTGCAAAAGACCTGGCAGACGGTTATTCCCAGATCAAGAGCGGCGTTGCAGGAGTTGATTCCGGAGCGAAGTCATTGAGCAGCGGTGCTAATTCTCTTTATAACGGTATCAAGAAGCTGAAAGAGAACAGCAACGCATTAAGAAGCGGTGCAACCGCTCTTCATAAAGGCACATCAGCACTTAAGAAGGGTGCGGATGAACTCTCTAAAGGTATTAATGAGCTTTACGACGGCACAGATGAATTAAATAAGGGCGCAAAGGATCTTGCAAAGGGCGCTAGAGAACTTTCTGACGGAGTAAATGAACTCTCGGATGAGGCGAATGAACTTGTAGATGATGTTTTCGACATCAAGACATCCAATCTAATACTGTTCATGAATAAAAGTGATAACCCGAGGATCGACGCGGCCGCTGATGACGTGCAGATCAATTATTCCGCGAGCATTATCTTCGGAATACTGCTCGTAGTGCTTTTCGCGTACGTAATATCGGTATTCATCGTTCATACGATCGATCAGGAAAGCTCGGTCATAGGTGCGCTTTATTCTATGGGAGTAAAGAGAAGGACGCTCACTTTAAGCTATGTCGCAGTGCCCGTCATCGTGACTTTTGTCTCAGGCGTGATCGGTACATTGATAGCTGTATTGACTCCTGCGGGAATAGAAGCACAGCTTGCTGACTCTTTGGGCTACTACTCGATGCCTAAGCTGGAAGTCGAGATAACACCTTTTATTCTTATATATGGCCTTGTAGTACCTCCGGTAACCGCATTTATCGTAAATGTCCTGGTCATACGCAAGAGACTTAAGAAGACGCCACTGGCGCTTCTCCGCAATGAGAAGAAAGCCGTCCGCGGCAAGGAACTTAATATCAAGGGCCTGAAGTTCATCAACCTCTTCAGGATCAGACAGATGCTGCGTGAGATCCGTGCAGGACTTGCGGTCATTCTCGGCATGTTCATGAGCCTTCTTGTAGCACTTATGGCTCTCAACACATTTGTATACTGCAATAATGTTAAAGAGTACAACGTAAGCCAGACAAAATTTGAATACATGTATAACTACAAATATCCGACAGAGGAAGTGCCTGAAGGCGGATATGAGGCCATTGCACAAGGCTTTAAGAAAGAGATTTACGGTTATACATTCGATGTCACTCTTATGGGTATAACGAAGGATAATCCGTTCTTTGATACCGGAGATCTTCCGGATAATGATACGGACATCGTATTAAGTTCTGCAGTGGCTATCAAATATAACCTTTCTGTTGGCGACGAGTTTACTCTCAAGGATACCAACGGAGGCAGATTATATGCTTTCAGGGTGTCGAATATATTCGATTATTCCGCGTCGATGATGGTGTTCATGGACATAGACAGAGCAAGGGATATGTTCGGCCTGGCTGACGATTACTACAATGTCGTTTTCTCAGATCACGCCCTTGATATCGACAGCGGAAGACTTTATTCCACAGTCTCGAAAAGCGAGATCGAGAAATCCGCCGGCATCTATTCCGACATGATGGGACCTATGATCATAACAATGTCGACGGGCTCTGCAGTAATCTTTGTTGTCGTAATGTATCTCATGATAAAGATGATGATCGACAGATCGTCATTCAATATATCGCTCATGAAGATCTTTGGATTCAGGAGAAGAGAAGTCAGGAAGATGTATCTGGACGGCAATTTCTATCTGGTCGCAATAGGCGCACTTATCGTAATACCGCTTTGTAAGATGATCATGGATTACGTCTATTCGAGATATCTCGTAAGCAATGTAGGCGTCGGTATAAGACCGGATTATCCGCCTGAGATGTATGTGGCGATCTTCGGAGTGATCATAGGACTTTACCTGATAATAAATCTTGCTCTTACAAACAGGATAAGAAAGATAACACCGGCAGAAGTATTAAAGAACAGGGAGTAATTATGTTTAAGACAACCATTAAAGTAGACGGAATGATGTGCGGAATGTGCGAGGCACATGTAAGTGATGCAATAAGAAAAGCGGTTCCTGAAGCTAAGAAGGTGAAGGCTTCCAGAGCAAAGAAAGAAGCAACATTCTTAAGTGACGAACAGCCTGATTCAGTTCTCGTTGAGAAGGTCATAAAAGATACCGGCTATGATTTCCTCGGATGCGTATCTGAGCACTATAAAAAGAGGGGGATATTCGGATGACATTTGATGAGATTGGAAACATGCAGGGCAAGACTCTGATGCTCCTGCCCGGCACATGCTGCGACTGGCAGTCTAACTTCTTAAACGTCATAGATGATCTTAAAGAGAAGTATCATCTGATCTGCGTTAACTACGACGGCTTTGACGGAAGTGATCTTATCTTTCCTGATATGATCACTGTTACTGAGAAGATAGAGAAATACATCATCGATAACTTCGGCGGCAGGATCGACGGTGCGCTCGGTTCTTCTCTCGGAGGGACCTTTGTCGGACAGCTGATCATGCGTGAAAACGTTCACGTTGACCACGGGATCTTCGGAAGCTCAGATCTCGACCAGAGTGGCGTTGTTGCAGCAAAGCTTCAGGCTGCTTTGGTAACACCTCTGCTTACAGGCGTAACAAAGAGCGAGAAGAAAAAGCAGAAGACAAAGAAGATGCTGATGGATTCTTTCGAGATGAGCAATGAGGTCGCAGATTCGTTCATCAATGCATTCTCGAAGTTCGACGTCAGATCGATAAAGAATGAATACTACACAGATCTTCTGACTCACTTAAAAGACGATATACATGTCGAAGGCACAACAGCTCATTTCATCTATGCGAAAAAGATGGGTGAGAAGTACCTGAAAAGATATCTCAAATACTTCCGTGATCCTGATATCAGGGAGTTTGACATGCAGCATGAGCAGTGGCTGTTCGGCGAGAGAAAGTATGCCGAACCTGTTCTTAAAGCGATCGATGAAATCATGGAGATATAAGACTTATGAACGATAAGGAATACAAGGAAATATCGATAAAGGAATTCACCAAGGCAGCAAGTGTCTATGAGACTGACCAGGCCGGCGTATATAAGATGTGCAAGAAGGACTATCCTGATGTTCTTGCAGAGCTTGAGAAAGAGCCTTTCGACAGTTTGCTTGACTGCGGCTGTGGTACGGCTCCGATGATATCACTTCTGTATGAGAAGTATCCGGAGAAGCATTATACCGGTATTGACTTAACTCCCAAGATGATCGAAGTAGCCAGGGCAAAGAACCTGCCCGGTGTGGAGTTTGTAGTCGGCGACTGTGAGAATCTTCCTTTCGATGCAAACTCGTTTGATGCGGTCATCTGCTGTGAGAGTTTCCATCACTATCCGAATGTGCAGGATTTCTTCAACAGCGTATACAGAGTGCTTAAGCCGGGCGGAAGACTGATCCTTCGTGACATGACGATGAACGGCAAGGCAACGAGGTGGTTTTGCAACCACATAGAGATGCCGCTTATCAATCTCATTGGTCACGGTGATGTAAGGATCTACGGAAAAGAAGATGTGGATATGCTTTGCAGGAACTCGGGTCTTAAGATGGAACTTTTCGAAAAGCGCGGATTCTGCAGACTTCACAGCGTGGCAAGAAAACCCCGTTAAGGAATATATTTATGGCATCAAATAACAGGAAGCTGGCTTTAGCCGGAATTATCGGAACCATTGTATATGCAGTTGCTGATCTGTGCATTCATATGTACATTATTGTGAGGTGATATCATGCAGATCCTGATCACGTTATTACTTGCAGTCATGATGATGGCAGGGCTCTTCCTGCTCCTTCTGGGAGGCGTTGGGTTTGTGCAGAATAAGAGCTTTTTCTCATCTGCTCCAAAGGAAGTAAGAGACGCGGTCCCGGACACAAAACCGGAAAGATTCAAGGGCCAGCATATAGTCGGATGGATAATTATCATCCTGGCCTTTGCATTGATGATTGGAGCAATCGTTATCGGCGCTGTAATGGGCATCCGTGATGGTCTTTCATTCTGGCAGCTTTTTGGAAGGTTCCTCATCATGCTCCTGCTCCTTAAAGCTTACGATATCGGCTTCTTTGACTGGGTGCTGCTCTGCAATGCCGGATTCAATTTCTTCCCGCGGTTTTATCCTGAGTGCAAGCCTGTGCTGGGTCATTATCTTTTCGGATACAACTGGAAAACACATCTTGCACACGTCATCGCATTCTTCCCGATCTCAGCGCTCATCGCCTGGATCTGCACACTGTTCTGAGGTACAACATGGGACATATTCAATTAGATAAACTGTCTTATAGAAAGGGTGTTAAGAAGTGGCTTCGTTCACGCTATGGAGATGAGGCCGAAAACATCTGGAAAAGAGTCGAAGATAACTATAACGGATATCTGAAGACCTGCCCTGATTACGGCGGCTCGAAAAACGGTCACAGCAGGGCGATCTACGGCGGCCTTCTTGTTTTCGCATTATATCCCGCACTGCCTGACAAGCCGCCGGTCTCAGAGCTTCAGGACATGGTCTATGAGATGTTCATGTCTCCTTTTAAAAAGCTCGGAAAGATCTTCAATCTGAACCGTCCGCGCGACATGTGGCTCATCGATAAAGTTTTCCGAAAGAGCGGAAACAGAGACAGGAAAGACGCTGTTAGATATCCGGCCGGATTCATTAATGTGGATGCACCTTATGACAAGGCTAATCATGCGGCAAGATACAGCTTTACGCAGTGTCCGCATGCCGAGTTCGCGAAATCACACGGACTGCTTCATGTGCTGCCTCTCCTTTGCAACAGTGACTACTGGGGAATAAGTCAGATCCATGGAGCACTCATAAGGAAAGGCACCTGCGGCAACAGTTCTGTCTGTGATTATCTTGTCGTTGGAGATAAGAATCCGATAGCAGATAAATACAGGACAGTCCGTGACGAAAACGGCTTTATCGTCAGCAGGGAAAAATAAGAGGGTGAATGAAAATGATCAATGAAATTAAAAAGAAAAAACTTGAAGCGGTATTTATCTTCGGATTTATCTCACTGCTTTTGTGCGGTGTAGGTGACTGGCTTATAGGCTACGAACCTGAAGGCGGGCTGCCGATCGTATTTGGTATTACCACTACTGCCATCGCAGATGTTCCGGTATGGTTTTATGTATTGTCATTCTTTCTCGGGATCCTCTCGGGATTCGGATGTCTTTACTATGCGCCTGCGATAATGGAATTCCTGGATATCAAAGGCATTTCTAAAGATTCGAAAATGTATAAGCTCATGAGATTCGGCTTAAAGTCCGCTCCCATGATGTTCGTATCTTTTCATTGTGCATGCTGCATCTGTCTTCTGATGCTGCAGGCGGCTCTTCGCGCAGGACTTGATGTCAGCAAGGCTGATCCGGTATATATGCTTCCTGTTGCTGTTTCTATGTTGCCGTTCCTGATCTGGTGTTTCCTGTGTGATATACCCGTAACGGTCGCTTATATGTATTTCGCATTAAAAGGAAAGCTGGGAATCAATAAAGCTGCTTTCATATTATGTCCGATAGGACTGAGCATCGTTTCCAAGATAATCGCAGCCGTAATGGCCGCTTTGGGAAGCAGGCTGGCTTTCCTTGCCGCGTGCGGAGAATCGTGGGGATGGGCATTTATGTGCCTGGCATTGTATTTTGCTGTTAAAAAGACTGCTGTTACAGGAGGTCAAAAATGAATTTAGTTAAGATCCTTTTCCTGATCGCAATTGCAGGGCATCTTATATGCGGATGCTGTGACTGCCTGATCACTTATGTTCCGGGCGGCAGGAAACTTGATGTTACGAAGATGTCTGACAATAAGATCCTCTCTGAAACTTTCGAGAACATGCCCTTAAGAAATCCTTTGATATCAATGCTTGCAGGCTGTCTTGCTCTTCTTATGGTTGCTTGCGGTTATTACGGACTTTATCTTTGGATGTCGGAGTTCTCGAAAACCTTCGCAGTGATAATCCTCATTGCGACGGGAGTCCTTTTATCATTTGGCGTTGCGCACCATGTGTTCTGTGGTGTAGGGGAATGGTTCTATGTGCAGATGGGAAGGTCCGATGAAGCCAGAAAAGCGGTAGTGAAGTTCATGAAGGATACATCACTTACCATGATCTGCTGCTATATCGGAATGATAACACTCGGTGTGGTCCTCTTTATTGCTGTCGTAAGCGGTGCCACTTCACTTCCTCAGTGGGCATGTGTGATAAATTTCATCCCTATCGCAGCAGTCCTTTTTATTACGAGGATCGGTGGTGCATCGAACTGGAGCGGAGCAGTTATGTTCTTGGGCCTGATGTTGCTCATCTGATTGAAGAGATATAGTCAATTAAAAGCCCGGAAACATAAGCGTTCCCGGGCGATTATTTATGTTACTGACTGTAACAAAAGATCATGAATCAGACGGCGATCATGTACAGATAGAGGAAAGATTATACACATGATACTATTAAGCGTTTGCCGTCTGAGACAGGTTTTTATGGCATGCAAATATAATACAGGGTAAAACCCACCAAATCAATAGGAATTAACAAACAATCTGAAAAAATTCTGTCGGAAAACTCGAAAACAGTATATATAAATCAGCTCGAAAAGTGAAGCAAGCGTTAAGGATACAGGCGTGTTCCGGATAATCCTGCCTGTCTGATAGGAAATATCTTTCATTTCACTCAAATCTTTTATTGACATCTCAGAAACAAATTGGTATATTCTTTGTCGGTTAGTTAAGACTAACAGATGTAAATGGGGAATAACCGAAGGAAACTTCTAGAAAGGAATCTTCCGATGTTTGACGAGGTGGTGGTGAGAAATTGTGCACCTACTCTTGCGGGCATAAAGGTAGGCAGTCTGTTCAACTGTATCGGACAGACGAACGAATACACTTTGGAACATGTCCGTTCTCTTAACATCAGACTCCATCCTTACGGTGTTCGCCTCATTCCGGTCTGTTCTGACAATAAGCCTTCTCTGGTCTATATGTACCGTCCGGAGAAACTTAGAAAGTATTTCATGGAAGATGACGTCAGGGAACTTCTTTCCGAATTAGGTTATGAACCTGAGGATCTTGAGGGAAGCGTAAAGGCGCTGGTAAGCAAGCTTTTCGAATCTGATGAATTCCCGCATGAGATCGGTCTTTTCCTGGGGTATCCGTCAGAGGATGTAAGAGGCTTTATCGATAACAACGCATGCGGCTCTAAGTGCATCGGCTGCTGGAAAGTTTACGGCGATGTTGATGAAGCTAAAAAGCGCTTTGCTCTTTATAACAAGTGCACATCAGTCTACTGCAGAAGGCTTAGGGAAGGATGCACCATAGAAAAGTTAACAACGGCGTGCTGACGCCATAGAAAGGAAATATATAAATGAAAACAGCAGTTGTTTTTTGGAGTGGTACAGGCAATACAGAAGCTATGGCAAACGCTGTAGCTGACGGTATGAAGGAGAAGGGAGCAGAGGTATCTGTTCTTGGTCCTTCTGACTTTACAGCAGATAAGGTAGCTGAATTCGACGCGATCGCATTCGGTTGTCCTGCAATGGGCGCCGAGGTCCTTGAGGAAGGCGAGTTCGATCCTATGTTCACGGCAATCGAAGGTTCTCTTTCAGGCAAGAAGATCGCACTCTTCGGTTCTTACGGATGGGGCGACGGTGAATGGATGAGAAACTGGGAAGACCGCTGCAAGGCAGCAGGTGCAAACCTTGTATGTGACAGCGTTACGGTTAACGATGCACCTGACGCTGACGGTGTTGAGAGCTGCAAGAAGTTAGGCGCAGCACTTGCATCTTAATTTTTTTCAGATCAGAAAAACTGATCAGAACGGGAGTAAAAATGAGTTACAGAATCGTACTTATAAGACACGGTGAATCTGAATGGAACAAGGCCAACCTTTTCACAGGCTGGACCGATGTTGATCTCTCGGATGCCGGAAGAGAAGAAGCAAAGAACGGCGGCAGACTTCTTAAAGAAGAGGGTATCTCTTTTGATGTATGTTTCACATCTGTTCTTAAGAGAGCTATTCATACGGCAAATCTTGTCCTTGACGAGATGGATGAGATCTATATTCCCCAGATCAAGTCATGGAAGCTTAATGAACGCCACTATGGCGCTCTGCAGGGCTTAAACAAGTCTGAGACAGCTGAGAAATACGGCGAGGATCAGGTAAAGATCTGGAGACGTTCTTTCGATGTAAAACCTCCGGCATTGGAAGAAGATGACGATAGAAATCCTGCAAAGCAGCCTGCTTACAAATATGTTGATAAGTATTTCCTGCCTTTGACAGAGAGCCTCGAGACAACGATCGAGAGAGTCATCCCTTATTATCTTGAGACTATCGTTCCGGAGATCCGTGCAGGAAAGAGTGTTCTTATCGCTGCTCACGGAAACTCTTTAAGAGCTCTCGTTAAGTATCTCGATAACATTTCTGATGAAGATATCTTAGGTCTTAATATTCCTACCGGAACACCTCTTGTATATGAGCTCGGTGATGACTTCAAGGCTATAAGCCACCGTTATCTTGGTGACCAGTCTGCTATTGAAGCGAAAATGAAAGCAGTTGCAAATCAGGGCGCTAAAAAGGCGAACTGAAAAAATACAAATCTCATTTGAGATGAAGGAGATCAACATGAACTTTTTGGAAATCGTAAATGTTTACGGAAGAGAGATCCTCGATTCCAGAGGAAATCCTACAGTTGAAGCTGAAGTTACTCTTTATGACGGTACAATCGGAAGAGGAACAGCTCCGAGCGGCGCTTCCACGGGCGAATTCGAGGCTCTGGAATTAAGAGACGGTGACAAGTCAAGATATCTCGGAAAAGGTGTTTCCAAAGCCGTAGAGAACATCAATACGGTAATCTGCGATGCCATCACAGGACTTGATGCTTCAGATATCTATGCTGTTGATAAGGCAATGATCGAGGCAGACGGAACAAAGGATAAGTCCAATCTTGGTGCTAACGCGATCCTCGCTGTATCTATTGCAACAGCAAGAGCAGCAGCGAATGCTCTTGACATCCCGCTCTACAGATTCTTAGGCGGCGTACAGGGCACAAAATTACCTGTTCCTATGATGAACATCTTAAACGGCGGTGCTCACGCAGACAGCGCTGTTGATACACAGGAATTCATGATCATGCCGGTTGGCGCTCCTTCATTCAAGGAAGGCTTAAGATGGTGTGCTGAAGTATTCCACACATTGAAGAAGCTTATTAAAGAGATGGGCGATGTTACTGCTGTAGGCGATGAGGGCGGCTTTGCTCCCAATAAGCTCGACAGTGACGAAGCTGCTATCGAGAAGATCCTTGAAGCTGTCAAGGCTGCAGGTTTTGAGCCCGGCAAGGATTTCATGATCGCTATGGATGCCGCTTCTTCCGAGTGGAAGAGTGAGAAGGGCAAGGGCTTCTATCATCAGCCCAAGTCAGGCAAGGATTTCACATCAGACGAGCTTATCGCTCACTGGGAGTCTCTTGTTGATAAGTATCCTATTATCTCCATCGAAGATGGTCTTGATGAGGAAGACTGGGAAGGCTGGCAGAAGATGACTGCCAAGATCGGCAACAAGGTACAGCTCGTAGGCGATGACCTTTTCGTAACCAACACAGAAAGACTCTCAAAGGGAATCTCTCTCGGTGCCGGCAACTCCATTCTCATCAAGCTCAACCAGATCGGTTCTGTATCTGAGACACTTGAAGCTATCAAGATGGCTCATAAGGCCGGTTATACTGCAATCGCTTCTCACAGATCTGGTGAGACAGCAGACACCACTATCGCTGATCTTGCTGTAGCTCTTAATACATGCCAGATCAAGACAGGTGCTCCTTCACGTTCTGAGAGAGTTGCTAAATACAACCAGCTTTTGAGAATCGAGGAAGAATTAGGCGACGCAGCAGATTATCCGCAGATGCGCGCATTTAACGTTAAGAAATGATTTCTCCTCTGTTTATACATCATGTCTAGGGGGGCTGCCGTCTTGATGAGGCGGCAGTCCTTCTCCCTTTTAGAAGAACAGGAGGTTTTATGGTCCTTAGAGAATCGGGGCAAATGTATCTTGAATCAGTATTGGTGCTCTCTGAGAAAGATGAGCCGGTACGTTCGTTGGACGTTGCAAATCACTTGGGTTTTTCGAAGCCGAGCGTAAGCCGCGCTATGGGAAAACTTAAGACCGAGGGCTATATAAAGATCGATCCGCAAGGGTATATAACATTGACCCGGAAAGGTGAGAGCATCGCAAAGAATATATACGAGAAACGTATTGTTCTGAAAGATTTCATCATGTCTCTCGGAGTTAATGAAAAGACCGCTGAAGCTGATGCGTGCAGGATCGAACATGTATTAAGCGATGAATCATTTGCTGCATTAAAGAAAGCAAGAAATTCCTAAACATAAATAAGCAACCATTACCCGAATGGCACAATAGTATAAAGGAGGTCGTCTCAATAGAGACGGCCCCTTTTTTACTGGATTATGCATCGTCGTTTTTCGCGAGGGTCTTTATCGCTGCATTTTCCGCGAGGTTTTACACCACTTTCATATATAGCGAAAGCGGTGTAAAAAAAGGCATGTTTTTTACACCAAAATTCATATATAACATTTTGGTGTAAAAATTTCGTCCGGATCCGCCTGTCGCGAAAAGCTGTCTCTTACTTATCTATTTGAATCTGCTTTTGACGGCGCTAAAAAAGGGGCAGCTCGTTTGAGCAACCCCTTTATAGTCTTGATCTTAACTTCGATCAGTTGTTGGCAATGATTATGTTGTTCAGTACACCTTCAAGATATTCCTGTTTTCCTGAGCAGGGAACAGCAGGTGCCTTGAGTTCAGCGGCTCTGTCTGCAAGCTCTGCGAGTGTGACATTGCCGGATCTGACTTTCTGTCCGAGTTCGGAATTGAATGAAGAATAGCGCTCTTCGATATTCTTCTCGAGTCTGCCGTCTTCGATGATCTCGGCAGCCTTAAGGAGACCGAAAGCGAATGAATCCATTCCGAGGATGAATGCGTGGAACATGTCTTCGTATGTGTTGCTGGGTCTTCTGTTCTTGGAATCGAAGTTGATGCCTACAGGAAGTCCGCCGTTCTTGACGATCTCATACATAGCGAGTGTTGTGTCGTAGATGTTGCTCGGGAAGCAGTCTGTATCCCAGCCGAGCATGATATCGCCCTGGTTTGCATCGATTGAACCGAGCATGCCGTTGATTCGGCTGATACGGAGTTCATGCTGGAATGTATGTCCTGCAAGTGTTGCGTGGTTAGCTTCGATATTCATTTTGAAGTCTTTATCAAGACCGTAATCTCTCAAGAATCCGATAGCTGTTGCGGCATCGTAATCGTACTGGTGCTTCATGGGTTCCTTCGGCTTGGGCTCGATAAGGAATGTGCCGTTAAATCCGATGCTCCTGCCGTAATCACGGGCGATCTTCATTAAGGTGGCGATGTTTTCCTGTTCGAATTTTACCTGAGTGTTGAGAAGAGTCTCATAACCCTCTCTGCCGCCCCAGAATACATAGCCCTTACCGCCGAGCTTTACAGTAAGCTCGATAGCCTTCTTGACCTGTGCTGCAGCAAAGCAGTAAACATCAAGACTGTTGGTGCTTCCTGCGCCGTTCATGAATCTCGGATTGGAGAACATGTTGGCTGTGCCCCAGAGACACTTGATATCTGTGCCCTTGGTCTTCTCGAGAATGTAGTCAGAGATCTCATCAAGTCTTCTGTTGGTCTCATTGATGTCATCAGCTTCAGGTACAAGATCTACATCATGGAAGCAGTAATACTTAATACCGAGCTTTTTCATAAACTCGACGCCTGCATCAACCTTGGCTTTTGCATGTTCCATCGTTCCTTCGGAAGCGGCGCCGAATCTCTTGTCAGCAGTACCTCTGCCGAACATGTCTGTGCCGTTGGCGCAAAGGTTATGCCACCATGCCATGGCGAAGGGGAGATGTTCACTCATCTTCTTGCCGAGAACTACGCGGTCTGCATCATAATACTTGAATGCGAACGGGTTCTTGCTCGAGCTGCCTTCGAATTTGATCTCGGGAATTCCCTCGAAAATTTCACTCATTGGAATTATCCTCCTATATCTATTTGCGAAAATGTTAGTTATGTCTAACTTTTGTTATGATAACACATTTTAAATATTATGGGGGAATATTACATTCCACAGTAATGTAATAAAATTTAAGCCCCAAAATGATTTTCATTCGGGAATAAAAAAGCCTGAAAGCCCAGAAAATTCAACGATCTTTTAGCAATATCAGGAGGAAGCGCCCTTTAAAACCTACCAAATTGATATATAATTCTTTTTGGAGTTAGACAAGACTAACAAATATTTGGAAATGGGGTTACATTAATGGCACTTTTAGAAATTATAAATCTCAAGGTTGCAGTTGAAGACAAGACAATCCTTAACGGTGTCGATCTAATGATCGAACCGGGCGAGATCCATGTCCTGATGGGACAGAACGGTGTTGGAAAGTCAACTCTTGTCTCGGCTGTAATGGGCGATCCGTCTTACGAAGTTGAGGGCGGACAGATCCTTTTCGACGGCGAGGACATTACTGATGCATCTCCTGACGAGAGAGCGAGAAGAGGAATCTTCATGTCGTTCCAGAATCCTTTGGAGATCCCTGGCGTTACGATGGAGAATTTTTTAAGAACGGCAAGAGGTTCTATCAGGGGAACTAAGGAAAAAATCGTAGCATTCAGACGCGAACTCGAAGAGAAGATGGATGCTCTCGGCATGGATCACGCATATGCGGACAGATACCTTAATGTGGGCTTTTCCGGCGGCGAGAAGAAGAAAGCAGAGATACTGCAGCTCCTTATGCTCCAGCCTAAGCTCGCTTTCCTCGATGAGACAGACTCAGGTCTTGATGTCGATGCAGTTAAAACAGTAACTGAAGGTATAAAGCACTTCCACAACAAGGAGAACTCTTTGGTCATCATTACTCATAATGCAAGCATCCTTGACGGACTTGATGTTGATAAGGTCCATGTTATCGGCAAGTGCAAGATCTTAAGAACAGGAGACAGAAGTCTTATCGACAGGATCAATGAATTCGGTTATGCCTCAGTAACGGAAGAGGTGTGATCATGTTTGAAGTAGAAGAGAAAACCAGGGTAGATGCGATCGACCGCACCCTGTACGATTTTAAGGACAAGCTTGATCCTGCCATGATCGTTGATTCCGGTCTTACAGAAAAAGTTGTAAGACAGATCTCACTGGAAAAGGAAGATCCTGAATGGATGACAGAATTCAGGCTTGAAGCACTGAAGACTTATAACTCACTTGATATCCCCACTTGGGGACCGCCTATAGACGGACTTGATATGGATAACATCATTACTTATGTCCGTCCGAAGGGTGAGATGAGCGCGAAATGGGAAGAGGTTCCGGAAGATATAAAGAATACATTCGAGAAGCTTGGTATCCCCCAGTCCGAGCGATTGTCTCTTGCCGGTGTAGGTGCCCAGTACGATTCCGAGATCGTATACCATAATGTCCGGAAAGAAGTTGAAGCACAAGGCGTTATCTATACTGATATCGAGAGCGCTCTAAAGGGCGATATGGCTGATGTAGTGAGATCACACTTCATGAAGCTTATTCCTCCCACGGACCATAAATTTGCGGCTCTTCACGGTGCTGTATGGTCAGGCGGCTCTTTCGTATACGTTCCCAAGGGCGTATCGGTGGAGATCCCTTTACAGTCTTATTTCAGACTCAATGCTCCGGGTGCAGGACAGTTCGAACACACGCTCATCATCGTTGAAGACGATGCTTATCTGCATTTTATCGAAGGCTGCTCAGCTCCTAAGTACAACATCGCTAATCTCCATGCCGGATGCGTTGAGATCTTTATCGGTAAGAATTCACGTGTCAGATATTCGACGATCGAGAACTGGTCCAAGAACATGTATAACCTGAATTCCAAGCGTGCTCTTGTTGAAGAGGGCGGAATAATCGAATGGGTATCAGGTTCATTCGGTTCGCACACGTCCTATCTCTATCCGATGAGCATTCTCAAAGGTGACAACTCCAGAATGGAATACACAGGCATTACTTTTGCAGGAGAAGGCCAGGAGCTTGATACAGGCGCAAAGGTAATCCATATGGGAAGAAATACAAGTTCTCATATCACTACTAAGTCGATCTCCAGAGACGGCGGCAAGTCCAACTTCAGATCCGAAGTAAAGATCACCCGTGAAGCAGAAAACAGCAAGTCTGCGGTTACCTGTGAGTCATTGATGCTTGACGACCAGTCCAGATCAGACACGATCCCTGTATCTGATATCAGAAACAGTAAGGTCGATATCGGCCATGAAGCAAAGATCGGAAGGATCAGTGAAGATTCGATCTTCTATCTCATGAGCAGAGGTCTGTCCGAAGACGATGCCAAGGCTCTTATCGTAGGCGGCTTTGCTGAGCCGATCGCGAAGGAACTTCCGGTCGAGTATGCGGTTGAGATGAACAACCTTATCAATCTTGAGATGAAAGGCAGCATAGGCTGACAGGGGTAATGTTATGAGTTACAAAGTAAATACTATTCCGATGCCTACATGGAACCATCTGAAGGTCAACTATGCACCGGAGATTTTCGAGAGAGACGTAAATAAGTCTGAGAAGTTAAGAAGCTATTCCGTAAGTCATGTTTTCGATGACATGGTAAGCGGCGCAGGAGCTGATTTTGATAACGATGTAAAGGCTAACGCATCAGTGATCAAGTGCAAGAGCGTGGCTGCAAAAAGCGGGGATAACAACTTCGTATCAGAATATAAGGAAGGCGTTGTAAGAGAATGCCTTGAAGTATTTGAAGGAGCTGAAGCAGAGCTCGTCCAGATCATTGCTTCCAAGAATGAAGAACAGCTGGATATCCTTACACAGGTTTATGCTCACAAGGACGCTAAGGTAAAGCTCTATCTGCTTAATCTGTCAGGTATCAGATCTGATGTAAGAAGCGGTGTTGCGATAAAGGCCGAAGAGAACGCTGATGTAGAAGTCGTCAGGATAGCAATCGGAAGCCTTCGTGCGCTTTATGGAATCCGTTCCGAATTGATAGGTGATAACAGCCGCTGCAATGTAACGACGGCGTATCTTGCAGACAACGACGAAGTGCTGGATATGAATGACAGTACTAACTTCTACGGCAAGGAAACATTCTCTGAGATCAAGGCAATCGGCCTTCTGTCAGGTCGTGCATATAAGACCTTGAGGGAGACTGTTGATTTCAAGCGCGGATGCGTACACGCGATCGGCCATGAAGGCGAGGATACCGTCATGCTTTCGGATGAGGTAACAAATCTTACGACACCGCTTATTCTCTGCGGCGAAGAGTGGGTTGAGGGAATGCATGCGGCAACTACTACAAGACTTGATGATGATATGCTCTTCTACCTGCAGTCAAGGGGCGTGCCGTTAAGAGACGCGAAGCGCCTTATCATTGAATCCAGGTTCTCGCCGGTTGTCGACATGATCAGCAATGAAGAGATCAAAAACAGAGTAATGAAATCAATGGGAGAAAGACTCGATGCTCTCTCAGTATTATAAGAAAGACTTTAAGATACTTGGCAAGCTCGAAAACGATATGCGCCTGGTATATCTCGATAACGCTGCGACAACGCAGAAGCCGGATGTGGTGCTGGCTGCCGTTAAGAGATATTACACAGTCGATAATGCTAACCCTCACAGGGGTGTTTACGAGCTCGCGATGAGAGCGACTGATGTACATGAACAAGCAAGAAACGTAATTGCAGCTTTTCTGAATGCTGAGCGGGATGAAGAGATAATCTTCACCCGCAACGCAACAGAAGCTTTAAACCTTGTAGCTTACAGTTACGGCCTTGCTAATCTTAAAACAGATGATGAGATTGCGGTTGCCGTATCGGAACATCACAGCAATCTCGTTCCGTGGCAGCGCGTCTCAGAGATCACAGGAGCCAAAGTCGTTTATCTCTATCTGGATGAACATGGTGAATATACAAAAGAAGAACTGACTTCAAAGATCGGGAGCTCCACAAAGATCCTGGCTATGGCCCATGTATCCAATGTGTTGGGAATCGAAAATCCTGTAAAGCTTGCAACAAGGTTAGTTCATCAGAACGGCGGAATAGCAGTTATAGACTGCGCCCAGAGTGTAGCTCATATGAAGGTGGATGTCAGGGACATAGATGCTGATTTCGTGGCATTCTCTGGACATAAGATATATGCGCCGATGGGAATAGGAGTACTCTACGGCAAATATGAATTGCTGGATAAAATGCCACCGTTCTTAAGCGGCGGTGACATGATCTCCCACGTGCATGAGAGCGGAACGACTTATGCCAAACCTCCCAGAAAATTTGAAGCCGGAACCTGCAATCTTGGTGATGAAGCCGGCCTTGTTGAAGCAATACGCTATGTGGAAAAAATAGGTCTTGATAAGATCAGGGAACATGAGACTGAATTGTGTAAGAAAGCCCTGGATGGTCTTAATTCTCTAGGCGGGATCGATATCTATCCTGCAGGTTCAGATAAAACAAGAAGCCTTATATCGTTTAATATCAGAGGAGTACATCCGCATGATGCTGCAACGATAATGGATTCTTTTGGTGTATGTGTACGTGCAGGACACCATTGTGCCGAACCTCTGATGGAAAGGCTGGGAATCGGATCTTGTCTCCGCGCGAGTTTTGCGCTCTATAACGACATGGACGATGTGGATATTTTTATCCGCTCTGTTGAGCAGACAAGGAAGGTAATGGGTATTGGATCTTAATAGTTTATATTCTCAGATCATAACGGAAAACAGCCGTGCTGCTCACAACAGAAGGCCGGTGCCGGGTGCGACTGTAAGTCTTGAAGGAAACAATCCTTCATGCGGCGATGATATCGTTCTTCAGGTCAAGATAGAAAACGGCATCGTGGAAGACATCGGCTTCATAGGTTCCGGCTGCGCGATATCTCAGGCATCCGCATCCCTTATGATCGACCTTATCAAAGGGAAGACCGTTGAAGAAGCAAAACGCCTTGTGGATCTTTATCTCCGCATGATAAAAGGAGAGGCTGACGAGAAGGAGTATATAGACAGACTTGAAGACTGTTCGGCACTGGCCGGTGTCTCAAAAGTGCCTGCAAGAGTCAAGTGCGCAGTGCTCGCTTGGTACACTTTAGAAGACGCACTTAATCAGTAACTGACCAAAGGTAAGCCCTCACCGATTTTTCAATCGGTCCATGCGTGGTATAATCATTGCGTTTGGGACAATTCCCGGACTTATATCTGAAACTGTGGGGAGATATTTATGAGAAAGACTAAGATCTGCGCTCTGGCTTTATGCGCATGCATGGCACTTGGTGTTTTCGCAGCATGTGATGACACTAATTCTACAACAACAACTACTACAACAGAGAGCTCTGCTTCCGATTCTTCCACTGAAGCACCTATTGTATTTACAGATGAGCCCACTTTAGCTACAGAATCCGTCAAAACAACAGCAGAGAAGGTTGTTTTCGAAGGCGACTCGCAGATAAATGCAAATACTTTCATTACTAACTTTACTGAGATCTATTTCCATGACTACAGCAAGGAAACGGCTACTCTCGAGCAGTATCTGAACTTTGCGCACATTCATTTCAAGGTAAATTCCTACGATAAGATCAAGTATGAGATCTTGGACGAATGTGATTATGAGACTATTGCATTTTCAGATATTATGTCCACTGTCGGAAAGTATTTCTCCGTCGGTATAAGTGAAGATGAATGCAAGCAGCTTCCGGCTCCTTCGAAGGATGTCCAGGGTCCTGCGTATAAAGACGGAAGGATCTGGTTCCACGGCGGTGCAGGTGAGAGCTACAGTTCAATTGGTATAGTTGATTATGCACTTAATTCAGGTGACGGCAACCTGACATTGGAATTCACGATCTATAAGATCAAGTGGGAAGTATATAACGAACTTAGAGGCGACGATATCAAGAAATACTATAAGCTCACGCCTGATCAGGCAGCAGCTGACAGTACACTTGAGAAGGTAGGCACAGGCACTGCATATGTTGGCGTAGGCCAGTCCGGCAGCTATTATCTCCTGGACTACAAGACAAAGTCAGTTTGAGTTATTGTGAAATACTAAAGACAAGAGGATGCAGGCGCATCCTCTTTTTATTTGTATTCTAATTCCCGGCTCTCTTCTGCTACGCGGTAGTGCACTGCCTTTTTATCTTCATCGAGAGAATCAAAATCCGCGGCCTGCGGGAATAACAATCTGTCGTCTGAGGCGGCGAAATCAGTATTTGATCTGCTCTCCTGATAGTTCGGAAGAATAAGCGACTGAATGTCATTTACGGGACAACTCTCGCTTCTTCTTGTATCGTCCATCAGGAAATAATAGAGATGAAGACGGTCAGTATGTTCTGTGTCCTTAAGTGCCCATGTGGGATCTGAATGGTAAGCCTTTCCGTCAATGATCATGTAAGTCCATGAATGTGAGATGGATGGATCAAAGCATCCTACGCTTATCGCTTCGACACCGCACTGAAGAAGGAGATGGGCATAACAGGCGCCGAGCTGTGCACATAAACCCCTCTTGTTCATCATCGTGTAGTA
>CADCJM010000003.1 GCA_902801755.1 Oscillospiraceae bacterium
CATGCAGGATCGTTAAGGTCCATACTGCGTCTTGCCATCTCGTCAGCGATATCCCACGGATGTCCTCCGGCAAAGATCTTCCCGCCATTTGCTGTTCCCCATGTGATCTCACGGATGAAGTCTGCCTTCTTTATGGGCAGTCCCAATAATTCTGCCGTGTACTTAGCTGTATTTAACGCTCTTCCGTGTGTGGAAGACCAGATCTCGTCTATGCCTTCATCTTTAAGTCTTTCAGCGACCTGCTCAGCCTGTATATAGCCGGTCTTTGTCAGATCATCTTTCTCATAATCCGGCTCGCCATGCCTGATGAAAATAATCCTCATCCTGCTCCTCCGTAATAAAAACTGCTCTTTACGCATTTTACTACAGATTTAAATGAGATCTTATGCATTACGATTCCTTTTGGGATTCAAGCTCCTTTATCTTCCTGGACTTTTCCATAAGCTCTCTGTTGAGGTTCATGTTATAGCGTTCTATGTCTTCCATACGCTCAAGATGCTCAGTGTCATCAGTTATCTCAAGAAGATATCCATGCTTTTGATTGCCGTCATAGAGGTCCTGTACATGGATAAGATAAATGGACTTATCCTTGTGGTATGTATGATCGATCGAAAGTTTCTCAACGCTGTACTGGTCTATCCACCTGTTAAACAGTCCGCGGAGCTCATCATTTTCGATCTCGTGATCTGCATGGTTCTTAGCGATCTCCGGAATGAAACGCTTCGCCGTATCAGTAGCGCTCAAGTATCTCTTTTTAAAGTCCATTGCGATGTATCCGACCTTGCCCTCATTCTGGATCGAACTGATAACAAGATCGTCGACACGGTATAAGCCAATGTGATTCATGATGAGAAGGAAACCGATCTCGTCAACCAGGTCAGCCAATGCCATCCACTCGATCTCCTTCATGACCATGCGGCCGATAAAATAACAGAAGATCGAGAATATCTGCATGAATGCCGCGATAGCAAGATCCCTTTTTGAGATATTGGGCTTCTTAAACCAGCCGTATGCAAGGACCACCAAAGTCGCGATAAGGAAAAGGCCTATCATGACATAAAAGAGCGAATGCAAAGGTCCGTATTCCTTGATAAGGACTGTAATTCCGTATCTTTCCTCTATCTCAACATTCTTGTAGAAAACGGGTGAATAACCTGCCGTAAATGCAAGTGCATAAACTGCCGTTGCGATAAGGATCAGAATGAAGTTGAGCCACTTGGGCACCTTTATCTGGCAGATCGACAGAACAATCATCATACCAACCAGCGGGAAGAAGCATCCGCCGACATAGATTCCCTTGTTGATTATCACTGCCTCCCTGACATCCTTAGATAATGCCAGCAGCACATAACAGACCTGAGACAGCAATGCCAGGAGATAGACCAGGGCATAAAGCACAGGATAATAACTGCGCTTGTTCCAGAAAAACAGAACGCAGCAAGCCAAAGAAAGCACACAAATAACTACGTAAAAACTCAGGACCATTGTGCGTTAACCCCCCTAAAACTCGAAAAGACACCTAAATAAAAAAGGATAACAATAGCCGGATTTCTGCGATTTGGCAAATTATAACACAAGGGGAATCACTATCTTATTTGATATTTTCCGTCAAATTACAGAGATTCGCGGCAGTTTACAGATCAAAAATACTAATCTGCTTATCAGGCAGATCGTTCATGAACCTGAAGCACTCATCCATATCACTTATGATCCCGTTTTCTCTGCACATTCTTCTAAATAACTGCATCAGTCTTTTAGCATCCGGACTGGGCACATTATAGGCGTTACCGAATGTATGGATATATCTGTCCTTAAGCCCCGGGAAATGCTTATCAAGAGCAGCATAGAAATATTCCCTGTCGCCTTCGCGCAAGGTCACGCCCATGTCGGGACATATAATTCCTTTAACACCAACACGCGCACATTCATTAACAATGGCAGTAATATTTTCTTCAGTGTCATTGATGAACGGAAGGATCGGCGTAAGCCAGACAATAGTAGGGATTCCACGTTTCTGCATTTCCTCAAGGACTTCAATGCGTCTTTTGGTGTTGCAGACATTGGGTTCGATCTTGCTGCAAAGATCATCGTCATATGTTGTCAGTGTTGTCTGCACAACGCATTTCGATCTCTTATTTATCGCATCGAGAAGATCTATATCTTCAAGTATCCTGTCAGACTTGGTCTGGATAGCAACACCAAAACCGTATTTGAGAATTATCTCAAGGCACTTTCTTGTAAGACGAAGTTCCGGCTCGTAATGGTTATAAGAATCGGACATATAACCTGTACCGATCATGCATTTGGTACGCTTAGACTTTAAAGCCTGTTCTAGGAGTTCGGGTGCATTTGTCTTTACTTCAACATCTTCAAACTTGTGAGTGAACTGATAACAGAGGCTTCTGCCGTCACAATAAATGCAGCCGTGCGTACAGCCGCGGTAGATATTCATGCCGCTTAATCCGTTCTTTGTATGGATAATCCCCTTTGCCTCGACGAAATGCATTTTTATCAGTCTTTCTTTTCCCTGTCGCGGATAACCTGGCTGACCATTACTGCATCAGCGAAGTCCTCATCAGTAATGCCAAGAGATCTCATATCTGACGCAACAGCATCCTCATACATGCCGAGAACTTCCGGTGCGCATTCTCTTAATATTACATATGTGCGTGCATAATCGAAAACCGCAGGAGCGATCCTCGCATTGATCCAGTCGATGATCACGGGTTCTGTTCCGTCAAAAGGCAACATGATGTTAAGAAAATGCATATCAAGATGGCATATGCACTCACCGTACTTCGCGGAAAGTCTCTCGATTACAGGAATGATCTTTTGCCTGTTTTCTTCACTTACACCGAAGCCTGCAGTATCGATAAGCCCGGGAATCTTTACACCGTCAAGTTTAGCACTGTGGACCTTGCGGAACATTTCAGCAAGAATATCGAAGCCACCTTCAAAACCTGCTAGGATTTTCTTCTCAAGCGTCTCGCCATTGATAAGGTCCATCTTAACAGTGTAAAGATCATCTGTATCATAATATCTGACATTACAAAGTCCTGTCTCATTTACGGCAGACTGCTGCGCCTTCTCAAACTTTATCCATTCAGGATTATAATCCGGTCTATACACTTTATACGCATAGCCGTGATAACGATAGACATCAGCCTGCGCGCCGTGTCCTATTACAGTTTGTGTTCCGTCAAATATTCCACTATCAGTTTTCATATTCTTTAAGTGCTATGTATTCACGTCTGTAAAGGCCATAATCTTCAATTGCTGTCTGATGGAATCTCTCATATTCCGAGAACATCTTTAAAGCTTCTTCAACCGGCACCCATACAGCCTTATATCCTGCTGCCTTCTCACCTTCAGTGAGATCCTGTATTCCGGTGTCTTCAATAAGTTCACATGCGAAGTAATGATTAATGTGTTTCCAGTCTAAGAACAGTTCTTCTATCTCGAGATATTCTTCTGTGGCCCTGACCTTCATTCCTGTCTCTTCAAGAAGTTCTCTCTCGCAGCATTCCGCATACGTCTCACCTTCTTCGACGCCGCCTCCGGGTATCATGTATTTGTCGTTCTTGGACTCATAACTAAGAAGCACTTTACCGTCATTTACGACAATACCCCTGCAGGCATGGCGGAGTCTGTTGACATATCCGAGATAGTCGTCATTGATCAGTTGTAAGTTTTTCATATTATCCCCCTTAACTTAAAACAGCTCCGGAATTTCCGAAGGTCCGGAAAGTATATACTCCGCTCCTGCGTTTTGCAACTCATCTTTTGAACCGTATCCCCATAAAACGCCGGCACTCTTAAGACCGTTTGCCTTAGCACCTTCGATATCGTGATATCTGTCACCGACCATCAGGATCTCATCCCTGCTCTTACATCCCATCTCTTCCAGCAGATGAGATATAACATCTTCTTTCTTGCTGATCCTGCCGTCCATCGTGGCAGCACCGAAGAAATCGAAATATTTGTAGAGGTCAAAATGCTTAAGTATCTTTATCGAGAATTCGTAAGGCTTCGATGTCGCAAGAGCGATCTTAACGCCTTTTACTTTAAGTGCTTCGAGCATCTCCGGAATACCGTCATATACCTTATTCTCAAAAAGACCCGTAACGCTGAAATACTCTCTGTAGTACTTGATCGCCTGAACAGCCTGTTCCTCAGAAAATCCGTAAAAAGTCTTAAACGAATAATCCAATGGCGGTCCGATAAACGGATAGAGCTCTGCTCTGTCCTCTACGTGAATGTCATACTTCTCAAGAGCATGCATAACGGAATTAGTAATTCCGATCGCAGGATCCGTAAGTGTACCATCCAGGTCAAATAAACAATACTTGTATCTCATAACTTATCCTATCGTGCAGAGTTTGCCTCTTAATATGTAGCCGATCTTCTCATAGCACTTATTCGAAGCCACATAATCAGCATCCGTATAAAGCATAGGAAGATACCCGGAATCCTGAACTATCTTAGTTACCTCATAAACAAGATGCTCAGCATAGTGCTTCCTTCTGAATTCCTTGAGCGTATATACCAGACCTATTGAAGCCATCTCCTGAACAGGATGCCAGTTGCAGCTTGCGACGATCTTGCCATCGCCATTTTTCCATGTATACAAAGACCCTGTCTTTATTCCGTCTTCAACATAGAGTCTGTACTGTTCCCTGCTCTCCTGATCGATATTGAGCTCTGTATGGAACATATCAAAAAACTCGACCAACACGTCCACATCCTCGTCCGTACACTGATGAAGTTCACCATCAATGACAGATACCGGAGCTATAGGATCAGGACAATCGTATGCGAAAAGATTGGTCGTAATCTTAAGATCCAGACCATCTTCTGCAGCTCTCTTAATGAAGTATTCTGCAAGCTCATACTTGATATTAAAATGGTGCTCACCATCCAAAAATGAGTTCTCTTTAGCAATCTGATATGCACGCTCCATATCTTCTTCTATAGCGCCGTCAGGAGTCCATATCCATACCGGATAAGGCTGTCCGCTAAAGCAGATAATGAGCTTCTCGTGATCAGTAAGACAGAGTTCCAGGTCGCCTCTGATGATCCTCGACATTACCGAGAATGTGTACTTGTCCTGATCTAACAGCTTATAGTCTCTCTCGTCTGCAGATGTGTCCATACTTATACCTCACGCGTTCCACTTATAAAGTCCTGCATAGATTCCGTTCTTAGCCATGAGCTCATCATGGGTGCCGCTCTCTTCAATACCGTTCTCAGTAAGGACAAGGATGCGCTCGGCATTCCTTACAGTAGACAAGCGGTGTGCGATAACGATGGTCGTTCTGTTTTTCGCAAGCTTCTCCAAAGATTCCTTAACGATATTCTCGCTCTCATTATCAAGCGCGCTCGTTGCCTCGTCAAAGATAAGGATCGGAGGGTTCTTCAGGAATACTCTCGCAATAGAGAGCCTCTGCTTCTGGCCGCCGGAGAGCTTGATACCACGCTGTCCGATATCAGTATCGTAACCATTCGGAAGTTCCATGATGAAGTCATGTGCATTAGCAAGCTTGGCTGCTTCGATTATCTCTTCCCTGGTTGCACCGGGTCTGCCATAACTGATGTTCTCGATTACCGTGCCTGCGAAAAGATAAACATCCTGCTGCACGATTCCGATGTGATCCCTGAGGCTCTTGAGCTTGATGTCACGGACATCTTTGCCGTCGATCTTTATAGAGCCGTTAGTAACATCGTAAAATCTCGGAATGAGGCTGCAGAGAGTTGTCTTACCGCCGCCTGAAGATCCGACCAATGCAACATAAGAACCTGCTTCGATATCAAGATTGATGTGACGAAGGACTCTGTGCGCACCGTCCTTATATTTGAACGATACATCTTCAAAAAGGATATCGCCTTTAACATCGGTCAGATCCACTGCACCTTCCTTGTCCTTGATGTCAGGTTCGATATTAAGGATCTCCGTAAATCTCTCAAAGCCCGTATAACCGTTCTGGAACTGTTCTGTGAAATCAACGATTACCCTTATAGGCTCCGTGAATGTATTGATATACAAAAGGAATGCAATGAAGTCAGGGATCTCAACAAGACCGTCCGAGATAAGGATTGCACCCGTAATGATTACCACGATGTTTACCAGGAGAATGAAAGCAGTCATGCCGGACTGGAACAGGCCAAGATAAAGATAGCTGTTCTTCTTAGTCTTCAGGAAGGCATCATTACCCTCCTTGAACTTCGCCATCTCGATCTCTTCATTCGCAAAGGACTTAACAACCCTGATACCCGAAAGATTATCTTCAGTTCTGGAATTGATCTCAGCAACCTTCTGTCTGTTCTCCTTAAATGCTCTCCTCATCCTCCTGTTAAGGAAGAATACGAAGATGAACATAAGCGGAAGCAGGATGAAAGCCGCTGCCGTCAGGTACTTGCTGATACCCATCAGGATAATGAACGCACCAACGATCTTAATGAGCGATATTACGATATTCTCAGGTCCGTGATGCAGGAGTTCGGTTATATCAAAAAGGTCATTGGTGATCCTGCTCATTAACTGGCCGACCTTCTGGTCGTCAAAGAACGAGAAAGACAGCTTCTGGTAGTGCGCAAAGATCTCGGCACGCATGTTGTACTCCATCTTCGCGCCCATGACGTGTCCGATGTTCGTTATGTAATAATTCGAAAAGAACTGCACAACCACGAGAACAACAAGAATGATCCCAAGCTGGATTATCCTCTCCTTGGCGCCGTCCTGCATATAGACAACATCTGATGTGATATAGCGGACGATAAGAGGAACAACGAGTGCTATGGCCGAAGCCACAACAGCAAAGAACATATCCAGAAGGAATGTCCCCATATAAGGCTTATAGTAGCTTATGAGTTTTCTAAGGTTCTTAAGCATTCCGGTCTCCCCTGATCAAGTAATTCCGAACATTATACCCTTATTCTATGATTCCGCCATGGAAATGGCATTCATAGATAACATTACCCTTAAAACTGATGGTCTCATAACCCTGAAACCATTCGAAAGTGCCTGTGACATCACACTTAAATGTATAATCACCGTTTGTATAAAAATCCGGCCCTCTGAAGGGCTTATCGGAAGGGACATTGAGCAGGGCTTCCTTAAGGAAATCTCCGCTGAAGTTATCTCCCGTAACACGGCCGGCATAATTCATGCTCCAGTACGGCTTATCCGATATCCACAATGCTTCTTCTCCGGCAAACTTGTCGCCGCCCAGATAAGTGTCGTAATACATCAGGTCATCTTCACGGTATATAAGATCATGGGATCCGGGTCTGGAGGATTCAGTCTCCGCGCCCTTGCCTGCATAAGTTGCCTTCTTGGCCCTGATCAAAAAATCTACGATCCTCTTATCCATCTTAATCCTCCAAAACACAATGATCCTTAATCCCAATAAGGTTTTTGCCCGTGAACTTCCCGCGTTCAAAATGTCTTACCCCATCTGATATTGTGGTAATTCTATCACAAGACCAATCCCGTTTTTAGGACAATTCTCCCAAAGCGCAGGAAGGTTATATATGCTAACATAAAGTCATTAGGGGAAAAGGAAAAATGGATATAAATCAGCTTTATCAGGAGATCGAATCTCTCGGGATCGACCAGAACAGTATCAATATAGGCGACATCGAATCTTACGATGGCCGCTTTAATCTGCATCACCGCAAAGACGGCAAGTGGGAGATCTTCTACGGCATCTATGGCCAGAAGAGAAAGCTTCAGGTATATAGCAGCGAAGAGAAAGCCTGCGATGCTTTTGTCAGAGTTCTCAAAAAAGATCTGAAAAACAAAGAGCGCCACGCTAAGCATAACAGCAGGATAAGCTTCCGTAAAAACGCTTCATCACTCCACAGGAAGCTGATGATCGGCATCTCGCTCTTCTGTATGCTGATCGGTATATTTTTCGCAGGCGTCCAGATCTACACTAACGATTACGGCTACATGTTCTGGGTCTTTATCGCCTGGATAATCATATTCGGATTGCTTGCATACGGTTACAAAGATGACAAATCGGCAGGTGAACTGGAATATGTGGCACAGCCGGTTGCATTCGGAATACTGACACTTCTTTGTATAGCTGCAATGATCGCAGTACCGGTAGTTCTCATGCCAAGTATAATGGCAGGTGATACCGAAGACCTCACCACGCTGATAACGACTGAACTGGTGTGCGGAATTTTCGGTTTTATCTTTTTCTATTTCAATGTAAAAAGCTACATAACCGAATTTATTAATCACATCAGAAGCAAAAGCAGGAAAACTGAGCAAAAGCAATCTTCAAAAGATGACGGAGACCTTTAAATGGATATTGACCAGCTTGAAAGTGAACTTGAGAACTGGGATATTGATCCCCAAAATATCAATTTGAACGGCCCTGCAGTTTACGACGGCTGCTTTAATCTGATCCGGTGCAAAGACGGTAAGTGGGAGATATTCTACGGAAGCCTCGGAAAGAAAACCCTGCACAGCATTTTCGATTCGGAAGAACAGGCCTGCTTAGCCTTTATCAAGCTCCTCCAAGAGAATAAGAATACTGAAAAGCTTGCCGACAAGCCTAAATACTGGAAAGGATACCGGAGATATGCAAGCAGTTTCCAAGTTTATTGCGTAATCGGTATATTAGTCGTCGGTTTGCTCATGGGCTTGGCAGGGGCGGGATATCAAATCTATACCCGTGAAATCAATTTTATGTTCTGGATTTTTGTCGTTTGGACCATATCGTACGGAGCAATAATATTTTTTTATTGTCATGAGAGGCTTTACGAGATATTTGAACATCTTGCAGAGCCTGTTATCTATTTCTCTATTATGATGTTTTGTGCCGCATGTACGTTCCTTGTGCCGTTCTTCAATATACCAAATATTATGGCCAGCGAGACACCTGTATACGATACTGTATGTTTGATCCTGATCGAACCGTTATTCCCTCTCGGAGCCTGGGGAACCTACCGTTTCCTTCTCAAGGAATACGTTGATGAACTCAAAGAATATATCAGGTCAAAGAAGAATGATGCTGATGATGAATCCGGATCAACATACGATAAGGAATACGAGAAAGAACTAAAGTCAATGAGGAAGAAATCCTCTATTGAATAAGATATTCCCTTACAGATTTTAAAACCGCCAGATTCTCATCCGTATACGGCTTGAAGATTATGCCGGTATGCCCGTCTTTGCCATATTCGAAAAGGCGGTGTTCAACGCCCTTTTGGTTCAGCACGCCGTCGAAATAATAAGTCATCTTCTTAAGTACATCTTTGGAGTTTGTAAGAAGGGCCGCTTTAGGCAGTTTCTGAATATACTCATTATTTTCAGCTGTCAGATAGCGGTATCTCTTATCTTCCTTATAACGCTTTGGGAAGATCATCTTGCGCATGCCCCAGTAAGCAATGCTGCGCTTGTAAAAATGCATGAGACCGCAGTCGGTAATAAGACCCTTGTACTTATAGCTTCTCTCCTTTAATCCAAAGTCAGCGAGCATCTCAGGAGAAGAACTCAGCATACACTCTGTAAACGCGAGAACGCCGCCTGACGAGTGTCCGGCTATGTAAAGCTGATCCGTATCACCTTCATGCTCTGCCGCACGTTCTATGGCAAACCTGACGCCTTTATCAATATCTTCTATCTGATCGAAAACAGTCCACTCGGGATATGCAAGTCTGACATTCATTTCGAAGACAACAAAGCCAAGCTTTGCCATATAAGCGCCGAACATCCTGTTCATAGCCTTGTCTTCAGAAATAAATCCGCCGCCGTGAATATCAATGAGGATGGGCTTTTTCGAGCCGTCCATGCGGACAAAGATATCGAGCTTATGTCCGGGATCATTATCATCAGCATAACTTATGTCTTTTATCTCAGTGACATCTTCAGGCAGGCGCGAGAGATCGAGCTTTCCTACGTCTGTCTTAAGGGCTATATCGCCGGACTTTTTCATTATCCAGTTGATCATAAAACGTCACCTTGTCAGAAGTTATCAAGAAGATCCTTTATCTTCTCTTCGTAATCCTTATCGATCAGAACGATCTTCTCGCCTGCTGCACTGAACCCTTCAATGTACTTGTTGTTTTCCGTTTTCAGCCATTCCATGTTACAGGACGGATAGAGCCTTTTCTCAATATCAGATGCATGCTCAATGACAGCCTCAAAATTGGAATCTATGTATTCCTCACTCATCGCAAGGCATACGAATCTGATATGGGATATGTAATCTTCATCCAGATCAGCTCTCCAGTTATAAGGGACATAACAGCCTTCTATTATCAGATTCTGATCGTTCTCTATCGCAGTCTTTATGATCTCTCTTACAACAGGCCACAGGTATGGTGTGAGTTCATCATCGTCCTCAGGAGTCAGAACCGTATTGCCGCTCCTTATAAGACCCATCTTCAGATGATCAACAGACATATACGGATAGCCATATTTTTCGAGCATTCTCTGTGCGAGAATGGTCTTGCCTGTATGAGATGCGCCTGTAATAAGAATGATCATTTTACCGACCCGAGAACCTGTCTCCCCTGCTTAATAAAGCACAGTTATATTCAAAAAGAACCAAACCACCATTGCGATGCGGATCACCGCCCATATGCCTGATATGATACCACAAACAGTATTCTGAGCCTTCTCTTTCCTGCTCTTGTTCTTCCTTGCCTGAATGCCGCACAGGATAAAGCATGCGATAGAGATTATCCAGCATACAGGAATCAGAAAGACCAGAAACGATTCAATGGCCCATGGAGCTAAAAATATAAGCAAGAGCGTTAAGGCAAGATCTTCATGTTCAAAGACAAGGCAAACAACCAAAAGGACAGGATAAGGCAATAAATATGCGAATCTTCCTATCTTCATCAATACGTTTCTCATAGTCAGGCCTCCAAGATTATCACCTGTTATACTAGTGTCCGCTGTAATCGTATGTAAAGTTCTCCGTCCCGTCTTCCTTATATCTCCAGCATTCTATCTTCTTCTCAGTGGGATCAAAATACGTCATGTGATAATCCCAAAGAGCTTTATACGTATCATCACTTGCGGAGAAATCAGGCGGTACCTCAGGATCGTAATATGCAACGTACTGGAAAGTCTTGTCATTATACAGATCCGTGTATATGCGCTGCTCATCATTCATCAGGAAATAACTCAGATTATCCCAGTCAGATAGACCGAACGTCGGATCAATGTGATAGTACTTATCATTCAGTTTTATGATCGACCATTCATGTTTGGCGTTTATGACTGTGGCCGCATCTACTCCAACCTGCAAAAGCAGATAAGAATATGCTTCGGCAATCTCACAGCAGATGCCGGTCTTAGTGGTCAGGAGGCGGTATGAGGAAGTATAGTTTACAGCCTCGTTGCTCTCGACCTTTCTGAATGTATCGTAATCATATGTGTATGTGTGCGTAAAATAGCTGTACAGAGCCAGGGCCTTCTCAAAATCAGTATACTCAGGCCTGATTACCTCGTTGATTATATCCTCAGCCAGTTCTTCAAATTCAGCGATCTTCTTTGCAGCTTCTTCTTTGGAGACCTTGTAATCAAATTCAGCCGTTCCGTTTATGCTTGCGAGGTCATAATGATCTTTGGGTTTAACTATCTCTCCTATAACGGGAAAACAGACCTTCGGGAATTCAGCCATCGTCCAGAGATAAATGTGTCCGTTCGGGCAGCGGAATGAGTCCTCACCTGCCATTACAGCATCCACAAGGCTGTACCAGGCATCACACATTTGCTTGCCGAATACGCGTTCGTGGAAAGACGAATAAACCTTGGTCTGAACGGTAAACCAGGGTCCCGCTGTTGTTGTCTGCTCAGTAGTTTCTGACGTTTCAGGCACTGTCGTCTCAACAGAAGTTGTCGTTACGGTCGTGGATTCTTCAGCAACAACACTGGAACACCCCGTCACGGAGACGGCGGCGATAACAAAACACAGAACCAGCGAAAATACTCTCTTTATAAGTTTCATAAGCAAATTATAAAGCAATATAAATTAATGATTTCGGTCAAACTTCGGTTTTTCGCAGTATTGCCACGATTTCAAGGCTTATAGATCATGGCATTGCTATATAATTCACGATGATTTTTTACAGGCCGTATTGTATTAGTTCCAGGAAGAAAATAAAGCTCAGGGGCTGAATTGTCAGCCCCTGAGTCTTTTTACACGTTCATCCACACTCTTCATGAATTCTTCTTCTGACATATTGGGATCCCGGGTTCCAAGTATAAGGTCGCACGGAAGCTTACTGCATTCACCGCATGACTTAAATCCGTTTTCGATCCTGGAGCAAAAATAGATTGGGCATTCTTTTCCTTCCGGCGCGTGAAAGACCTTGCCGCATAAAGCGTTGCAGCCTTCACACATTTTGCCGTAACAGTAGCATGTGCCGCAGTCAGAACCGCAGCAGCTTATAAGATCACTCATTATCCAAAATCTCCTTCTGCTTTTTCTTACTGAAGCTCCCCAGCACTATTCCGTATGCTTTATTCAGCAAGTCTTTGAGAACATCATCAGGAACGCTGCCATCTGCTTTTACCGAGTTCCAATGAACTTTATTCATATAGTAACCCGGGATTATATCCTCATACTGCTTGCGCCAGAACTCGCCTTCAAGAGGTTCGAGCTTCAAGGTGATGTAAACAGGTTTGTTATCGTCATCTCTGCATATTGCGGCGAACATCTTTCCGCCGATCTGGTATCGTATCCAGTTCCATTCCGGCTGGAGGTCTTTGGTCACTCCAGGTTTATTAAGCAAATGCTCATCTATCCATTCATATTTCATTTCTGCTGCCTCCGGAGCTCATTTACCGCAGTAGGCGACTGCATCTGCCTGGAACATAAGGCCATCCTTACCGCCCACATGAGCAAACTCAGTCTGGATGGATTTGCGAACGGGATACTTGCCGTTGAATCTTTCTTTGATGATCTTCTCCATAACAGGAATGTTCCACACATCTCTGAACAGGCAGTCCATCTGCACTACAGATTCGAGTGTGAGTCCGACCATTGCAAGCCTTTCCTCCATATGGTCGAAAGCGCCGTTGATCTGTTCTTCGATGGTTCCTCCGATATTACCCACACAGTAACCTATAAAGCAAAAGTCACCTGCCTTGATGATGCCTGAATGAGCCCACTGTTCACTTATGTCGTATCTTTCAATCTTTGCCATTTTCGTATCCTCCATACATCTTTATCATTGATTCTGCCATTGTTTTTAAATTGTTGCGAAGTTCTTCCGGCTCAAGGACTTCCACCTTATCGCCGAAGGTGAGCATCCACATCGTAAGATTATCCATATCGGCGTAGTCTCTTATCAGAAGAAGCCTGCCGTCATCCTGTTCTTCATAGCAGCCGGGGCCGAATTCCTCGACAAGTCTCCACTTCATATCCGAAGCAAATAGTGCCTTAAGGATTATGTTCCGCGGAAATTTCAATTCAGAACTGAGATCCGGTACCGGTGCATTCCTGCAGGGAAAATCTTTATCTGTCTCCTTGACCTTATCCATTCGGTTAAGCTTAAACAGCCTGTAATCCTTGCGTTTTCTGCACCACCCGTATACATACCAGCTAGTCCATTTGAAAACTATGTAATACGGTTCTATCGTGCGTTTGCTCTCTCCTGACGGAGCGTAATAGTAAAACTCGAGCAGGTGCCTGTTTTCGATCGCGTCCTGAATAGTCGAGATCTTCGGAGCAAGAGTATCCTTATACCAGGACGAAAGATCTATCAGTATGGAATCCCTTCCTGTTATTAATTCAGATGATCCTGCCTGGATCTTTTCCATCAGCTGGCCGTAATAGCTGCTTCCGCTTACGCTGTCGAGACTTCTAAGGCCTGCAAGTATCATTTGCATATCTTTCGAAGTAAGAATAGTCCTGTCGACTTTATAGCCTTCCGCAATGCTTATTCCGCCGCCTACACCCTGAGAAGTTCTTATCGGGATGCCTGCATATAATAGGTCATCTATGTCACGGTTGATAGTCCTCCTTGATACTTCAAATCTCTCAGCAAGCTCCGGCGCCGTTACCTTTTCTTCCTGCAGCAATACTGACAATATTCCGATAAGCCTGTCTATCTTCATATGTTTTCCGCTCCGATCCGATACTAACAGAATAAACACGACAACTGTTTGTCATGTTTATTCTAATGAGTCGAAAACTTTTTTGAAAGTCTGATTTTGCCTCTGAACTTCGAAAAAATGGCTCCCAAAACCAAAATTTTCGAAATTTTGCCTCTGAGCGTCAAAAATAACCGTATCCAGAGGCAAAAACAAAAAAGCTGCCCGCGAACCCGGACAGCTTAATGATTCTGGCGGAGACGGAGAGATTCGAACTCTCGTGCCGGTTGCCCAGCAAACGCATTTCGAGTGCGCCCCGTTATGACCACTTCGATACGTCTCCAAACGCGCCTTATTGTAAATGATTCGCTCTGAATATTCAACTAAAAGCGCGGTGTAACAATGTTACAGCGCGCCAAATCTGATGTTTTTCCTTAATTCTTCCTTGGCTTCCTCGCCGAAGAGATAAGCTACGACTGCAAGACCGAAATCAACGGAAGTACCCATTGCCTGGCTCGTTATGACGTTGCCGTTTACTATGACTTTGGAGTCTTCAATGACATTGGCGCCGTTCTTACGGAGCTCATCCCATACTCCGGGATTGCTCGTTGCATCCTTGCCGTTAAGGATACCCTGGCCTGCAAATACGATAGGTGCGGCACAGATAGCGCCGATTCCCTTGCCCTGTTCATTGAACTTTACGACATTTTCCTTAAGGAGCTCGCAAGCATTTAAGTTATTTGTGCCTTTTACGCCGCCCGGAAGGATGAGGAAGTCATACTCGTCAAAATCGATATCGCCTATGAGCTTATCAGCCTTGATCTTTAAGCCTCTTGAAGCTTCGATCTCAAGCGTCGGCATTATGGATACGATATCTACTTCTGCTTTTGCTCTTCTTAAAAGGTCAACCGGCGTAATAGCCTCAACCTCTTCACTGCCGTCTGCGATAAATACTGCAACCTTTGCCATAGCTTCCTCCTTACAGGCCGAATACGCCCTTTACAAATATCTCGATTCCGATAACTATCAGGATGATACCGCCGATAATAGTGGCGGTCCCCGATATCTTCTCACCGATCTTCCTGCCGAAGATCAACCCTATTAAGCATATCACAAGCGTGACAACGCCGATTATCAAAGATGCGGAAAATGCCCTCTTAAGAGAATAATCCGCAATGGTAAAACCTACTGACAGCGCATCGATAGAAGTCGCTATGCCCTGAATTATCAATGTCTTAAAGGTAAGTTTAGTTATCTGTTCTTCATCGGATTTCTTACCGTTCTTCTTTTCGAGGATCGCCTCGACGATCATCTTGCCGCCGATAAAAAGGAGCAATATCAATGCGATCCACGGAATAAGAACACTGAATTTAGTGAAGATCTCTTCAAGAGTAGTTACCAGGAGCCAGCCTAACATCGGCATCATGAACTGGAACACCGCATAGACTCCGGCTATAAGGAGCATCCTGCGCTTTCTCATGCCGGGCTCAACAATGCCGTTGGCTATAGAGACCGAGAATGCGTCCATCGCAAGACCGGCACCCAGAAGTAAGCTGTTAATAATAAGTTGGATCATTTATCTTCCTTCCTGCCCGGGCAAAAAAATAACCCAAGGCCATATAATCGCCTTGAGTCTCACACGGAAGAATAAGCCAGGTAATAACCAGTATGTTGACTTAGACAACGCCTCTATAGCGTCTGCTACTCCCTCAATGGAGCAAATACTAACAATCAGGGGTAGGGTTAGTCAACACTAACATTCTGGGGTACAGAGTGTTACCTGCCGGCATTTTGCCTCCGGAAGGGCAATTTTCGCTGTTCAGAGGCAAAATTTTCGAAATTTTAGCCCCAAACCAACTAAAAACAGGCTCTCAGGGGCAACATAAGATGGACAATTCGTTGATTCACAAATAGGATTAAATTAGCGTAATATTATATAACTCGCACGCGCGAAAATAATGTTGTACAATAATCAATCGCTGATAAATTATCATCTGGAGGCCAATATGAACGAATACATTAAGCAGATATCCGACAGGATCAGAGAGCTTAGAGACATCCTTGACTTAACAGCCGAAGAAGTGGCACAGCAGATCGGCGTGAGCACGGAAGAGTATTTAGCATATGAGAACGGCGAGAAGGAGATCCCGATCAGCCTTCTTTACAAGGTGGCAAGCGTTTTCAAGGTCGATCCGACTGTCCTTATGACAGGCGACGTTCCGAGAATGGATGATTACACAGTGGTTAGAGGCGGAAACGGAATCAAGGTCGAGCGTTATCCCGGCTATTCTTTCAGCGCACTTGCTTTCAACTACAAGAACAGACAGATGGATCCTATGATCGTTACCCTGTCCAAGTCCGAGACAGCTGAGCTTGTCCGTCACGGCGGCCAGGAGTTCAACTATGTCATCGAAGGCGCGATCAAGGTAGTCGTAGGCGACAGAGAATTTACTTTAGAGGCAGGAGATTCCATTTACTTCAATCCTGAGAAGCCTCACGGACAGCGCGCCGTGACGGAGACTGCTAAGTTCCTCACGATTATCAACGAGTGATTTAGCAGTTCTACCCCAAGGCAAAAATATTGAAGTAGAAAAGGAATGAATACCCATGGATTTATTAAACAGATTTGTAAACAGAATTGATTTTGACAGTTACGAGGATTTTAAACAGAATTTCAAGATAAATGTTCCGGAGGATTTCAACTTCGGATTTGATGTTGTTGACGTATATGCCAGGGAGGTTCCTGAACAGGAGGCTCTTATCTGGTGTGATGACGACGGCAACGAAAAGCATTTCACATTTAAGGATATCAGCGAGAAGAGCAACCGCGTTGCAAACATGTTCAAGGACTTAGGAATCAAGAAGGGCGACAGAGTCCTCATGATGCTCCGCCAGCGTCCTGAAGTTTGGTTCACGATGGTAGGTCTTCATAAGCTCGGTGCACTGGTAATCCCTGCAACGTTCCAGCTCCTTTATCACGACATCGTATACCGCTGCAATGCTGCAGACGTTAAGATGATCGTATGTGCTGACGACCCGCAGATCATCGAGCACGTTAATAAAGCACGTCCTGACTGTAAGACTGTTCAGTACTGCAGCGTTATCGGAGAGGCACCTGAAGGCTGGAGATCTCTGACAGATGATATAGATAATGCATCTCCTGTTTTCGAGCGCCCCACAGGCGACGAGGCTACACATGCATACGATCCGATGCTGATCTACTTCTCATCCGGCACAACAGGTGAGCCTAAGATGATCCTTCACGACTACACCCTCCCTCTTGGCCACATCGTAACAGCCAAGTACTGGCAGCAGGTTTACGACGGCTGCAGGCACTTAACACAGGCTGACTCAGGCTGGGCAAAGTTTGCATGGGGCAAGATCTACGGACAGTGGATCTGCGGTGCAGTTAACGTTACTTACGATACACAGAAGTTCAAGGCAGCAAGAATGCTCGAGATCATGGAAAAGCTCAAGCTCAACTCTTTCTGCGGGCCTTCCACGATCTACAGATATCTCATTCAGGAAGACCTTACTAAATATGACTTCTCTTCCATCAAGCACTGCTCAATGGCAGGCGAGCCTTTGAATCCTGAAGTATTCTACAAGTGGCAGAAATACACAGGCCTTGAGATCCGCGAAGGATTCGGCCAGACAGAAGGAAGCGTTCTTTTCGCAAACTTCCCCTGGATCGATGTAAAGCCGGGTTCAACAGGTATGCCCACACCTATCTACGACATCCAGCTTCTTGACGACAATGGTGTACCGGTAGAAGACGGTATCGTAGGCAATATCGTTATCAAGAACGCATCTGCAAAGCCTATCGGACTCTTCCGTGAGTACTACAAGAACCCTGAAGCAATGGCTGAACAGTGGCCCGGCGCAGACTACAGCACAGGCGATACAGCATGGAGAGATCCTGAGGGTTATATCTGGTTCGTAGGAAGAAACGATGACGTTATCAAGTGCTCTGGTTACCGTATCGGACCTTTCGAAGTTGAGAGTGCCCTCATGACACACGATGCAGTCCTCGAGTGCGCAGTAACAGCTGTTCCTGATCCTATGAGAGGCCAGGTAGTTAAGGCTACTATCGTCCTCACAAAGGCTTACAAGGAGAAGGCATCACCCGAGCTCGTAAAAGAACTCCAGAACCACGTAAAGAACGCTACAGCACCTTACAAGTATCCGAGAGTTATCGAGTTCGTTGACGAGCTTCCCAAGACTACAAGCGGCAAGATCATGCGTACCGCTATCAGAAAGGCTGACGAAGCCAAGTACAGAGAAGCGCAGGAAGCAGCTGCAAAGGCTAATCTTTAAAGGAAATCTTCGATTACAACATTAGCAAGATCAAGACCGCTCCGTGTTAACCGGAGCGTTCTTTCTTTGCGCTCCAATAAGCCCTTAGAGATGTTGTTCTTTACCGCGTCTTCGAAAACATTTTCGAACTCTTCGCCAAATACTTTTCTGAACTCATCCAGAAGGATCCCGTCTGTTGTCCTGAGCCTTAAAAAGGCCACTTCGCGCATCTTATCTTCCCTGCTGAGCATCTCTTCGGCATAAAGTGACTTCAGACCGCTCTTATTGCCCTCCAGAAACGCTTTGTACATATCAGGCGTAATCGTATTCATTTCTTCTATATAAGCTCTCACATCGTCTCTGTGGCCGTATCTCATATCGCTAAGATATCCATGTGCTCCCGCGCCTATCGCAAAGTATTCACACGAGTTCCAGTAAGACGAATTATGTATGCTTCTATAACCGGGCATGCAGCTGTTGGAGATCTCATAAGTCTCATAGCCTGATTCATTTAAGAACTCGCGCGTCCCGTGGTACATCTCACGCTCTAATTCAGGTGAGATAAATTCCTCTATCGTTTTGTTATATCTGTCGTAAAAAGGCGTGCCTTCTTCAAGCATCAGAGAGTATGTGCTTATATGCTTTACGCCATGTGTGCGAAAAGTCTCTATGTCTCTTTTTATCCCGTCCAAAGTCTCTCCAGGAACGCCGGTGATAAGGTCTGCCGAGATGTTAGTAAAGCCGGCTTCCCTGATCTTATCGATCGCATCAACAGCGCCTTTCGAATCGTGAAGACGCCCTAAAGTCTTCAGCACCTCATCATCTAATGACTGCACACCCAGGGATATGCGGTTAAAACCCGCCTGAAGGTACTCTGTGAGCTTTTCTGATGTTACTGAAGACGGATTAACCTCTATCGTTATCTCAGCGTCAGGAGCGATCCTAAAGGCCTCTTTTACCGCCTTCAGCAAAGATGTGACCTGTCTGCTGTCAGGAACGGACGGAGTGCCGCCTCCGAAATATACCGTATCCATGTTATCGATGTCAGTAAGAGGATTGGTTCCTGTAGTCTCATCAATGACCGAAGCGAGGAGTTCAGCCTCTTTTACAGCTGCCCTATAGAACGCCTCCTCACATGAATGATCGGTGACCGAATAGAAATCACAGTAAGGACATTTGCGCGCGCAGAAAGGATTGTGGACGTAGATATGCCTTGCCATCAGAACTCACGCCTGCGGTAGATCGGAACAGGATTCTTAAGTGCAGTAATAAGCGCCATCTTAAATGTATTGAAGCTTGGCGACACGTTCTTTTGCGGGAGCATGTATTTCGAGATGTTGTCAGCCCACAAAGCCTTGTAGTGGCCGATAGCAGGATATCCGATCTCGATAAGGTCCTCGGCATTCTCGCTTATCGCCCTGCATAAGATCTCCCATGTGCCGCAGACAGAATCCTGCTCATAAGAATCGAGGATCTCTGTATTGCAGTCAGGATAAGCATCACAGATCGCATTCTTATCGCCCAGCATCCAGGCTTCTATCTCTTCTGTGCTTATGCCGACAACACTTCTTATATTGGGAGCGAATTTCGAAGCAACAGCATATATCTCCTGTCTTAATGCCTGAGGATCCTTGTCGTCGGAGTCGATGGCGATTACAAGGATCAGATCCTTTCCGCCATATACTTTGTTATAAGCACGCAGTTCTGAGGGAAGGAGATCGAGCAGGGAATTTGCAAACTTCGGAGGCTTTGCGGTCATGTCCTTGGGAAGACTCCCGCATCCTCTGTGCGGATGGACATTTACTTCAGCGTCCACCCCTTCGTTATCGATTATCCTTTTAACCAGACGTTCTACAACGACTGCTCCGGATTTATCTTCTGAAAGTATCTCTATCAACATAAATAAGCCTTAAATCAATCTTCCTCAGGTTTAGCATCAAGGTGTCCGCCGTACCAGATAGAACCCATGCCCACGCCCTGATGGAACAATTCCATAACAAGAGGATCCGCACCTGCGCAGCGTATCTGGACATCGCCGGAATCTTTTTCGAAAGTGCGCTCGAAAACCCAAATTTCCTTAGGTGACAGAGTCTCAATTATGTACGGATTGTGAGTCGAGAACACGATCTGGCAATAGTGGTTCTTCATAGTGTAGTCACGCATCTCGTCACTTAAGACATCGACCATATCGTGGTAGAGATCCTTATCGGGCGTCTCGATAAAGATAGTCGAGCGCGGCCTTGAATCGCGGAGGAGGAGCAGATATAAGAAGAGCTTATTGGGGCTCTCTTTAAGCGCCAGCGGAAGGTTCTTCTTTTTCTTCATCGTGGGGATCTTCTCCTCGATCTCATTTACGATGCGCTCATATTCTTCCTCACTCTCCATACGGATATATTCGAGCACGTTGCCGACATTGGAACCTGTGCTGTTAAGATGCTTATGTCCGCCCGGCGCACCGCCGTCGTAGTAGTAAGAGCTGTGTTCTTCAGAAGAGAAACTGCAGAAGAACCAGTTATAGATTTCTTTATAGAGCAGAACATAATCCCTGTATCCGGTGATCTTTCCATAAAGGCTTAATGCGGTAAGGTGTTCATCTTCAACACCTATCGCATTCCCGGAAGTACCGTCCTCAAGATTTACGATCGTGCCTTTGCCCTGCTCTATATCCAATATCGTGAGCGGCTTTTTGGTGCCGTCGACATCAGCCAGGATTATTACCTTCTCGCTGTCTATGATAGGGCTCTTGAATCTGCTGGTAACGATAGACAGTTCATACTGGATGAACTTCGGCTTGCCGGCATTCTTATCTTCAAGCTTAAAGAAGATCCTGAAGACCGAAGGCTTGGAAATATCTGGAGTCATGTTGGCAAAACCCGGCCTTCCGTAACTTATGGAAGCCACGGCACAGCCCTGGATAATGGTATCTCTTAAGAAAGCCATGCAGCCCATGAAAGATGTCTTGCCCGTATTGTTACGGCCGATCAGTGCATTAAGGCCTCTGAAAGCATCGTGAGACGTTCCGTTTTCCTTATCGGAAAGATAATCGTCTAACAGTATTCCTGCTCTGTCCTTATCGAAAACATCGAAGTTCTCAATCTCGATTCCCAATATCATGGCTGTCACCTCCTATTACACCATATAAATGCAATCCGGATTACAGGATCATTTTCTTATAGAGCTATTATAAATCTAAAAAGGGATTATTATCACTTTACATTTCGCCGCTGCTCAGAGTCTCAGCAAGAGGCTCATGCTTAAGAGCTAAACGGTATATGATGGTCTTGATAAGGCCAACCATAAAACATCCAAGTGAAGTAAGAAGAAAACATATCCAGAATTCCTTATCTGACGGGATAATATGCATATCCAGATACCAGTATGTCTCGATATCTATAAGGCTTAAGCTTACATAAGCAAGGACGCCTCCAATGGCGGCCGCGGTGATGATATAGAACAATTCTTTTATCATGCTGATTGCGAAAAGGTCCTTTTCTTTCATGCCTATTACCTTTTGTATCTGCTCAAAGTTCTTCTCCTCGCAATACTCAAAATAAGCCATCATAAGATAAGCAGACAAAAGCGCCAGAGCTATTACAGCAACGATTACTACAAGCACTTTGATCAGGATGCGCTGGAAGAGATTCAATACGTTATATGCTTCCAGAACAGGGTTATACAACTCTTCTATGCCAAGGGATTTGAACATATCAAGGAGATGAGAGCTGTCCTCAAGTGTATCGGAATAGAACCTGTAATTCTCTGATCCGAAGCGTTCATCTTTAGGATCATCACACCCGATAACAATAAGAGAAATATCGCTGTTGCCGCTGAGACGGAAGAAATCAGCATCTATTATTCCTGCAAGTTTATAAGGACCTAATTCAATTGTTTCCCCTTCATGCGTTGTGTAGCTAAATTCAAATTCTTTGCCCATAAGATCCGGATAATCGTTTTCAGCAAACCCATATAATCCTAGAATAAAATCTGCTATTAAGATCTCGTTCTTACCCAACGTTCCCTTGCCCCGGATAATACAGTTCTGTTTGTTAAATCTGACATCAAGTTCTTTCAGATCAACCTTGGAATAGATACTGCTGCCCTCATATAATCTGGTCACGTCAAACCACAGCTCGTTATTGAACTCTTCCTGCAGTTCACTTCTCGAAAACTCAGCCGGTTTTGATCTGTATTCCTTGCCATCAATTTTCGCCGTCACCTTTGAAAACGGCACCGTATCACCATAAAAATAATCAAAATGCTTATATTCCGTCACTTCGCGCATTATATCCCTGTCAGGCAAATACTGGGAATCAACATAGCAAAGGGATGCTCTCTCGTAAACCAGAGTATTTATTATCCTTGATGCAGCAATTGAAAAACTGCTTAAGAAAGAGATCATAAAAACTACAAGAGCAAGGCACACAACATTCTTGACCGCCCTGTTCTTTGCCTTCAAAATTTTCTGCCATGAAATCATGAATCTCGAACGTATGCTCATGCTCTGCTCCCCTCCAGTTCCTGATGGAGATTAGCTTTGCCAATCGTGCGCTTAAGCTTGAGAACACCACACAGATATATCACTATGCATGCAGCAAATATGATAAGGATACTTTTGGCACTTCCGGAATTATTCATGCCGACAGAATAAAATTCCTTTATAAGACCTCCTATGTAATTCGAAAAAACCATTATCACACAATAGGAGATCAAGCTGCTTAAAAGTATCGTTGCTGCAGTGGTAATGCAAAAGATCTTGATAAGAGAAGACGTCCTTATGCCTATCATTCTGAGTTTCAGAAGATAAAGAGTTCTGCGCCTGACCATTATTCCCAGAGCGTTATTAAACATCCAGACTCCAAAAACCGTAGTAATAGCAGACAACGCATATATGATCACGTCAGCAACCGCCATAACTTCGAACACATCATCATATTCGCAGTATGCAATTATCAGTTTTTGTCTCAGATCCCTTCTGATACGGATATAATCGCGGGCATCATCCAGCGTTCCGACCAGATAATTCTGACAGAACACACCTCTGTCGGCTAAGTTGTTTACATAAGTCTCAAGCGGGATAACAATATCATAATTTTTATGACCTTTGTGGAAAAATCCTGTCACCTTATAGACTACATCAGGTTGTTTGCTGACCTTCTGTACAAGCTTATCGCCCAATTCAATTCCGTATTCTTCCACAAGCCTGTCACTTACCAGAACGTTATTTTTTCGTTCTGCAGAATCGGTCTCAAGATACTTGCTGAAATCAGATTCCTTTCTCGGATAATAAAGCTCTACATAATAATCATAGGTATCTATTTCTCTGTCACCCGCAAAAAGGACCGGGTTGTCCCAGCCTTCTGCATATACTTCGCTGAAACCGGCATCATCAAGCAAATGCTTATGTTCTGCCTGAATCCCGTTGATCTCAACCCTGAATTCGTTCTTGCCCAGGTCATTGAAATAATCATAGAAAGCATTAACCGCACGGTTGAACGTCTCAACCGTCATACCTATTGCAGACAATGCAAAAACAAGCAGGAGAGCCAAGCCCGCATAAAGCCACGGACAGGTTGCAAATTCCTTTTTGGAAAACCATAAAAGGTCACGAAGTTTCATTAATTATCCTTCCGTCTTTAAGCTCTATGATCCTTGATCCGCAGCGCGCTGCTTCCTTATCATGAGTAACGAGTATTACGCCTTTGCCTTCATCATTTATGTTCTTTAAAAGTTCCATTATCTTAAATGAGTTCTCGGAATCGAGATTGCCGCATGGTTCATCTGCAAGGATCAAAGGTGGATCACATACGAGCGCTCTTGCTATTGCGCAGCGCTGCTTCTCACCGCCTGAAAGCTTGCTTGCCTTCGACTTGATCTTATCTTCCAGACCGACTTTTTTTAGTATCGATTCAATCCGTTCTTTATGTTCGTTATATGAGATATCGTTGATGAGCAATGGCAGTCTCACGTTGTCATAAACAGTGAACTGCGGCTCTAAGTGAAATGACTGAAATACAAAGCCTGTTTTTCTGCTCCTGTAATCCGACAACTCATTATCGGATACGGAAGTGATATCTACGTCATCAACTGTGACCTTGCCGGAGGTCGGTTTCTCTATGCCTCCGATGATGTGCAGCAAAGTTGATTTGCCGCTTCCGGATTTGCCGACAATACTCAAGAACTCTCCGTCATTAATCTTAAGATCAACATTATCAAGAGCCGGGACATCCGCTGTGTCATATATCTTGCTGAGCTTTTCGATAACAATCATAATTCACTCCGTTAATGTAAAGATCTCATTAGTGCCTTTGACTGATTCATAGCCATAAGTCTTAAGTACCAGTTTGTTCCCAACGGGAAAGTATGTTAATGACCAATTTTCCTCATAGCCGTCATATTCTATTCCCAAAGGGAATTCGATCCAAACGTACCCAACACTCTCAAAGATTTCATCATTCATAACATACTGCACTTTGTGACCGGTAAAATCCCTGTTAAGATCGATCTTATCTCTTAATTCGCGTGCTTCTTTTTCATTGAGTTCCTGAGCACTAATTATCTGTTCCTCAAGCTCAAGCTCCAGATCTGTCAGATCGAATCCGGTTATCATGAGAGTGTTGTCATCAAAAACTTCAATATAAGCATCGGAAGTCGCAGCTTTATACACCCCGCTTTTCAGTACAGGCATGGGCTTGGAATTGGAACATGATGTCAAGAGTAAAAGCGCTGAAGTAAGCAGGCACATCAGTTTCTTCATTTTGTTTCTCCTAAAATCCGACCAATTATTATTCTTTAGAAAATGACGCAATTTGTCAATAAATTTTTCTTTTTTGAAATATAACACCCATAAAAAACCATCCTGCTTTCTGAAAGCAGGATGGCTGAAAAATCTTTGGATTGTTACCGCAAAATATTACTCTGTCTCGTCAAGAGTTGAGTTGATCTCAGTAAGGTTTGTCTGGATCTTTGCGATGTTGTCAGTCAATGTCTCGTTAACGTTCTCGAGCAAGGACTTAACATAGATGTGAGCGTTTCTTCTGAGCTCTTCTGCCTGAGCTTCAGCGTTAGCGATGATCTGTGCAGCTTCCTCACGTGCGCCTCTTGTGATCTCGTGATCGTTGACCTTCATGGCATACATGCGGTTAGCGTCGTCGATGATCTTCTTATTCTTCTCTCTTGCTGTGCTGATTATATCCTGAGCTCTTGCTACGATATCATTTGCCTGTGCAACTGAAGCAGGAAGATTGTTCTTAAGGATCTGGAGTGAATTGATCGTCTCTGTTCTCTCGATAGAGCACTTATCGGAGAAAGGAACGCTCGAAGCATCCTTGACCATGTCGATAAGATAGTCGATGTGCTTGATAGCGTCATAGCGCTGTCCGCCCTGATTGAAATTGCTGTTCTCCATTATTAATTCCTTCCTTTCAAAAGTTTTTCCTTAACTAAATCTAAGATCTCGGCAGGAACCATCTTAGAGAGGTCTCCGCCATATGAGCCTACTTCCTTTACCATCGAAGAACTGATAAGCGACAGGTCGTCTCTGCAGGGCAGAAGCACAGCATCGTAGCCTGAATAAAGCAGGCGGTTTGCCAGTGCGTGCTCTGATTCATATCTGAAGTCAGACTCTGATCTGATGCCTCTTACGGAAGCACAGCATCCGAGCTGCTGGTAAAGATCGACCAGAAGGCCTCCCCATGCCATGACTTCGACATTGTCCAGGTTATCGTTCTTGAGCGACAGCTTGATGAGCTCAACACGTTCTTCAGGAGTAAATATCGGCTTCTTCGCAGCATTCTCCATGACTGCAATAACAAGTTTATCACAGAGCTTACTAGCTCTTCTAGCAATGTCTCTATGTCCTCTTGTGAAGGGATCGAATGTCCCGGGAAAGAGCATTACTTTCAAAACCATTATCCTCCAATATTAATATCCTTAAAAAATGTTAACACTGTAAGCCCGTAACTACAAGAACGAACATGCTTCAAACCGTTAACTTCCGCAGGAATCTCACAGTCTTTGGCGTGTTCTACGATCAGCATACCGTCATTTTTGAGCATACCGAAGGTATTAATGAGCTTTGTAGCCTCATCAAGCCTTAAAGGCACGTCCTTATAGGGAGGGTCCATGAATATAATATCAAATTTCTCGCCTTCCTGCCCTAAGGCCTCCAATGCCTGGGCAACGCTCTTCTTGCAGAACCTTAATTCGTCAGAACCTTCCATTCTTATCTTGGCAATGTTCTTTCCGATGATCGAAGCAGCCTGACCGCTCCTCTCAACGAGCGTTACGCGCTTAGCTCCGCGGCTTAATGCCTCGATTCCTATCTGTCCTGAGCCGGCGAAAAGATCTAAGAACTCTGAATCAGGAACATATGCCTGTATTATCGAGAACAGGGCCTCTTTTACCTTGTCGGTCGTAGGCCTTGTCTTGTCTCCTTCAGGCGCCTGCAAAACAGCACCTCTGAATCTTCCCGTTACTACTCTAGGCATTATAACTGCTCCATCTTCCTTGCAAATCTTAATTCGAACATTTTCTTTATAGCTTCGTTCAACCGCTCAACTTCTTGCCCGCCTTCTTCGATTATCTTATTCACGGCTTCGGTTGCTTCTGTCGCTATCTTCATATCAGTATAAAGGTTTGCAGCGCGAAGTGTAGGGATACCGTGCTGTCTTGTGCCGTAGAAATCACCGGGGCCTCTTAATTCCAGGTCCTTCTCGGCGAGCTCGAAACCGTCTGATGATTCGCACATCATCTTCATTCTGGACAGAGCCAGCTCAGACCTTGATTCGGACACCAAAAGACAGAAGGACTTCTTATCGCCTCTGCCGATACGGCCCCTTAACTGGTGCAGAGTCGACAGGCCGAACCTGTCCGCATCCATGATTATCATGACATTGGCATTCGGGTTGTCGACGCCGACTTCGATAACTGTTGTGGATATAAGTATCCTGATATCGCCTGCGATGAATCTTTCCATCGTCTCGAGCTTGTCCTTCTCCTTCATGGAGCCGTAGAGGACAGCGCTCTTATACTGTGTAAGATTGCTCATCGAATCGACCTGTTTCTTCATGTCGAAAACGCTGGTTACGCTCTCATCTCCTCCGACAGGCTCTCCTACAAGATAGTCTGAACCTGCTTCAGTCTCATCCTTATCGATCTTGGCGCAGACGATATAAACCTGCTCACCTGCAGCGAGCTTAACGCTCATCATCTCCTCTATCGCCTTGCTCTTCTTGGAGTTAACAAACCATGTCGTTATCTCCTGACGTCCCTTGGGCTTTTCCCTGATAACGGATGTCGCCATGTCGCCGTAGATGACCATCGCAAGGGTCCTCGGGATCGGCGTGGCAGTCATTACGAGGTTATGGACGCTCTTTACTGTTCCGTCAGATCCCTCATCTTTGAAAAGGAGCTTCTCCCTCTGCTTAACGCCGAACCGGTGCTGCTCGTCTGCTATTACAAGAGCAAGATCCTTGAATCTTATATCATCTGTCAGAAGCGCATGTGTTCCGATTATGACCCTTGCTTCCCCGCTTGCGATCTTATCCTTTATCTCAGCCTTATCTGAAGCCTTCGTCTTACCGAGCAGGAGAACCGGCTCCATACCGCTGTTCTTCATGAGACCGGATAATGTCTTATAGTGCTGCGTAGCAAGTACTGATGTGGGTGCAAGGAGCACTGCCTGCTTGCCCATCAATGCGGTAATAAGCATGGAAAGAGCTGCGACCATCGTCTTACCTGAACCTACGTCACCCTGGATAAGCCTGTTCATAGGGGTCGTGGACATGAGGTCTGTCTGGACGTCCCTGAAAGCTGCCGTCTGATCGCCTGTCAGGGCAAATCCGAGATTGCTCTTTATCTGGTTCCATCTTGCTGCAAGATCACGGCTTATGCTGTTAGGGCCGGATGGTATTACCTGCTCTGCAACTTCCTTTATACCGTGTCCTGAGCTGTAGAGCTTCATGCCGATACCAAGAAGGATCAGTTCCTCGTAAGCTAACTGTTCCCTGGCTCTTCCTGCGTCCTCCAAAGAAGCCGGGAAGTGTGCCATCATGTAAGCTTCCTTGGGTGATACAAAGCCCTTCTGCTTTGCGATACTCTCAGGAATGCAGGATAAGAGTTCATCACCACAGAGCTTTAATGCCGTGGCAACCCACTTGGAGATATTGTTGGATGTAAGTCCTGCTGTTAAGTGGTATACAGGCCTTACAAGCGCATCATCAGTGATCTTCTCAGCCTTCTCGATATAGGGATTTACCATCTGCATCTGGCCGTTAAAAAGAGTTACCTGGCCATGAATGAAGCATTCGTCACCTGCTGAGAACTTGCCGGACAGATATGGTGAATTGAAAAAAGTCAGCTTGATCCTTCCCGTGCCGTCACTTACGAAGAAAGTCAAAGGCTTCTTCCTGCTCGTGATGTTAACAGAAGGATTTGTCATTACCGTTCCTCTGAATGACAGGTCATAACCAGTGCTGTCATCTATGCGGTCAGTCATATCAAATGAACCGATCGTGCCGACTCTTGACCAGTCGTCATAACGCCACGGGATAAAAGCTATAAGATCGTAGATCGTGTAGATATCGAGCTTTGCAAGCTTCTCTTCGGCAGAAGGACCGACACCGTAAAGATCGGTAACAGGATTAGACAGATGGATAGCTGCCATGTCTTATATCCTCCTTTTGCAGAAAGAGACACAGGGACACGAGTCACACTTGGGCGACTGTGCCGTGCAGTATTTTCTTCCCAGATCCACGGACAGATGTCCGATACTGATCCACTGATCTTCAGGAAATACCTTCATTATGTCCTTCTCAACCTTCGCAGGGTCACTGCTCTCAGTTATTCCTATTCTCTTCATTACGCGCTTGCAGTGCGTATCAACGACTACTGCAGGCGTGCCGTAGACCTCTCCCACGATGAGGTTCGCGATCTTCCTTCCGATGCCCGGGACTTCCATAAGAAGGTCAACATCATCAGGTACTTTGCCGCCCCACTCTCCGGTCATCTTCTTCGCAAAAGCCATAACTGACCTGGTCTTGGAAGCTGTAAGCCCGCATGGCTTTATTATGGCTGCGACAGCTTCAGGATCTTCACCTGCGATCGACTCCATGTCCGGATACTTCGCGAAAAGTTCTTTTGCAGTAATATTAACCCTTTTGTCGGTGCATTGTGCGGACAATATGCCTCGGATGGCTAAGTTATGTGGACAATCGTAGTCCAAAGAACATGTGCTGTCCGGAAATTCCGTTGACAGCGCAGTATAAGTCTTTTCCGCAAGGGACCTGATTTTCGAAATAGCGGCAGCCAATCTTCTTACTCCCGGTCTTCAGGCGGATAAGGGAAAGAGAAAACAAATCTTGCGCCGCCTAATTCTCTTCCTTCGTCACAGATTATCGTCTGACCGTGACCTGCAAGGATCTGCTTGCAGATATAAAGACCAAGACCGAAGCCTTCGGATTTACGCGAGGCATCTGCCTGGTAGAAGCTCTCGAAGATCCTCTGTCTCTTTGATTCTTCGACGCCTGCGCCGGAGTCTTCGACAGAGATGATTATCTTTCTGGCCTTGGGATTTGTCTCCGTTGATATCTTTATCTCGCCGTTCTGAGGCGTGAACTTAATCGCGTTAGTTATGATGTTTATTATTACCCTGCAAAGCTGCTGGGCCTCACCGTACGCGGTGATTCCGGGTCCGGGATCCAATGACTTGATGACCTTGATCTGCTTATCTGTAAGCTGTGCCTCAAGGTTATCTACGATGTCATTGATCATGTCATTGATATTGAATTCCTCCATCATGTCAGGATCAGGGTGAGACAATGAAGATGCCTCTGTCATCTGCGTTACGAGCGTTCTGATCCTGTCGGTCTGCTGCTTTATCAGCTCAAGATAGTGATCCTGTTTATCCTCAGGGATCGTACCGTCCAGCATGGCGGTAACAAAACCGTTTATTGATGTAAGAGGTGTTCTTATGTCATGCGCGATCGATGATATGAACATCTCTCTGTCGTGCTCCTGATTTTCGAGTGATTCGATCATCTTGTTGACCGTACTGCCCATCTCGGTAAACTCCGACGATACCGACAAAGTCGTGTAGTCATTGGCATCTGAATATCTCGGACTTACTCTTACGGAATAATCGCCTTCAGCTACCTTGGATATCGCCTGTGAGATATCCTTTATAGGCATGAGGCTGAAGTATACGAAAACAGCATAAAGAACGATCGCGATTATCATCGCAACCAGTGCAGGAATAAGGATTACCTTGATATATTCGGCCTTCGTGCGCTCCGTGCCTTCGCTGTTGCTTACGAGAACAAAATAATCCGTACCCGTGATGCTGGCACAGCTGATAGATATTACGCGTCCGGTATTCGTCGAACTGATGCTCTGCCTGCCTGCAGATGATGCTCTCTCGATAAGATCGAGCACTTCTTTCTGGGTGATCATATAAGGCGCATCATCAGTCGTCGCGATATTGTCTGAAGAATCGAGCACAAAGTTATTGCGGCAGTAGATCCTTCCGGTCTTATCGGTAATATAAAGCGAACCGCTGGAACTGTATGTCTGTGAATTGACGAATTTGTCTACGATCCTGGAATTCTTGAAGTTATCTGTTCCGTCATCGTTAAGCGTGTATTCGAAAGGAACGGACTGGAGAGACGTGATGGTATTGATATCTGAAGACAGGTCCGTAGCAGCCCTGTCAGTGCCTGTTTTGACATTGAGGATAAGGCTGTTGTACATATTCTCATAGGAAAGGAACAACAAGACTGCAAATACAATCAGAGTTGTCAGTACAAGAAAAGATATAAGAAAAACGGCAAATCCCGCCGATACCCGCTTACCGTCAGCTCTCGGCGCCATTAATTACTTACCTCGTCTCGAATTTATAACCCTTGCTCCAGACGGTCTTAATGCTCCAGTTCTGCTCCCTGTCGGGATTCTCGATCTTCTCTCTGATACGCTTGATATGGACGTCGACTGTACGTGATTCTCCGTAGAAATCATAGCCCCAAACGTTCTCCAAGAGCTGTTCTCTGGTAAAGACTCTGTTGGGATTGGATGCAAGGAAGAATAAGAGCTCAAGCTCCTTGGGCGGCATGTAGATCTCTTTTCCGTCTACACTTACTACATAACGGATCTTGTCGACGGAAAAACCCGGATAGGTAATAACGTCAGCAGATCCTTCACTCTTCTCGGACGGTGCCGGGGCAGCGTCACGCTTATCTGTTCTTCTCAATACTGCCTTAACTCTGGCAAGTACTTCCTTAGGCTCAAACGGCTTCGGGATATAGTCATCAGCACCAAGCTCAAGACCGACGATCTTATCAAGAGTGTCGGTTCTTGCTGTGAGCATGATGATCGGACAATCTGATGTCTTTCTGATCTCACGGCAGATATCATTGCCGTCCATGCCGGGAAGCATGAGGTCCAAAATTACGATGTCAGGTGCAAAACTATTGAAAGCAGCAACGGCTTTGTCGCCCTGCATACATGTGGAGACCTGATATCCCTCTTTCTCAAAGTAAAGCTTAAGAACTTCAATGATGCCCGGATCGTCGTCTACGAGCAAAACCTTGTTAGCTGCCATAAGATCACCCCTGGTCTACAACTTTCCTGGTTTTTCCCGTTTGTAACAATGTTACAAACCTTTACTCTTCGTCAGAAGCAGTGCTTCCCACGTCAAAATTGTTGATCTCGGCTGTATAAGAATCCAGATCTGTGAAGTTCTTATAAACCGAAGCGAAGCGGACATAAGATACGCGGTCTATGTCCATGAGCTTCGTCATAATAAACTCGCCTATTTCGGACGATGTTATCTCTTTATTAAATCTCTCTTCTACGAGATGCGTAATATCAGAAACGATATTCTCTTTGACCTGTTGTGATACTCCGCGCTTCTGGCAGGCAACGTCCAGACTTCTTAAGATCTTATCCGGATCGTAAAGCTGCTTGGTTCCGTCCTTCTTGACTACCATCGGCTTTAAGCCTTCGATCTTCTCTATCGTCGAAAATCTTGCGCCGCAGACAAGACATACACGTCTTCTTCTGACAGCGAAGCCGTCATCGGTCGGTCTTGAATCCAGGACCTTGTCGTCATTCGCGCCGCATTTTGGACAGATCACGGAATTACTCCCTTAAATTACTGTCCGTCCTTACCGAACATGAACCAGGGCTTAGCTGACTTCTGAGCCTTCTCCTCTGCTACAGGAGCTACGTTAGCCTGAGGTCTGCCACCCATCTGTACGGGCTGCTGTGAAGGAGCCGGTGCAGGTGCGGGAGCTGCCTGCTGAGGCATAGGCTGAACAGGAACCTGCTGAATAGGAGCCTGAACGGGAACCTGCTGAACAACCTGAGGAGCAGGTGCGGGCTGAGCTACTGACTCATCGCCGAATCTGAAGCCGGGCTGAGGTCTCTGTACCGGAACGGGTGCCGGTGCAGGCTCGGGCTGTCTGGGTGTGTAGTCTGTTCTCGGCTGAGGAGCAACGGGCTGTCTTGCTGAAATCAATGTAGGATTCTCTCTGGAGAGAACTGATGTGCTTGCTCTGTGTCCTGCAGAAGCATTGACTGTTCCGTCAAAACCGGAAGCGATGACTGTGATCATGAGCTCATCTTCGAGTGAATCATCAACAACTGCACCAACGATGATCTCTGCTTCAGGAGCTGCTGCCTGACGAACGATGGATGAAGCAGCGTCGATCTCGGAAAGACGCATTCCTCTTCCGCCTGTGAAGTTAAGGATAACACCTGTAGCTCCGTCGATCGTTGTGTCGAGGAGAGGTGAATTGATAGCCTGCTTGATAGCAACGGAAGCTCTGTCCTCACCGGAAGCACGGCCGATACCCATGTGGCAAACACCAGCGTCCTTCATGACACGTGTAACGTCTGCCAAGTCGAGGTTGATGAGTCCGGGGATAGCAACGAGGTCTGAAATGCCGGCAACACCGAACTTCAATACCTGGTCAGCCATGTTGAATGCTTCTTCGAAGCTTGTATTGTCATCGACAACATCTAAGAGCTTGTCGTTGGAAACGATGATGAGTGAGTCAACTGACTTCTGGAGCTCACGGATACCGCGCTCTGCGTTAGCTGCTCTCTTAGCGCCCTCAAATGTGAAAGGGCTTGTAACAACTGCGACTGTGAGGATGCCAAGGTCTCTTGCGATCTGGGCAACAACGGGAGCAGCACCTGTTCCTGTACCGCCGCCCATGCCTGCTGTGATGAAGAGCATGTCTGTATTAGCGATAGCCTCAGCGATCTCGTCTCTGGACTCTTCTGCTGCCTTCTCACCTACGCTCGGGTCAGCGCCGCAGCCTAAGCCTCTGGTGACCTTCTCACCGATCTGTATCTTGATCTCTGCCTTGTTGCGGGCAAGAGCCTGATTATCCGTATTAATAGCGATGAACGTGACGCCCTGGACACCACTCTCGACCATGCGGTTTACGGCATTGCTTCCGCCGCCGCCTACGCCGATTACCTTAATGCTTGCAACATTAGATTCGTCCATTGAATAGCTGTGCTTGCTCTCAGACATCATATTGTTCCTCCGTACTCTCTTTATAGTGCCAAATTGAATTTAATATTTCTTGATTAAATAAATATTATTAACCATAAAGAAGTCTTCAATCAATACAAACAGTGGGAATAACTGCGTGATTGTAAAGAAAACTTCATATTTATCATATCATTATCTGAGCGAAATCAAGAATTTTATCAGTATTCCCTCAATGTCGGGTCATCGCCGGTCATATCGAGGAAGCCCTTTGTCTTTGGCGCATCCAGTGCGTCAGAATTAAATGCATAGAGGAGCCATGCGGTTTTGTCACTTATCTTATCAAGACTGTCAAACTTTATCTGGATAAGCTTATTCTGCGGTGAATAGACCGTAAGGAACATATATCCGCTGGGAAGGATCCTTACTTCCATGGTATTTTCGAACATTGAATAGGTGTCGCCAATGCTGGCATTATCCGCTGCAAGTATTGCTCCCAGAACGATTATCGCCTTCTTGTAATCATTCATATTGGAGATCCTGACCGGTTTTCCGAGTTCGGCATATGTCACATTAAGGCCGCAGATAACGGGCCTTACGGATTTCTTAGCATCGAAAGAGGTGAGTTCCAGGACGATTCCCTCCCTGTCGAGAGCCGCATAACCGTCCGGAGTCCTGATATAGCAGACCTTCATTCTTTCCTTGATCTGGACATCTACGGTGGAAGGAAGCTTTACAGATACTCTGATATCCTCAATATAAGGGTTTTCCCTCTTGATGCGTTCTTCCGTCTTACCGTAGTCAAGCCTGATGATATCAAGTATATTTCCGCTGACGCCGCCCATGAGGTGGGCATTATATTCGAGCTTTAATTCCCTCAGGACCTGCTGGTCTGTCATGACCACATTGCCTTCCACGTGGGCATTTCTGACCCTGAATGCAGGAAGGAACAGGATAAGTAGGACAATGGCAATTATAGCGGCAGCAAGGGCTATTACGGTAATTCCCCTGCGGCTTAGCGGAATGACTTCGCTTAAAGGTCTCTTCTGCGGAGGACGCTTTTTGGGAACAGGTCTTTTGGCAGGAGCTTTCTTGGGAGCTTCGTCTTCTTCAGGCTCTTCTCCGTCTTCCGCACCGTCTTCTGAGTCCTCTGATCCCTCTGCTTCGTCCTCTTCCGTTACCTCTTCATCAGACTCGTCTGAATCAGATGCTTCTTCAGCCTGATCATCATCCGGCTCATCTTCTTCGCCGTCCTGACCTTCCTCATACTGCTTTATGACAAAGATATCAGCTCCGGCTTCCTTTTCCGCGGCATCAGAATCCGAAGATCCTTCTTCCGAAGGCTCTTTGGCCGCTGCAGATGCCTCTCCGAATAACTTGTCTAACTCGTTGTCATCCATAGTGCTATTTTATCAGTTTACGGATTATTCCCAAGAGATGTCTTGATCGCTTCGGTTATCCTCTCACCTGTATCCCTTATCGCAAGGCTTAAGCTTGCCTTACGGATCTGATCCTGTCTTTCCGGATCGTTTAACAGGTCAGTAAGGACGGGAGCTAATTTGCCGGCTTTGACATCTTCATCACTTACAACTATTCCGGCGCCCTTGTCAGCGAGCGAATTCGCATTATATGTCTGGTGATCGTGCGCAGCGAAAGGATAAGGGACCATAATGGCGCAGGCACCTGTAGCCGTTATCTCCGCACAAGTTACGGCGCCGGCCCTGAGGATCGAGCAGTCAGCCGCGGACATATAGAGATCGGGCCTGTCGATATATTCCCTTATCTCAAGATTCGGCAGCGACTTTACATCATCCGTGATCTCTACGGAATTGTGCTTGCCTACCGAGATAACGAACTTTACGTCAGCAAATTCAGGCTTTTTCGCACACGCGAAAATAAAGTTCGTAAGCGTAGCTGAACCCAGAGAACCTCCCATGGTAAAGACGAGTTTTCTGTCAGGAGCGATACCCAGCGTCTTTCTGGATTCCTCCTTGGTAAGACCGAACATGTTGCTCCTTACGGGATTGCCTGTATAAACGACCTTTGAGGCCTTTGAGAAGATAGATTCCTGGTTGGGGAATCCGGTCATTACTAGCGCTCCCTTAGCAAAGAGCTTGTTGGCTCTGCCGGGGAAAGCATTTGCCTCATGGATCATGACAGGGATACCGGCTTTTTTTGCCGCCATCAGAAGAGGCGCGCTTACATATCCGCCGGTCGAGATCACACAGTCAGGCTTGAAATCATTTATCAGAGAAAGGCACTGCTTCCTGCCTTTCCTGTTTGCACTCATAGTCTTAAGGACCTTAAACGAAGGCTTATACGGCATCGGAAGCGATTCTACATTTCTGAAATCGTAGCCTGCCTTGGGTACGAGTTCGCCCTCCAGGCCTTCTTTTCTGCCGGTGAAGATTATCTTGCATTCGTCACCGTTCTTTGCTGCATCCTGTTTGAGAAGATCAGCTATTGCGAGCGCGGGATTGATATGTCCCGACGTTCCGCCGCCGGTGATAATGTAGCGTCTTTCCATGCAGATCACACTCCCGGTCTTAAGAGTTTCTTGGGAGAATGAAGTTTTTTCTTCTTCTCGGGACGTACTGTTCCGCTTCTGGAGACGGAAAGGATAAGGCCATATGCAATAAGGAGCGTTACCTGCGCCGTACCGCCGTAACTGATAAACGGAAGCGTAACGCCTGTAGCAGGAATGACCTGCAGCTCAACCGAGATGTTCATGAGGACTTCGACAAATATCAGGGCCGTACACCCGGTCGCAATGGTCCGCGAGAACACATCTTTGGCCCGCCAGCACACGGCCATGCACATAAAGAACATTATCAGGTACATAAGCATCAGGATGACCCCTCCGACAAATCCGGTCTCCTCGATGTAGATCGAGAAGATATAGTCGTTCTGGGCCTCTGATACGTAGTTATATTTTGATCTGGAATTGCCGAGGCCTACACCCCACATTCCGCCTGAACCTAAAGCATTGTGCGCGTTGTCTACCTGACGCGTATCGTCTCTTGTAAGACCTTCGTCCTCGTTGTCAAGTTCTTCGTCGTCAGCAGTAAAGATCGCGATTCGCTTGAAAACGTGTGCGTAGTTCTTCATGAATCTCTCACGTTTTTCAGCAGGTGTTACCGCAAATGCGACAGAGCCGCCGACGATTCCGAAAACAAGCAGAACGAGTATTCCGTACAGCCATGATCTTAAAGGTATCTCGGATACGAGCGCACACATTAAGATTACCAGGGCAACGATAATGAAGCAGGACAGGTGGGGCTGGAGAAGGATTACAACGTCGACAAGGATACATAATCCAACAGGCACAAGGAATTCGATCATTGTATGCGCAATGATCTTTCCTGTCTTCGTCTTGGGCTCTCTGATCCTTCCTTCTTTTCGAAGATATGCGATTACTGAACGGTATCCGGCAAATGCAACGATAAGAGAGACTTTGATGATCTCCGAACTCTGGAGCTGGATAGGACCGATATTGATCCAGCGCGCCGCACCGTGCTCACGTCCTACGCCGAGCGCGATCGTGGCAAGCGCTAAGCCAAGGCTTAAGACATAAGCTCCGAAGGCGACCCATTTCTGCTTGAAGAAATCGATCGGAATGAACGATATGATGAACATTGCCACAATGCCGGCAATGGTAAATCTTACCTGTCTTGTAAGGAACCATGAGGAATCCTTGAACTGTCCGTATGCGTCAGGACCGGAAACCGAATAAAGTATGACCAGACCGAAGACGATAAGCACAAAGACCATGAGGATCATGGGAATGTTGGTCGTCTTTACTGCCTCTTCTATCCTGGCCGCATTAAGTCCTTCAGACTTGGCAGGGGGCTCAATAAGGCTGTCGATATCTGTGATCTTTCCTGTTTCAGGATCAGCAAAGGGCTTTTTAACGGCGCTTTTCCTGCCTGAAGAAAAAGGTTTTGCCGGACCTTTTTTCGCAGGCTGTCCCGCATCCGGAACGCCTGTTTTAGCCTGTGTATGAGGATTACCATACAACGGCACGTCAGGTATTATCGACTTTACTTTCTTATCAGCCATTTATCAGGCATTTCCCTTCTCGATAAAATACTTCGCCACATTCTCGAAACCGAAGCTGTGTGAAGCCTTAAAGAGCAGCGCATCGCCGTCTCTTACATAGTCTTCGAGACGCCTTTGCACATCTTCAGTATCTTTACATTTTACTATTTCGAGCTTCATATCAACCATATGAGCTCCCTTGATGAATTCGTCGGCATTCTCGCCAGTTACAAATACTCTGTCAAAGTCATAGGAAGCGCATGACTTGCCGGTAAGCTCGTGAAGTCCCGGAGCGAATTTGCCGAGTTCGAGCATGCCTCCCAATGCCAGGACCTTACGGTGGCCCTTCGCCTTTCTGGAGAAGTTCAGGAATGCGTTTTCCATTGATTCGGGCGATGCATTATAAGCATCGTTCATTACAAAATATCTGGCTGTTTCAGTGATGGCACCTCTGCCGTCCATAGCACTTCTTGCACTTATCACATCAGCGATCTTCTGCTGGCTCTCAATAGAATTCGTGATTCCCATCATGTAGGCACAGAAGATTGCAAAGAGTGCATTCCTTATCGCAGGATCGCCATACATTCCGACTTTCAGCGGGACCTGGAATTCAGAATCAACACCCATCCTCTTAAGCTTTGCGCCAAAGGACATTCCCTCGTCTGTCTCCTTTACATCAGTAGCGGAAATGATCAAAGGACAAGGCAGATTGTCATCTGAACTTACCTGGATGCCTGCAATGAAATTATTTATCGTGAGCACCTTAACGCAGTGGTCAAAGAGCTTTCTGTCATCGCTGTTAACTGCAATAATGCCGCCGTCAGTAAGACCTTCCGTGATCTCCATCTTGGCATTCATGATAGCGTCCTTACTCTCCAGGATACCGATATGCGAATAACCGATATTGGTAATGATCGCTATGTCAGGTCTTGCGATCTTCGTAAGATATGAGATCTGGCCCGGGCCTCTCATTCCCATCTCAACAACGATAGCTTCAGCATCTTCCGGTGCCGATAAGATCGTCTTGCTCATGCCTATCTCGTTATTGTTGTTTGCCTTTGTGGAGTGGACCTTAAGGCCTGTCTTCAGCACTTCGGTGATCATGGTCCTGGTAGATGTCTTTCCGACAGAACCCGTTACCGCGATAACTTTGCAGCCGAGCTTGAATCTGTAGTGGTTTGCAAGAAGTCCCAGCGCCTTAACGGTATCTTCAACGATGACCGCTTTTGCGCCTTCAGGAACTCTTTTCTCATCATCTGTAACAAGCGCTGCAGCGCCCAGTTCCACAGCTTTTTCGAGATAATCGTTGCCGTCGAAATTCTCGCCTTTCAAAGCAACGAAGAGTTCGCCCTCCCTGATAGTTCTGGTATCGGTCGATACTCCGGTTATCTCTACGGATGTCGCGAAAACGATCTCATCCGTCTTAGAGACGAGTCTTCCGCCTACTGCCTTCTTCACTTCCTCAAGCGTAAACATCATGCATTTCCTTCCCGCTCGTTCACTGCATCTCTTGCATGTTCGCAATCGTCAAAGTGAATCGTCTTATCAGCAAAGATCTGATAGTCCTCATGGCCCTTGCCGGCGATAAGGACTGTGTCTCCTTCTTTTGCCATATTGATAGACAGCCTGATCGCTTTGCTTCTGTCAGGTTCTATCTCATATTTGCCTTCTGTCTTTGATATGCCCGTAACGATATCTGCGATTATCGCATCAGGTTCTTCCTTACGGGGATTATCGGATGTGATGATCGTGTAATCGGAAAGATTGCCCGATACCTCGCCCATCTCGAAACGTCTTGTAACAGAGCGGTTGCCGCCGCATCCGAAGACTGTTATTATCCTGCCTTTTGTATATTCCTTAAGCGTATTAAGAACGCTCTCTAAAGCAGGCGCATTATGCGCATAATCGACCAAGATGTTTACGCCGGAATTATTCTCTATGGGCTGCATTCTTCCGGGAACACTGATGTTCTCCAAAGCCGCCTTGATGTCATCGATATTAACGCCTTCAGTCACAGCGGAGCAGATAGCGCAAAGAGCGTTATATACATTGAACTTGCCGGGGAGCGCGACAAAGATATCGCACTTGTAGTATTTGCAGTCGAGCTCGAAAACAGTACCTGTTACATGACCTCTTCTCTCAGGTCTTAAGTTCCTTGCAACAAAATCAGCATCACCGTCGATGGAATATGTAATGAGATCTGTCCTGCCCTTGCAGTATTCCTTTACTTTGTCAGCCACAGCACAGTCAAGATTAAGTATTCCTGTCTTACAGCTGTCGAAGATCTTAAGCTTGCAGGAAAGATAATCCTCCATATCAGGATGCTCATTGGGAGCTATGTGGTCTTCATAAAGATTAGTAAATGCAGCGGTGCGGTATGTGATGCCCCTGACTCTGTCGAGCTTTAATGCCTGGGATGAGACTTCCATTACAAGACTCTCAGAACCGCTTCTTGTAAGAGTATCCATCATCCCGTAGAGTTCTCTTGATTCAGGAGTAGTATGCTCTGCGTGGGTACGCTTGCCTGCGATGATATTGCAGACGGTGCCGACAAGGCCGGTATCCCTGCCGCTCTGCTCTAAGATAGCCCTTAACATAAAAGCAGTGGTGGTCTTGCCCTTGGTTCCGGTAATGCCATATACGGCAAGCCTTTTCTCTGGATGCTCAAAGAAATTGGCGCAAAGGTCTGCGAGGTGCTTATGAGTATCTTCTATCTCAACAATGCAAAGGTCATATTGCTTTGCAAGCAGATCTAATTCTTCTTTTGGAAATCCTGTTCTTGCTTTGTCTACGATGATCGCAGAAGCGTCCTTCTCAGCTGCGCTCTTTGCAAATGTATGGCCGTCTACAGTAAATCCTTTTATACAGACAAAGAGGGAACCGACTGCTACCTTGCGTGAATCATACTCAACCGATGTGATCTCCTTATTGAGATCACCGGAGATAAGCTCGTAATCTATGTTATTAAGCACTTCCAGGAGCTGCATTTTTCTGTCCTCTGTCCGTTATTATTTTCGCGGGCATAATTTCACTATTACACCGTCAAATATATTAAATCAAAAAGTTCAATATCTTATGTGGCAAAAACAATGAAATTACTTAAGTGGTCCCTCCCATGTTTGTGCGTCAGAACACTGGTCATCAGTGAGTTTTTCCGATTATGTGTCCGTTCTTCCGTCTTCTCCGGAATCATCCGATGTTGTGGAATTGTTATTGTTGTTGCTGCTCTGATCGTATGTTTTGCCTGTACCTGTTCTGGAAAGGCTTACGTATATGATGTCTCCGGCATAGGCAGTCTGGCCAGCGGCAACGCTCTGGCTGATGCATACGCCCTTGATATCACTGTCTTTATCGATCTTACAGTTGAGGTTCATCTTAAGACATGCCTCGATACATTCGATAGCCGACATTCCGTTCATGTTAGGAACTCTCGTGGTGAGCATCTGCTCTTTAGGAACATTTTCGGGATAAAGAACAACGACACCTGTCTTATATAAAGTGTGATAGAAGTCCGGATAGGTTCTTCCGACGATCGTATCAGATGTCATATCAAGCGTACCGTAAAGGGTTGAAAGACCGTTTACCGAGATCTTCGATGCCGCCTGTGAAGCAGGAAGTCCGTCGACCTGCTGGACATACCATTCCTTAAGCATCTCGCTGTATTCTTCTTCAGTGAATCTTCGCTCGACACCCATGTAAGACAATGTACCTTCAACTATCTTTGCTGCAGTTGAAGCCGCGGAGGATGAACCTACCGACTTGTCCCTTGGCTTGTTGATTACTACGAGAACTGCGATCTTAGGGTCATAAGAAGGTGCATAGCACGAGAATGAGAGCACGTGCAGGCCTTTAAGCTCACCGACGTCGATCGTTGATGTGGATGTCTTACCGGCTACAGCATAACCTGCAACCTTACCTGCTGAACCTGTACCGTCGGATACAACGCCTTCCATCAGGGTCCTTACACGCTTGCAGGTATCTTCTGAGAATACCGTGCGCACTACCTCAGGCTCGATCTCGTCAACGATATTTCCTTCAGGATCTGTGATGTATTTAACAACGTGAGGAACAAGCAGGTCGCCTCCGTTAACGATAGCGCAGTATGAAGTAAGAAGCTGGATAGGCGTAACCGTCGAAGACTCGCCGTAAGACAGAACTGACATATCGACCTTGGAAGGGTTCTTATGGAAGATACCCTTACCTTCAGCTGGGAGATCGATTCCTGTTACATCGTAGAAGCCGAGCATACGGACGTATGAATAATACTTAGTGATTCCGATCCTCTGGGCAAGATGGGCAAATACCGGGTTGCATGAGTTTTCGAAAGCTTTAACAAGTGTTTCAGAACCATGGTTGTAACCGGCAGTCTTCTGCATCCAGCAGGAGATCGTATGCTGCTCTGAAAGTTTTACAGGTTCATCGCTGAACAGGTCATCTTCTTTCGCGAGGTTCTCCTCAAAAGCCATGCATGTTGTAAGAGCCTTAAATGTTGAACCGGGCTCGTATGTATCTGATACGCAGCGGTTACGCCATGCGTTCGCCATTACGAACTTTACCTTCGTCTCGGAATCCATATAGTTCCATGCTTCTTCACCCACTCCGAAAGGTCTTCCGTAAGGATCGTTAAGGTCGTAGTTAGGGAGCGATACCATGGCATATACGGCGCCTGTGTAAGGATTCATTACGATCGCGCTGACACCGTCAATAGGATCGAACTTCTCATATGCTTCCTTGGCAGCTTCTTCTGCAATTCTCTGAATACTGATATCGATATTGGTTACGATGTTATTACCGTCAGAAACGCCGACTGTCGTTGCATCTGAATAAGGCAGGACACCGCCCGTGATCTCGTCCGTCTCCGAATAACGGTATCCGTCATCACCTGATAAGATCTTGTCGTAATATGCTTCCAGACCATAAAGACCGTTAAGGCTTACACCGTCATTTTTTGCATAGCCGACGACCTGGGACGCAAGGCTTCCGTAGTTATAGTATCTCTGCGGAACGGCAACGAAAGCAAATCCTTTTACTTTATTCTCCTTCGCCCATTTCGCGAACTCATCCTTCTTCTCTGCAGGAATATTCTTCATAACGTCGCATCCTGCAACATCATTACGCTTATCAGTCTTGTCCGTAGGATCTACCGGAATGATCTTATCGAGCTTCTCGTAACTAACGCCCAGCATACTTACAATGCTGTCCATGATCTGCTGTCTGTCCATAAGAGTTGACGTAACCATCTTAGGAGAACAGATAAGCGTATAGTCGTAAGTATTGGATGCGAGAGGCACCATATTAGCATCATAGATCATGCCTCTGTTCGCACTGTATGTAACGAGAGTCCACTGCTCATCGGCAGCTGCTCTTGCATACTTGTCGTAATCTTTAACAGTAGTACTGTAGAGATTAGTCATGAGATAGAACGTGTATAACACAACAACGACAGCAACTAATCCGATCCACATCTTCGCATATATGCTGCGCTTTGCTTTTTGTGTCTGGGGCTGTTCTTCAGTGTTGTTTTCAGAAGGACCCTCAACGGGTTCTGTAACACGCTCTTCCCTTTTGATTCCGGAATAGCCCATAGCGGGCTTTTTGCTGTTACTTATCGGGATGCGCTGCATAGTAATCAGCCAATGCATCCTTGGAATCTTTGTATGCGTCGTCGTTGATTCCGTCGGAGTTATAGTTAATTCTTGTCTTTAACGAATCGGTATTGGGGATCGGCAGGCTTACGACCTGATTCTGGTTCGGATCCTGCATTCCGAGCGCGATCGCACGGGCACGGATAACATCCATGTCTGCAACGCCGTTCGCGTTCTCTTCCGCATTAACGATCTCTCTTTTTACCGTATTGATCTGATCCTTCAGATTTGAATTTCTTGTGAGTCTTCTTGTCTTCTTTTTATGCTCGAGTCTTGTCTGGGGATCCTCATGCTCCATCGCATAACGGACAGATCTGTCATGAACTTCCTTATAAGAAGCAACACCCTCTAAAGCAGACCTGTCAACAGGCTCCTCAATGATCAGGGGTTCGTCTTTAACAAGGTAATCGTCATACGGAATTATCGAGCCTTCAGTATAAGCAAAGTTCTTCTTTCCGGCAGACAGCACTTCGTCAAGCACCTTATCCTGTGTGCCTACATCGAAGCTTTTAATTTTTCTTTTCGATGCTGTCTTAACTGCCATTACTGATTCTTACCTTTGCTTATATATTTTTTAGTTGTACTGCTCGTTATCGTTCCTCTCAAACACTCTGAGCTTCGAGCTTCGGGATCTTGGATTGATCTCTATTTCTTCTTCCGTCGGTTCGATCGGTTTCTTTGTAATAACCGTTCCCAGAGATTTCTTTCCGCAAACGCATACAGGGAAATCTCTCGGACATGTGCAGGGACTCTCTGCACTTCTGAACGCTTCTTTTACGATCCTGTCCTCCAATGAATGGAATGATATGACCGCAAATCTTCCGCCCGGTTTAAGCTTCCTTATACCGTCATTCAAAAGCGTCTCCAGACCGTCAAGCTCGTGATTTACCTCGATCCTTATAGCCTGGAAGCATCTCTTGGCAGGATGCTGATCCTCGCCTCTGCCGTGACCCGGCATATAATCCTTTATAGCCTGTGCAAGTTCCGTGGTCCTTGTGAAAGGCTTCGTTCTTCTTCTCTCGACGATACCGTCAGCGATCCTTCCCGCATGATGTTCTTCGCCATAATCCCTGAAGATCCTCTCCAGTTCATCTCTTGAATATCTGTTTACGACTTCAGCAGCTGTGAGCCATTCGTCAGGATCCATTCTCATGTCCAGAGGGCCGTTCTTCATATAAGAGAAGCCTCTCTCGGCTGTATCGAGCTGATATGAGGAAACGCCCAGGTCAGCCATGATGCCGTCGACCTTGCCGATCTTAAGACTGCGGATAATATCATCTATATCCTTATAATCAGACTTTACCGGCATCCAGTCGATGCCTTCAAAAGCAGCCTTGCGCTCCATGCATGCAGCAAGAGCAGCGCCATCCTTATCGATCGATACAAGGATTCCCTGGCCCTTCATTCTTCTCGCTATTTCAGCGCTGTGCGATCCGCCGCCTGCAGTACAGTCGACATAGATCCCGCCCGGTCTGACGTTCAGCGCGTCAACCGTCTGGTAAAGGAGTACGGGAATGTGATCAAAATCAGAGACCTTCAACATAATACTTCGTCTCCAATCCTTCTATGCTGCTAAGATCGTGATCTTCGCTGTCATAGAAACTCTTAGTGCAGATATCCAATTTGCCTGCGTCATTAAATACGCAGATCTCGTCACCGGGCTTAGCGCCGATCCTGTCCCAAAGCTCGCTGTTAACGGCAATTCGTCCCTGTGAATCAACACTGACTTCGCAGGCTTCGCCGATAATAGCTCTCTTGATCTTACGGGCGTTAGCATCCATCGTATTAAGTTTGCTGAGCTGAGGCATGATCTTGTTGTCGAAATAATCCTTCGAGTAAACGCAAAGATAGCCGACATCAAGGCTGTTTGTTACGACAACCTCTTCGCCAAGCAGTTCTTTCTGTTTAGCAGGGATGAAGAATCTTCCCTTAGCGTCTACTTTCTTTACGTCTCTCATCCTGAGTCTCTTAAAACTTAATTTTGTGTTAAAGTGAAGGCCGCGGCCTCGATTTCAGCCACTTTCCTCCACCAGAATGGGAAATATCTCCCCGAATCACCACACATCTGTATTCTATTCGTAATCTTTTTTTAACGCAAGGGGTTTTTTGTAATTTCTTGGAAATTTGTTAAAGATTTTTTCCATGTCGTTTTCGGGTGTGCTCTGTCAGTCAACGGCGCGCGGTTTGCCCGATTGAACAACCTCCGAAAAGTTCCTTTTTCGAGCATATTCAGACAAATTTGCCCTAGTTTTCCCCCAGACCGGAAAATGACACCTTTTTTCATAGTTGAACGGACTAATGTGCGGCGGAATGAACGGCGCCGCCGCATGTTTTGCCGCATATTTGGGCCAAAGATGCCGTTTTGAACGGCGAAATGAACGGCACCGCCGCATGTTTTGCCGCATATCAGGCGGAATTCCAGGCGGCGCCTAGAGTTTTGCCTGAAGTTTGGGCGTTTTCGGGTACTTTTCCAGGCAGAATTCCAGGCGGCGCCCTGATGTTTAGCCTGAAGTTTGAGCTAAAACCGGTACTTTTCCAGGCGGAATTCCAGGCGGCGTCCTGATGTTTAGCCTGAAGTTTATCGCGCTCAAAAAAACTGCCTCAAGTAATTGAGACAGCACCCATATAGATAAGCATTAATCGATTTTAAGTCTTACATTTCACCGAGCTCCGGATATGACGGAATCGCGCCTTTCCGCTGGACACTTACCGCACAGAAACGGTTGGCGAAGTCCAGGCACTCCTGCAGGACAGAAAGCGGGCAGTCATTAAGTGACTCCTTCCCTATTCCAAGTGATCTCAGCTTCCAGAGGAACGAACCGATAAAGCCGTCTCCTGCACCTGTGGTATCAACAGCAACGACAGAAGGACTGACAGAAGACACAGTTCCAAGAGCACTATAGCAGTCAGCACCATCCTTGCCTTTTGTCAGGATAACGAGCTTGACACCACCGACGAACAGCAGAGGAAGCGCCTGATCAATATCAGAACAGCCGGTAATAAACTCCAGTTCTTCATCAGAGATCTTCAGGATGTCGCACTCGGGCAGGAACTCCCAAATGACTCTTTTGAGAGCATCCCTGTCATCCCACAGCATGAATCTCAGGTTGGGATCGAAGCTAACGATCGCGCCCTGCCTTCTTGCGATGGTTATTGCAGCGCGGTGTGCATCCTTCATGGGGAAGTCTCCTAATGACACGCTGCAGAAATGGAGCGCATAGCAGTCGCCCAGCATTTCTTCTGTGACTTCGGATGGCTCGAAAAGCATGTCCGCGGAAGGATTCCTGTAGAAAGAATAAGTGCTCTTCCCGTCTGCCGTTTGGCTTACAAATGCGAGTGCGGTATTTGCTTCAGTAGTATAAGAAATATAAGAAGTATCAACACCTGCTTCATTCAGCGTTCTTGTAATGACATCGCCGAACGGGTCTTTTCCAAGCTGAGTGATCATGCGGGACTTTCCGCCAAGTCTGGAGAATGCTCCGCACACATTTGCGGGAGCGCCGCCTGTCGCAGGAGAGAACGAACCTACTTCATGGAATTCGCACCCCTTCTTGTCAGGAATGAAATCTATCAGTGCCTCGCCTATAGCAACGAGTGTGTCGTTAAGCCTGAGCCGGCTTACAGAAGCAGAAGCTCCATTAACCGCAGTCTTCACCTGGCGGTGCTCAGGATAGAACCTCGTACTCATTACATAGCGGCCACCGTTAATATATATTTCCAGAGAAGATACATCAGCGATAATGCGGAGCGATTCAAGAGATGCGAGCTTTATCTTTCGCTCAGTCCTGCCAAAACCTTCGCCGTTTGTAAAATGAAGGCTTAGTATTCCGCCCTCACGGTTCCAGCAAACTTCAGCGCCGGACACGCTCACTGATACGTTATCCGTAAAATCAGATGCATTGATCTCGAAAGGCAGGCCTTCCCATGCCTCACCTTCAACAGGCTTTGTATTTTTCTTCAGGGATTCAAGTTCACGGATAGGATTCTGCAGGATCTTTCCGTCGGGACCGACAGTCAGCTCGCGCGGCAATGTAAGACAATGCTGCCAGCCGAGATCTGTTGTCGGATTGGTATATGAATCATCTCCAATTCCCATCCAGCCGATAAGAAGTCTTCTTCCGTCCGGTGCGGTAAATGTCTGCGGCGCATAGAAATCAAAGCCGTAATCGAATTCTTCAAAATCACAAAGCTCATCACCTTCGACCTTAAAATATCCGCTCTGGAAGAGATTCTGATATTTGAATTCACCTTGAGGAATCCCCTGAGGGCAGAACGCGAGGAACTTCCTGTCTTCTATCTCAAAGAGATCGGGACATTCCCACATATACCCCATATCAGGAGCAGAAAAGCATTTCATATATTCAAATGAATCAATGTCAGCGCCTTCATACAAAAGCACGCATCCTTTATCATCTCTAGTACGCGCGCCCAAAACCATCTTGTATATACCGTCTTCAAGCCAGACCTTGGGATCTCTGACGTGGCATGAACAGAAATCAGGATAATCGGAATTCCTGAGAAGAACCTTTTTCGAAGACATGGAAGAGCCGTCAGGAGATGTGACATGAATAACATTAGCGCCGCGGCCTTCAAGCACATAGTCGTGATCGCCTTCCTCCATTACGTTGCCTGTGTAAAAGAAATCAATGTGATCTCCTGAAGGCAAAGCGCAGCCAGAGAATACGCCGTCACGGTCTTCGGGAATGTCGGCATCAAGAACCACGCCTTTATACTTCCACGAGAGAAGATCGGGACTCACATAGTGACCCCAGCGTCTTACGCTTTCGCCGCGCGGCGTGCCCGGTGAGTACTGGAAATAAACGTGATAGAAACCGTCAAAAAAGCATAGTCCGTTAGGGTCGTTCATCCAACCTTCAGGCGGTTCGATATGAAGATTCTGTCTCCATTTACCCTTCACAAGATGCCTCCGGCGCTACATATTACGGTTGATCGAAATATTCAGAAGAACTCCGAATGCAATATAATTGATGAGCATCGCCGTGCCTCCGAGGCTCATGAACGGCAACGGAATACCGGTGATAGGAAGAAGTCCTACTGCCATGCCCATATTCTCAATAAAGTGGAATGCGAAGTAACCTGTAAATCCGGTCATCATGTAGGAAGCGGATTTGGACTTGATCTTTGCAGCAACGTAAAGGCATCTGCAGAGGAAGAAGAATGCCAGGATGATTACCGTCGTCGTTCCGATAAAGCCCATGTGCTCTGAGATGGCGGCGAAAATAAAGTCACTCTCCTTAACCGGAACTGACGTTAAGATTCCGGTGTGGTTGCCGGAAAGACCGCCTGAAGCTATAGCCAGCTTGGACTGCTGGAGATTGTACTCGGACTGAGGTGATGAACCCTGGAACAGGAGTGATAAGATCCTCTCCTTCTGGTAAGGCTTCAGATAGAATGACCATACCAAAGGAACAACGATAACGACAAAGGATGAGAATGCGAGGAGGAAGTATCTGTATCTTACTCCCCACGCAAACAGCATGCAGATAAATGTAAATACGATAACCATCGCAGTACCGAAGTCAGGCTGCGAGAGGATAAGGAGCATCGGCGGCGCATAAACTGCTGCCATCTTGCCGAAGCCCTTGAGCATGGTTACTTCCTTGTTGTGCATCTGTTCGAAAATATCTGCCGCAACCATTACGAGACCGATTTTCGCGAGCTCGGAAGGCTGGAAGTTACCGATGACAGGAAGCTTTAACCATGAGTCCGCGCCCCAGACGCCGGCAAGTGAATAACCGTCGATAGGAACCAGGACCAGAAGGAAAAGCGCTGCCGCATAGATGATCCTTCCCAATACCTTAAGAAGGTGTTCATCAAGCAAACTGATTATGAGTGCTGCGATAACACCGCCTACGGTAGCTACTATCTGTCTGTAGTAGTTTCCGGGATATGCAGCATAACCTTTGGATAAAACTTTCTGAAGAACATAAAGGCCGATTATCGTCATGGTAAGAACCGGAACGACAAGATAATAGTCGACGGCCTTAAGACCGTCTTTCCCGCGAAGTCTTACAACGCCGGAACCAGCCTTACTCATTATCAGTTCTTTTCCTCAATATAAAGTTTTTTGGGGAAACCCCTCTTCTCGATCTTCATGCTTCTTGCAACTGCAATGTAAACAAGAGCTGCAACAACAAGGATGAGTGACAGGAGCTGTGATGTTCTGATACCGGTGCTGCCGATATAAAGAGAATCTGTTCTCATGCCTTCGATGAAGAATCTTGCTGTTCCGTAGAGTGCGAAATATACGCATGATGTCTCGAAAGGGATCTTCGAATGCTTTCTTACATAGATAAGGATGAAGAAGATCGCAAGGTCAGCCAGAGACTCATAAAGGAATGTCGGATGTACAGGCATTGTTGATACGAGCGTAGGACAATTCGAGTTAAGATAGCCTTCGATCGTAGCGCTTGTCATGCCCCAGGGAAGTGATGTATTTGTGCCGAAGCACTCCTGGTTGAAGAAGTTGCCCCATCTGCCGATAGCCTGTCCCAGAGGAAGGTATACTACGCAGTAATCAGCAAGTTCTCTGAAAGGGATCTTTCTTATGCGGCACATAACGAGTCCTCCGATGAATACGAGGATTACGCCGCCGTAGATAGCAAGACCGCCGGATCTGAAATCAAAGATCCTCCTTAAGTCCTGGCCGTAGTAATCCCAGTTGCATGCGACAAAATAAAGTCTGGCGCCGATGATCGCACAGGGAATGATCATGAGGACTGTATCGTAAACGAGAGTCTCCGGGAAATACAGTTTTTTCGCCTGTTTTACTGCCAGAACAACAGACAAAACGATCGCAAACGCGATCAGAAGACCGTACCAGTAAACTTCAATGCTGCCAAGCGTAAAAGCGACGGGATTAACATTCACGTCGATTCCAAGGCCCGGAAACTTAACTTCAACTAAGTTCATCATGTATCTATATCCTCCCTGCACCCTTTTGGGTCAGCAAATCCCTGATATATTACCACAAAATAAATAATATGGCTTTTTAAGGTCTCAATTCACGGCTGAATTGAGGTTTTTAATATACTCCAATGCCTGTTTCTTATTGAGATTTACGGCATTTATCAGCTCTTCCTTTGAAGTCATCTTCGACTCGGGCCTTAAGAAATGCAAAAGCTCTATCTCGAGCTTTGCTCCGTAAATGTCCTCGTCAAAGTCGAAAATATAGGTCTCGGCCACGTCATTTACCGCATCTTCAAGCGTAGGCCTCCTGCCGATATTGGTAACGCCGTAAAGTATCCTTTGCCCCAGCCTTACGCGTGACACATAGACACCTCTTTTAACGACGAACTTGTCTTCAGGAACAATGATATTGGCAGTGGGAAATCCCATCGTCCTTCCAAGCTGCTTTCCCTGGACACAGCGTCCGGAATAAAAATAATTCCTGCCGCCGCAAAGCTCCCTTGCAAGATCTGCATCACCTTCGGTAAGAGCCTCCCTGAGCCATGTCGTAGAGATCTTCCTGCCGGTACCTTCATGCAGATGGTCCTTAACCACGATCACGCGGATGTCATTTTCCCCGGCAAAGGCCTTGATCATGGCAACATCGCCCCTCGCGCCTTTTCCGAACCTGTAGTCCTCGCCCATGATGAGCGTATCGGCAATACAACGGTAAAGGAGCACGTTCCTCAGATAATCTTCAGGCTCCATGTCCTTTACTTCATCGAAGTCTAAGACCAGGATCTCGTCAGCACCGGTACGGCTTATAAGATCTGATCTTTCTTCAGATGTATAGAGCGATCTGCTGTCCTGCTTGAAAAGATTCCTGAATGTCTGGACCGTAGATGTGAGGCCGTCCCTTTCGGCTGTCATTACAGCCTTCTTAATGATGTCCATGTGGCCTGAATGAAGGCCGTCAAACATTCCGAGTGCTATCACTCTTCCCTTTGTACCGAGAGGAAGGTCGTTCAGACCATACGTATTGCTTACTTTAATCATGTGCGTAAAGCCTCTCGATCCTCATCACTGTCGCGCCGTTTTCCACAGAGGGGAAAACTACTGCGATAAGTTTATCTTCTGAAGTTGCCCTGTAATAAATCCGCTCTCCGCCTTCAGGCTTAACATCAAGGGGGAACGCGATCTTTCTTCCGAACTTGATGTCTTTTGTCTGCTTCGGATCGAGCTTTATCTCAGGCAGGAAGGTAATTGTCTCAGAAGCATCTCTTACAAATGAGAAGTCGCCTGCTTCGGCCATCTTCTCAAGTTCGTCCGGCGTATAGGCATCCTTAACATTGAACTGTCCGTTGACTGTTCTTCTCAAAGATTCAGCATAAGCGCCAAAGCCTGTGATATCCCCTAAGTCAGAGCAGATCGTTCTTATATATGTTCCCTTGGAGCACATGCAGTCAAAATCTATTGCAAAGCTCTTTTCAGTCTTCTCTATGCCGGTTATATCAAGCGAATAGATGGTTATCTGAGCAGGCTTAAGATCCGGCATCTCGCCTTTTCTCGCAAGCTCATAAGCCTTTACGCCATCGATCTTTTTTGCTGAATATGCGGGCGGGAGCTGCTCTTTGGTCTCCTTAACTTTTGCTGCCGCATCGAAGATCATTTTGTAGTCTGTCTTTTCGAGCTGTTCTAAGACTTCAGATGAAGGATAGTTTTCAGATATTATCTCACCTGTCTTGTCCATCGTATCCGTCGCCGCGCCGAAAATGCACCTGCAGGAATACCCCTTGTCAAAGCCTTCGCAGAACCTTAAGAACTTTAAGCCCTTGCCCACGAACACGGGAAGAAGACCCGTTGCAAACGGATCCAAAGTGCCAAGATGCCCTACTTTGCGTGTGCCGAGGAGTTTACCGACAAAGCGGTCAGTCTTAAAGGATGTCCATCCTTCAGGCTTATCTACAAGGATGAATCCGTCTTGAATCATAAGGTGGCCTGAACCCTCTTAATTACTTCTTCCGCGAGCTCATTGATGTCGCCCGATGCGTTAAAGCCGGCAGCTCTTAGGTGTCCGCCGCCGCCAAAGCCGGCAGCAAATGCACTGCAGTCGAAATATTCCTGAGATCTGACATTTCCCCTGATCTCGCCGTTTTCGAGTCCTCTTAATACAATAGCAAGCTCAACGCCGTCGATGTCACGCATTGCAGATACAACATCATCAACTCCGTCAGGACCTGCGCCGACTTCTACAAACTGAGAGTAAGGAACGACTGTCAGCGCGAACTTGTCATCACAAAAGAAACGGACCTGGATTGCCGCCAAGATCTATGAGCGCGCCTGCGGTCTCAAGTGTCTCGGGACGTGTATTTGTAAATGTGAATCTTCCGGTATCGGTAACGATTCCGGCAAGAACTGCTTTCGCGGCATTGGGAGCAAGGACTTCGCTTACGTCCCTGCCTGTGATGTCAGCGATCTGAAGAGCGACGTAGTAGACCATCTCACTTGCAGATGAACTGTCCGGATCGATCCACATACTATCAGACCTTGTCGTTACGGAAGCATGGTGATCGATAACGAGCTTGGTGTCTACCGAATCGAATATCTCACCGCTGATTCCCATTCTCGAACTGTCCGAAATATCGGTCGCGATAACCGCGCCGACCTTCCTGCCGCCTATCGTCTTGTTTTTCTGAAATTCTGCGGCTTCCGGAGTATCTCCGTCAGGACGGAAAAGATACTCGCTGATGCCTAAAAATTCCATGTTCTCAGGCAAAGCTTCGGGAATAGCTACATAAGCTTCTGCCCCCAAAGACCTGATAATGCTGACGATGCCGGTGCTGGATCCAACACAGTCACCGTCAACGCTTCTATGCGGGAAGACAAGGGCGAGCTCATTGCCCGCCTTGAGCTTCTCTATAACGCTTAAGATGTTCATAGCAGTTCTTCTGCTGTCTTCCTTATAGCGTTCTCTCATAAATACTCCGTTCTAAACAGTCTTAACAGCAGAAGATCACTCCTCTGCCTGACTGTCATCAGACTTGCCTTCTCTTTCTTCTCTGGCAAGTCTCCTTGCTTCATCTTCCTTGATCGTTTTCTCGATCAAAGCTTCCATCCTTAACGCATCGTTAAGAGTGTTATCGAGCTTGAAGCTGAATTCCGGAGCAACTCTCAAGTTGATCTCCTGTACGGTCTCGTAACGGATGAAACCTTTAGCATGCTCGATGGCTTCCATCGCTTCCTTCTGTGTTTTCTCGTCGCCATAGACGGAGATAAAGACAGTGGCATGCGACAGATCTCTGCTCATCTTAACGGACGTAACAGATGTAAGCAAAGGAACTCTGGGATCCTTTAACTTGGTTGAGATAATCGTGGAGATGATCTTCTGGATCTCATCTCCAACTATCTCAGGTCTTCTGTTTTTCATATCAGTCCCTCTTTACTTCGATGTTGCCGAAAGCTTCGATAACATCGCCGATCTTAATGTCGTTATACTTCTCGACAGTAAGACCGCACTCGTGTCCGGACAATACTTCCTTAACGGAATCCTTCTCGTGCTGCAGTGAGCCAAGAACGCCTGTGTATACAACAACGTCGTCTCTGATGACTCTGACATTGGAAGCTCTTAAGATCTTACCGTCAGTAACATAGCAGCCTCCGATAGTACCGATACCGCTGACCTTGAAGAGCTGTCTGACTTCCGCATGACCCCAGATGACTTCTTCGATCTTGGGTGCAAGCATACCCTTCATAGCGTTCTCGACATCTTCGATCGCGTTATAGATGACGCTGTAAAGTCTGATGTCTACGCCGGTCTCTTTTGCCTTGTCGATGATCATCTGTGAAGGTCTTACGTTGAAGCCGATGATGATAGCGTTGGATACGTCAGCAAGTACGATATCTGATTCATTGATCGCACCGACCGCACCGTGGATAACGTTGATCTTAACTTCTTCGTTTGAAAGCTTTTCAAGTGACTGCTGAACGGCTTCGACGGAACCCTGGACGTCAGCCTTGATGATGATATTGAGATCCTTAACATCGCCTGCTGCCATCTGGGCTGCGAGTGTATCAAGGCTCATCTTGGATGATCTGTGGAGCTGCTCTTCTCTCTGCTTGATCTTACGCTTTTCAACGAGCTGTCTTGCTGTCTTATCATCTGATACAGCGTAAAGGATCTCGCCGGCCTGAGGAACCTCAGGAAGACCTAAGATCTCGACAGGGATTGACGGACCTGCCTTCTTGATCGGAGCGCCCTTATCATCGTACATTGCTCTTACATTGCCGAGGATAGGTCCGCAGACAACAGTATCGCCCTGTCTCAAAGTACCGCGCTGGATAAGTACTGATGCAACGGGACCTCTGTTCTTATCGAGCTTAGCTTCGATAACGGCACCCTTAGCCTGACCCTTCGGATCGGCCTTAAGTTCCATGACGTCTGCTGTGAGCAGTACATTTTCGAGAAGGTCGTCGATACCTGTACCCTGCTTTGCGGAGATAGGTACCATGATTGTCTGGCCGCCCCATTCCTCGCATACGAGACCGTACTGTGTAAGCTCCTGCTTAACTCTGTCAGGATTTGCGCCCGGCTTATCGATCTTGTTGATAGCAACGATGATCTCTGTGTTTGCAGCCTTGGCGTGGTTGATAGCTTCGATCGTCTGAGGCATTACACCGTCGTCCGCAGCTACAACGAGGATAGCAATATCAGTGAACTGCGCACCTCTTGCTCTCATCGTCGTGAACGCTTCGTGACCAGGGGTGTCGAGGAATGTGATCTGACGTCCCTTAAGTCTTACTGTGTAAGCACCGATCTTCTGTGTGATACCGCCGGCTTCGCCTTCAGTAACGTTGGATGATCTGATCTTATCGAGGAGTGATGTTTTACCGTGGTCAACGTGACCCATAACAACGACAACCGGAGGTCTTGTCTCGAGGTTCTCCGGATTATCCTCATCAGTAAAGAGAATATCTTCCTCTGTCTTCTCCTCTAAGAGTTCAGCGTTGATTCCGAAGCTGTCTGCAACAAGGCATGCTGTATCGAAATCGAGTTCCTGGTTGATCGTTGCCATAACGCCGAGCTTCATCAAAGCCATGATGATGTCAGAGCTCTTCTTGCCGATACCTTCAGCGAACTCCTTAACAGTAATGAAAGCAGGGATCTTGATCTCAGTGATTACCTGCTCAACAACAGCCTGCTGAGCCTCCTGCTTCTTTTTCTTCTTCTTGAATGAGAAATCATCATAATCACCGTCGCTGTTTACACGTCCAGTGAACTGCGATGTCCTTGACTGCTTTCTCTTATCGATATTGGCGTTCTTCTCGCCGTCTCTTCTGTCATTGTTGTTATGCTTCTTATCAAAAGCACTCTTCTCAGCATAAGAAGATCTGCTCTTCTTAGCATCTTCGATAGGAGCCTCTGCTCTCGGCTTGGGTGCTCTCTTGAACTGCGGACGCTGGTTATCATCATCCTTGTCCTTATCAAAGCTTCCGCCGGCAGGTTTCTGGAAACCGCCGCCCTGCTTCTGGAAGCCGCCGCGGTTATTGTTGTAGCCACCCTGGCCGCCTGATCTCATCGGACTCTTCTTGTCTCTGCCGGAATATGTAATTACCGTAGAGCTTCTGATCGTCTCACCTCTGGCAGGTACGTCAGGAAGCGAAATAACTGCTGAAGAGAGCCTCGGCTTAGGAGGTACCGGTGCTGCTTCAGGCTTCTTCTCTTCCTTGACAGGCTCGGGCTTAACCTCAGGCTTAGCCTCAGGCTTTGCTTCGACCTTAACTTCAGGCTTTTCTTCCTTAGCTTCAGGTGCCTTGGGAGCAGGCTCTTCTGCCTTCTTCTCGGGCTTTGCCTCAGCCTTGGGTGCCTTGGGAGCAGCCTTCTTTGCAGGCTTCTTCTCTTCTGCGGGAACTTCCTCAGCCTTAACCTCGGTCTCCTTCTTCTCAGTCTTCTTTGCAGAAGGCTTCTTTGCAGGAGCCTCAGCCTTTTCTGTCTTCTCTGCCTTCTCAGTCTTTGCAGCAGCCTTCTTTGCAGGCTTCTTTTCTTCAGCCGGCTTTTCTTCTGCTTTCTCTTCGGCAGGCTTCTTTGCAGCAGGCTTCTTAACAGGCTTTGCCTCTTCTGCGGGAGCAGGTGCGGGTGCAGGTGTCTCAACCTTAGCCTCAACTGCTGCCGGAGCTGCTGCTTCGGGTGCATCTTCTGTCTTCTTTTTATGGACTCTTCCGAGTCTCATCTTCTTACTGCCGGATACGCCTCCGACGGTTAAATCTTTCTTCTTATTATCGTTATCTTCACTCATCAAGTGTCTTCCTCCTCGTTGATCTTCTCGAGTATGGCGGAAATTCCATCCGCAAAGCTTTTATCAGTAATCGCCGCAACTGCTCTGGCGGGTTTGCCCAATGCATCTCCCAGTTCATCCGAACTTCCGAAACTGTAACAGGGGATCTCATCCGTACCGGTTATGTTCCGCAAGACCTTATCCAAAGAATTGCCCGAAATATCTTTGGTGATTATCAGGAGCTTAACGTTTCCGGCGCGGACCGCTCCGGTCACAGCATCGCTTCCCGATACCGCCTTGCCTGCCCTCGCGGCAAGCCCGATCATTCCGTATGCTCTTTCCTTATCTGTCATTACTCTTCCTTTATGCTCTCCAGAAGTGATTTGGCAAGCTCTTTGATCTCTTCGTCTGTCAAAGGCTTCTTAAGTCCCTTGGAAAGCTTTGCTGCCTTCTTAAGCTCAGCTGTTATGCATTCCTCATTACGGCAAAGGTAAGCGCCTCTTCCGGCGAGCTTGCCGGTGGGGTCATATGCGACATCGCCATCCGGTGTTACAACAACACGCAGGAGATCGCTCTTATCTCTTACTGTTCTGCAGGATACACAACTTCTTTGCGGCTTTTTCTTCATAATTTCTGATCGCTTTGCTTATTACTCGTTCTTACCTGCTTCATCATCAACGACTGTAAAGTCATCGATAAGTGCCTTGGATGCTTCTACGCTCTCGTCAGACTCTTTCTTGATGTCGATCTTGAAACCTGTAAGTCTTGCAGCAAGACGTACGTTCTGGCCGCTCTTACCGATTGCAAGTGAGAACTGCTGGTCAGGTACGATAACCTTTGCATATCTCTCGACTTCACCATTTTCGTTTGTTGTGATCTCAGTATCAACTCTGGAGACCTTTGCAGGCTGCAGAGCTTCGCTGATAAAGAGTGCGGGATCTTCCTTCCAGTCAACGATGTCGATCTTCTCTTCAGCAAGCTCGTTCATGATCTGCTGGACTCTCTGGCCTCTCTGGCCAACGCATGAACCCTTTGCATCGATATCGGGATCCTTGGAGTAAACAGCAACCTTTGTTCTGGAGCCTGCTTCTCTTGCAACGGATCTGATGACAACGTCGCCTGCTTTGATCTCAGGTACCTCGAGCTCGAAAAGCTTTGTAACGAGTCTTGCGTCTGTTCTGGAAAGAACAACGGAAGGTCTGCCGTTAGCTTCTTCAACGCCCATAACGAGGAACTTCATGATCCTGTCCTGATCGTAATGCTCGTTTCTGTTATTTCTGATCTGGCCGTCATGCTTAACGATAGCTTCAGCACGGCCGATGTTTACGTATACGTTTCTTGCGTCCTTACGAACGATCGTACCGGATGTGATCTCACCGATCTTGCCGGAGAACTCCTTTTCGATCTTTAAAGACTCAGCATCTCTGAGCTTCTGGTTGATCGCATTCTTTGCAGCGCTTGCAGCAAGGCGTCCTAAGTCTTCAACGTCGATACCGATCTCGATCTCGTCTCCGACTTCAACATCCTCATAGCCAAGCTCTTTCGCATCTTCAATGGAAATCTCGTTTGCCTCGTCAACTACATCATCAACGACCTCAGCGAGCTTATAAACGTAGATCTCGCCTGTCTCTCTGTCGATCTCGGCGCTTACGGACTTGATATCCTGCTTGTTGCCGCCGAACTCACGTCTGTATGCTGCAACAAGACCGCTCTCGATCGCCTGGAAAACTTCCTCTTCGTCGATGTCTCTTTCTTCAGCGAGGAGCTTAACAAGACTTACTATTGTATCCTTGGGTTCCTCTTCATTCTTCTTTCTGGGCATTTTTATTTCCTCCTAACATTAATAAACTTTAAAAATCTATATGACGAACGGCCTTAGCGATATCCTCTAATGCGAGTGTAACCTCTTGGCCGTTATCAAATACGAATGTTGCTTTGCCTTCTTCTGCGCCCTTGATAGCTGCAGTAAAGCTCTTCTTCCCTTCGACAGGCTGGTAAAGCGATACATCGACCTTCTCGCCTGCATATCTTACGTAATCCTTCTCAGTCTCCAGAGGTCTTGTAAGACCGGGTGAAGATACTTCGAAGAAATCAGGATCGATAGAAGATGATGCATCGATGATCGGATCTACTGCACGGCTTACAGTCTCGCAGTCGTCAATTCCGATGCCGCCTCTCTTATCGATGTAGAGCGTCAGGACCATGCCTCTGGCCTCCTTGACATAGGAGCAGTCGACCAGGTCAAATCCCAGCTCAGTTACTACAGGTTCAGCAAGTTCGAATGCTTCCTGTGCCACCTTGGATCTTTTAGCCATTTTTTCTCCTTCTACAACAAAAAACGGACACGCCATCCGGCTGCCCGTTCGATAAAACCTCTTTTATGAACTGGGTTATTCTATCATATTTAAAAGAATAGTGCAAACCGAAAAATGTCCTCATTTTTTTACACTTTTATATTCATTTCGCGCTTCAAATACAGTAAAATAAGTCTATCCAGATACACATGGAAATATGATCCCCAAAGGAGACATTCTATGATTAAACTTATTGCAGGACCTAAGGGCACGGGCAAGACAGCTAAGCTCGTCGATGACATTAACGCAGTTGCAGCTTCTGACAGCAACGTCGTATGCCTTGAGAGAGGAAATAGATTAGACCAGCTTCTTAAGCCCACAGTCCGTCTTGTAAATATGAAGGAATACCCCATCGAAGGTTTTGACCAGGTTCTCGCATTCATCTGCGGTATCTGCTCCAAAGATTACGATCTTACACATATCTATGTTGACGCAATCTGCAAAGTAGCTAATAACTACGATCCCGAAGGCCTTGGTGCTTTCCTTTTGAAGCTTGATGCATTCCTCAAGGACACACCCGTTGTTGCTACTATCCTTTACAGCGGCGATGTTGAGAGCCTTCCCGAAGAAGCAAGAAAGTTCGCTTAATACAATTTAATATCCGTAAAACCTCCCGGGTCTCTGTTTGCAGGCCCGGGGTTTTAATAACAATCCACATCAGGAGGGAGAAACATATGGGTTTAATATCAGAATTCAAGGAATTCGCACTCAAGGGTAATGTAGTTGACATGGCAATCGGTGTCATCATCGGTGCTGCGTTCAAGGACATCGTTACGTCTTTCACAGACAGCTTCATCAATCCTTTGATCGCTTCTGTCGGCGGCGCTGAGATCGCAGGCGCGATCAGACTTCCGTGGGTAGACTATACAGGTCTCGACCCTGAGCAGATCGCAGCTCTTTCACTCAACTACGGTGCATTCATCACAGCTATCATCAACTTCCTTATCATGGCTTTGATCCTCTTCTTCATGCTCAAGGCTATCAATACTCTTAAGGGTGGCGTTGGAAAGCTCGCAAAGAAGAAGAAGGGCGCTAAGGAAGAAGAACCTGCACCTGCACCCGAGCCTTCTGATGAAGTTAAACTCCTCACAGAGATCAAGGATCTCCTCAAGGCACAGAACAG
>CADCJM010000004.1 GCA_902801755.1 Oscillospiraceae bacterium
CCGGCGAGAAGAAGGATTCCGAAGGTCCCAGGGTCGATCTTTACGAAGTTCCAAAGAAGCAGGCATTTAACCCTTACCTTCCCAATTGGGAATTCATCCCTGACGGCGAGCCTTATGTATTCAATAACAGAGTCTATATCTACGGCTCACACGATATCTTCAACGGTGACGTATTCTGCCCCGGCGATTATGTTACCTGGTCAGCACCCGTAAACGATCTTGGCGACTGGACATACGAAGGCGTCATCTTCAAGAGGTCTGACGATCCGGCCAACGCTGACGACAGAGGATGCCTCTACGCTCCAGACGTTACGGTAGGTCCTGACGGCAGATACTATCTCTTCTATGCTCTGGACAACGACTGCGTCATCTCTGTAGCAGTAAGCGATACGCCAAACGGCAGATTTGAATTCATCGGCAATGTTCATTACGAAGACGGCACGCTTCTTGGCAAAAAGGAAGGCGATGAGCAGCAGTTCGATCCCGGCGTCATCACGATTGGAGATCAGACATATATGTATACCGGCTTCTGCGGTCAGAACGACGCTTCCCGTCACGGATGCATGCTGACGGTTCTTGATAAGGACATGCTCACGATAAAGCGTGCTCCCGAATTCGTTATTCCTTCAACAATGCACAGCAAGGGAACAGAATATGAGGGTCACGCATTCTTCGAGGCACCTTCTATAAGAGAGAGAAACGGTATCTTCTACCTCATCTACTCTTCACAGGTAATGCACGAGCTCTGCTACGCCTATTCCGAAAGCCCGCTCGGTCCTTTCAAGTACGGCGGAGTCATTGTAAGCAACTGTGATATCGGAATAGATTCTTATAAACCTGCTGACAAGCCCACAGCTTTCGGTGCGAACAACCACGGCAGCATTGTTGAGATCGGCAGCGACTGGTACATCTTCTATCACAGACAGACCAACAACACCTGGTATTCACGTCAGGGCTGCGCCGAGAAGATTAATTTCGATGAGAACGGACAGATAAAACAGGTCGAGATCACTTCCTGCGGTCTTAATGGCGGACCTTTGTCCGACAAGGGCGAATATCCCGCACATATCGCCTGCAATATTTTCGATGACAGGAACAAGATGTATGTCGGAGAGCATCACGCGGCAAATATCACCATGGATATCAGGGACTGCGAGACAGGCCCTTCACACATCAGGGATATCTATGAGAACACAACAATCGGATTCAAGTATTTTGATCTTAAGGGTGTAAAGGGCTTGAGGATCACGACCAGAGGATACGGAATGGGTGATTTTGAGATTAGAACATCCATAGACGGTGACGTTCTTGGCAGGATCTCAGTCGGTTTCTGCACCGCCTGGACCGAAGGCAAAGCCGAGTTTACAATTCCCGACGGAATCTATCCTCTTTATCTCACTTACCGGGGTGTCGGAAATCCTTCCCTTAAGAGTTTTGAATTCTTGCATTAATCTGGAGTTTTTTTGCTTCAGACTTCCCGATATTAGGGCCGGAAGAGAGATCTTCCGGCCTTACTTATTAATATTTTATAGGGAAAATTTAAACATGTTCGTTAATATTACTGTAAAAACCTTAATATTTCTTTCAAATATCATTTAATAATCATTAAATTTAAGTCGTTGAAATTCGTGAAAGAATCAACTATACTTCAATTATCAACAAAGACATTTTTCTATTCCTATTATCCCCATATTTGCGGCCACCCTTTCCCGGGTGGTCGCTCCTTTTATGGAGATATTTTAAAGGAGCTTTATAAGCTTGCAGTTCTCGATCCCTTCAGACCAGAAATCCTTAAGGTCTTTGTGCTTAACATTGCCGATAATTGCTGAATTCATTGCGCCGTGTCCCAGTATCAGAACATCCTTGCCCGCATTTACCAGAGGATAGGCGACTTCTTCTAAGAACTCATCAGTCCTCTTAAGGAGATTTTCAAGGCTCTCGGCGCCGCCTTTTGCCTCATACTGCTCGGGATTAAAGAATAATACCCTGACCGGGCACTCCGGCTTTTCGAATACTTCCTCGGTGCCTTCATAGATGCCAAAGCCCATCTCGGACAGCCTGTCATCTATTATCACAGGCACATTCCTTCCCTCTAAAACATATTTTGCTGTATCTCTTGCCCTGACAAGCGGCGAACTGTAGCAGACATCGAAGTGGATATCTTTATAGCGTTCACCGGCTTCTTTTGCCATCCTGATTCCCATGTCATTAAGAGGAATGTCCGTCTTTCCCTGAAGTTTGTGGTTCAGGTTCCAGTCGGTCTTCCCGTGTCTCATTATGTAAAGCATTGATTATTTCTTTCCGTTCTTTTTAATGTTGGCAACGAGCGCATCTTTGCCTTCTTTGACCACGTCAAGGTTTACGAAGAAGAGCTTTACGAGGGTCCTTACCTTATCTCCCGAATCGTTTATCTGTCTCATACGGGTAATCATGGCCTTGGTTCCCTTGATGCCGATCTTGGTCATAGCGCTCATCGTCTCGCATCCCGAGGCTTCGAAAACCGAGAAAAGGTCATCGACAAACACCCTTCTTTGAATAAAGCTCATCTCATCAAGCCAGGATGAAAGGGTCTCGGCAAATGTATCGCTTATCTTGTCAGTCGATGCAAGAGTAAAGAATTCCTTGCCTTCAAGCTCCCAGGACAGCGGATTATGCTGCATTATTCCCAGTTCATTGCTCTTTACAACGACAGGTTCTACTGTGCCCGTAAGAAGTCTTCCGACGATCGAAGTCTGCGGAATGAACTTTTCGATCTTGGGCTGGATGAACCTGAACTGGTCTGTTTCAAGAATATCCTTGTTAAAGCCAAAGCCCGGACCGTCAAAGCTGTAGATATTCTTTATGCGTTTGGCGATATCAGGCTGTGCCATCGTTGCGGCGTAGATAGCAAGATGTCCGCCTTTGGAATGGCCTCCAAGGCGGATCTCCTGAGTCCTTCCGCCCATGACCTCCTGGATATAGAGCAGGGCTTCAGTCTCAGCAGGAACCGTCATATAGCTTAAGTTGAAATCTTCCTTCCAGCCAATGATCCTGTCATCGGTTCCCCTGTAGGAGATGAAAGCTATGCCGTCAGATGTCTCGATCTCAAGCGCACCGAACTGGATCTCTCTTCCGATATCCGTATCGTCAACGAAGTTCGAGAGCATGGCGCCCCTGAACCTGTTGCTGTTTGCAAGAGCTCTTAAGATCGAAGGACAGAAATTGATAAATGATTTGTCTTTGGAGAGTTCTTCTTCAGTATGGTACTTAAAGAAGAGCCTTGCAGCTTCCCTCATCGTTACCTTGCCCATGCCCTTTGAAGGAACAACATCCGTGAAGTCAATATAAGACAGCGACGACAGAAGCGCTGCGTCGATGGCGTTGAAAGGGTCTTGGGAGAAAGGCAGGTCGCCTCTCCATGTAAGGTAGTCAATTAAGTTGCCCATAGACGTATATTATAATCCAGAAAAACCTTGCTTGGACAAAAAGGCTTCAAAAAGTCACCTCACAGTTTACAGCAAATAATAAGGGCCGTCTCTTTATGAGACGACCCTTTTAAATAATTCTTTTTAAAGCAGTAATTATCTTCTGCCTGTCTTGATCGTGAGGTCTTCGAGGAAGCCCTTAGGACTTCTGATCTCGAGTTCACCTTCAACCTGAACAATGAGGTCGTTGGCAACACCTGTAAGGATCAATACTGAAGTACCTGCAAACCAGACGTTCTGGAAGCCTGTAAGGATACCGATGATCGTCGGAACGATGCAGACGAGAACGAGGAAGAATGCCTCGATCCAGTTAAGTCTGAAAGCAGTACCCTTGATGAAGTCTGTTGTAGGCTTACCGGATCTGATACCGTTGATCATACCGCCGTTCTTGTTAATGTTGTTTGCAATCTCTACAGGGTGGAAATTGATCTCCGTGTAGAAGAATGTAAATCCGATAACAAGGAAGAAGTAGCAAAGATAGTAGTAAGGGCTGCCTGTAAAGGTTTCCTTAAGCCATACTGCTACTGCGTTGGTGCTGTTGTTAAAGAACAATGTAACTACGATAGAAGGAATAGCGAGGAGTGACATTGTGAAGATAACAGGCATAACACCGGACATGTTAACCTTGAGCGGGATATAGTCTCTGTTACCGCCTCTTGTCTGTCTTCCGATAACCTTCTTGGAGTACTGGACAGGGATTCTTCTCTCTGCATTCTGAACATAGAGAACGAATACGATGATAGTTATCGCGATAGCTGTTACCAGGATAAATACACCGAAACCTGCCAAAGCTCCCAAAACTGCATTGTCTATAGAATCACTGATACTTACGCACTTCTCATAAAGCGTTCTTGCCATGTCAGGAAGACGTGTAACAATACCTGCAAAGATGATCAAAGATACACCGTTTCCGATACCCTTGTCGTTGATCTTCTCACCTAAGAAGACTACGACTGCTGCGCCGGCTGTGAATGATAAAACAACAAGTGCTGCATTGAGCCATGTAGGAAGGCTTGTTGCATTGAGAGCCGAACGTGTTGAGTAGCAGAACAGGCAGGACTGGACGAATGCCAGAACGATTGCCGATACACGTGTGATCTTGTCCATCTTCTTTCTGCCGGCTTCACCTTCCTTGGACATTTCTTCCAAAGGAGGAATAACGACAGTCAGGAGCTGAATGATGATTGATGCGTTAATGTAAGGCGATACACCTAAAGACAGGATGGAAGCATGTAATAATCCACCACCTGAGATGAGGTCCATGATGCTTCCAAGCTGTCCCCACTGCTGAATGACACGTGTGAATTCCGCGCCATCAATTCCGGGTACAGGTACAAGGCCACCGAGCATGAAGATGCCCAGGATCATGAAGGTATAGAGCAGTCTTTTACGTATAGACTCTACACGAAAAGCGTTTACTGCAGTATCAAAAATACCATTCATGCCTATTAGCCCTCCGTTGCCGTGCCTCCGGCCTTTTCAATCTTCTCTTTTGCTGAAGCTGTGAACTTAGCAGCTGTTACATCGAGCTTCTTTGTGAGCTCACCGTTGCCGAGAATCTTGACGCCGTCGTTGTTCTTAGGAAGAGTGATGATGCCCTTCTCAGAAAGAGCCTTAGCATCTACTGCTGTTCCGTTATCGAAAACCTCAAGATCTCCGATGTTTACTTCAATGTAAGCAGGAGCAAATCTCTTGTTGTTGAAGCCTCTCTTAGGGAGACGTCTGTAAAGGGGCATCTGACCACCTTCGAAACCGGGACGTACACCGCCGCCGGAACGGGCGTTCTGGCCCTTGTGGCCACGGCCGGATGTCTTACCGTTGCCGGATCCGGGACCTCTACCCTTACGATATGCTTTTACGTTGCCTGCGGAAGTCATTTCATTGAGCTTCATGTGGCACCTCCATTAATTCTCTTCTACGGCTACGTAGTTAACAGCCTTCTTGATCATGCCGCGTGTAGCCTCATTGTCTGTCTTCTCAACAGTCTGACCGATCTTCTTTAAACCAAGAGCTCTGACAGTTGCCTTCTCAGCATCTCTTGCCTTATTAACGCTCTTTACGAGTGTAATCTTGATTGTAGCCATTTCGTCAGACCTCCTTACTTGATCTCGTCAACGGACTTGCCGCGGAGTCTTGCAACTTCCTCAGCAGACTTCAAGGACTTAAGGCCCTCGATAGTAGCGTTGACCATATTGTTAGGATTGTTTGATCCGATAGACTTTGTACGGATATCTGTGATACCGGCAAGTTCGCAAACTGAACGAACAGGACCGCCGGCGATAACACCGGTACCGTTTGCAGCAGGCTTCATAACGATGTGAGCTGCAGCGAATTCACCGATTGTCTCGTGAGGGATAGTACCGTTAACGATAGAAACATCAACGATGTTCTTCTTAGCTTCTTCGATACCCTTTCTGATAGCGTCCGGAACTTCGGTGGACTTACCGATGCCCTTACCTACACGGCCCTTTCTGTCACCGATAACTACGAGAGCAGCAAATCTCATGTTCTTACCGCCCTTAACAGTCTTGGAAACACGGCCGATGTGGATAACGCGCTCTTCGAACTCTTTATCCTTCTTTTCTTCTCTTGAAATGTTCTTAGACTCTAAAGCCATCTAATTTGCTCCTCCCGATTAGAATGAGAGACCGGCTTCTCTTGCCGCCTCTGCCAAAGCCTGTACTCTTCCGTGATAGAGATATCCGCCACGGTCAAATACTACGTCCTTGATATCCTTGGCAATTGCGCGCTCACCGATAAGCTTACCAACTGCTTTAGCTGCCTCGATGTTGCTGCCAACGGATACGGAACCCTTGATCTCCTTGTCGAGTGTGGAAGCACTTACAAGTGTTGTTCCGTTTGTATCATCGATGATCTGAGCGTAAATGTGGCTGTTGCTTCTATATACGCAAAGACGAGGGCACTCTGTCGTTCCGGAAATCTTCTTTCTTACACGAACATGCTTTCTCTTACGAATCTTGTTTTTATCAATTCTACCAATCATGTTGAATATACCCCCTTTGCGCCTTACTTCTTAGCTCCGGTCTTACCTTCCTTAACGATAAGGTGCTCGCCGGCATACTTGATACCCTTGCCCTTATAAACGTCAGGAACTCTGAGAGAACGGATCTTAGCTGCTGTCTCGCCGACAAGCTGCTTATCAGCTCCCTGGACCAAAACCTGATTATCTTTTACATCGATTGTGATGCCTTCGGGTTCAACCATCTCGATAGGATGTGAATAACCGAGGTTGAATGTAACCTTATTTCCAGCCTTAGTAGCTCTGTAACCTACACCATTGATTTCCAATGTCTTTGTGAAACCCTCGTGTACGCCTGTTACCATGTTCTGGATGAGAGCTCTTGTGAGGCCGTGGAGTGAACGGTGATTCTTATCGTCTGAGGGACGAGTAACAACGATCTGGCCATCCTCCAGCTTAACTGTGATGTCGGGATGAACATCAAGTGAGAGCTCTGCCTTGCCGCCCTTAACCGTTACGTGCTGACCATCGATCTTAACATCGACGCCGGCGGGAACGACTATGGGCATTCTGCCGATTCTTGACATAAATTTTTCCTCCTGCTCTTAAGATTTAACCGTTGGGCCGGTATGCCGCCTGTGCCCAAGGCTTTTCAGAGATGTATATATTTTAAGAAGATCCCGTTTTCGAGACCTTCCCAAAATTACCAAATATAAGCGAGAACTTCGCCGCCTACACCAAGCTTTCTAGCCTGCTTATCAGTCATAACACCCTTGGATGTTGAGATGATAGCAACGCCTAAGCCATTGAGTACGCGAGGCAGATTCTCCTTGTCCGCATAAGTACGAAGACCAGGCTTGGAGATTCTCTTGATTCCGGAGATAACCGGCTTTCTGCCCGAATACTTGAGTGTGATTCTGATAACACCCTGAGTATTTCCCTCGAGTGTCTCGAACTTCTCAATGTATCCTTCATCAAGGAGAATCTGAGCAATAGCCTTCTTCATGTTGGACTGCGGAACATCAACTGTTGCGTGTCCAGCAGTACCGGCATTGCGGATTCTTGTAAGCATATCTGCGATTGCATCTGTAATCTGCATAATTCTTCCTCCTGTTAAATATGGACAGTTCTAATTCTTAAGAAAGAAAACTGTTACCAGCTTGCCTTTCTTACGCCCGGAATCTCTCCCTTGTATGCCAAATCGCGGAAGCAGAGACGGCAGATGCCGTACTTACGGATATAAGCATGAGGTCTTCCGCAGATCTTGCAACGGTTATGCTGCTGAGTGGAAAACTTGGGTGTCTTCTGAGACTTAAGAATCATTGACTTCTTTGCCATGTGTTATTCTCCTCCAAATTACTTGCGGAAAGGCATGCCGAGGAGCTTCAAGAGCTCAAATGCCTCTTCGTCTGTTCCGGCAGTAGTAACAATGATGATGTCCATACCGCGAATCTTGTCAATCTTATCGTAGTCGATTTCAGGGAACATGAGCTGCTCCTTGATACCCATCGCATAGTTGCCGTGTCCGTCGAAGGAATTAGGACTGATTCCGCGGAAGTCACGTACACGGGGAAGAGCAAGGCTAACAAGCTTATCGAGGAAGTAATACATATTATCGCCTCTCAAAGTAACCTTGCATCCGATCTTCATGCCCTCTCTGAGCTTGAAGGCTGCGATTGACTTTGTTGCTGTTGTTGCTACAGGCTTCTGACCTGCGATGATGCCCATGTCGCGCATAGCGCTCTCAAGAGCCTTCGGGTTATCCTTAACCTCACCAACACCCATGTTGAGGACGATCTTGTCGACCTTCGGGATCTGCATAGGTGAGCTGTACTTGAACTTCTCCTGAAGAGCGGGAGCTACTTCGGAAATGTACTTATCCTTTAATCTGGTCATTGATTATTCCCCCTTCTTAGCCTTAGAAACCGTATCGATGACCTCGCCGGATCTCTTAGCGATCCTGGACTTGGAACCATCTTCGTTAATACGGTAGCCAACTCTTGTGGGCTTGCCTGTCTTGGGGTCGATGAGCATTACGTTGGATGCATCGATGGAGCCTTCACGCTCAACAATTCCGGAAGGAGCTGTCTGAGTTCTAGCCTTCTGATGCTTCTTGACCATATTTACGCCTTCAACGTAAACTCTGCCCTTCTTCTCATCTACCATGAGAACCTTACCCTTTGCGCCCTTGTCCTTGCCGGAAATGACAATGACCTGGTCGTCTTTCTTTACATGAACACTACTCTTAGCCATGTGTCGATTCCTCCTTAAAGAACTTCCGGAGCGAGAGAGAGGATCTTCATGTAATCCTTATCTCTTAACTCTCTTGCTATGGGTCCAAAAATACGAGTTCCGCGGGGATTCTTGTCTTCCTTAATGATGACTGCCGCATTCTCGTCGAACTTGATATATGAGCCGTCGTTTCTTCTTACGCCCTGCTTGGAACGTACAACAACTGCCTTAACTACATCACCCTTCTTGACCATGCCGCCGGGAGCAGCGCTCTTTACGGAGCAAACGATAACGTCGCCGATGTTGGCGTACTTTCTCCAAGAGCCACCCAAAACTTTGATGCAGAGAAGCTCTTTTGCTCCGGTGTTGTCGGCAGATCTGAGTCTGGATTCAACCTGAATCATCTGATATATCCTCCTTTAATCGCCTTACTTAGCCTTCTCAACGACACTTACGAGTCTCCAACGCTTATCCTTGGAAATCGGGCGTGTCTCCATAACCTCAACCTTATCGCCCTCATGAGCTTCGTTGTTCTCATCGTGAGCCTTAAGCTTGTAGGTTCTCTTCATGATCTTTCCGTAAAGAGGGTGCTTAACGTGCTCTACGACGGAAACTGTGATCGTCTTATCCATCTTGTCGGATGTAACGAGACCGACTCTGGTTTTTCTTAAATTTCTCTCAGCCATTTGTCGTCTCCTCCTTACTTATTTGCAGCGAGCTGCTTCTCGCGCTGAATTGTCATTACTCTAGCGATATCACGCTTAACCTGTGCAATCTGAGCCGGATTATCGAGCTGATTTGTTGCATGCTGGAAGCGGAGCTTGAAGAGTTCTTCCTTCAAAGAGGCGAGCTCAGAAGAAAGTTCTTCATCAGACATCTTGCGGATTTCTTCAACCTTCATTTGTGCTTTCCTCCTTTACCTTTGCGATAAACTTTGTCTTGCAAGGGAGCTTGTGTCCTGCAAGTCTCATGGCTTCTCTTGCCTGCTCTTCAGTAACACCTGCGATCTCGAAAAGAACTCTTCCAGGTCTTACTACTGCGCACCAGTACTCATTTGCTGCCTTACCTGAACCCATTCGGACCTGTGCAGGCTTCTTTGATACCGGCTTATCAGGGAAGATCTTGATCCATACCTTACCGCCACGCTTGATGTATCTGTTGATTGCGACACGGGCAGCTTCGATCTGATTTGACTTGATCCAGCAAGGTTCAAGAGCTACAAGACCGTAATCACCGTAAGCTACGAAGTTGCCGCGGTGAGCCTGGCCCTTCATGCGGCCTCTCTGCTGCTTTCTATACTTTGTTCTCTTAGGAAGTAACATTAAGCTTTTCCTCCTTCAGACTTCTTTGACTGGCTCTTCTGGCCGAATACCTCACCCTTGTAGATCCAGACTTTAACGCCGATGATACCGTATGTTGTCTTTGCCTCTGCAAATCCGTAATCGATATCAGCACGGAGTGTCTGAAGCGGGATGGTGCCCTCGTGATATGTCTCGGATCTTGCGATCTCGGCACCGCCCAAACGGCCGGAGCACTTTGTCTTGATTCCGAGAACGCCGGGCTGCTTCATAGCCATCTGCATTGCTCTCTTCATTGCTCTTCTGAAGCTTGCACGGTTCTCGAGCTGTGAAGCGATGTTCTGAGCAACGAGGAGTGCATCTGTATCACTGTTCTTGATAACTTCGATATCAACAGTGAATACTCTCTTCTTATCCTTGGATACGTTCTTGTTGAATTCCTTCTCAAGTGCATCCTTAAGAGCCATTCTTCCGGAGCCCTTGTCTCCACCTACGAGTGAAGGACGAGCTGTCTTAACAATAACGTTGATTCTGTCTGTGCCCTTACGGTCGATGATGACCTTGGAAACGCCTGCAACATTTGTGCGGCTCTCGTCTACGGGCTTCTTAGCGTTGCCTCTTGCGATAGGCTCAACTGCCTTTAAAACGAACTCACGGATCTTCTGATCTTCGACAAGACAATCGGAAAAGGTGTTCTTGTCGGCATACCAGTGTGAGCTCCAGTCGTCGATAACGCCTACTCTAAGTCCATTAGGGTTAACTTTCTGACCCATGCTTAAACCTCCTTATACCCTTTCCTTGAGAACTACAGTAACGTGACTTGTTCTCTTCTTGATCGAACTAGCCGAACCTCTTGCTCTCGGGATGTATCTCTTGAGAACCGGGCCGGGGTTGGAAATGCACTCAGCAACATAAAGCTTGTCTCTGGAGAGGTCGAAGTTGTTGACAGCGTTAGCTTCAGCAGACTTCAGAACCTTAGCGATAACAGGAGATGCTGCCTTGGGAGTGTATGTGAGGATAGCATAAGCATCATCTAAAGACTTACCCTTGATGAGATTAGCAACTACTCTTACCTTACGGGGAGCGATTCTAATGTACTTAGCTGTTGCTGTTCCTCTGTCTCTTCCCATTCCGAGAAGCTTTCTCTGCTTCTTTGTAGGAGTGGGGAGCTTATTTGAAGACTTGGAAGGTGCCGCATAAGCTTCGAGGATCTTCTCGCGGTTCTTCTCAATATTGTCTCTGCTTAAAATAATCTTTTCCACAGAAATTTCCTCCTTATGAGTTAGAAGCGGACTTCTCGTTGCTTGTGTGGCCGCCGAACTTACGTGTAGGTGCGAACTCGCCAAGCTTGTGTCCTACCATGTCCTCAGTAACGTATACCGGAACATGCTTGTGACCGTCGTATACAGCAATTGTGTGGCCGACGAATTCAGGGAAAATCGTAGAAGCTCTAGACCAGGTCTGGATGATCTTCTTGTCGTTGGCTGCATTCAACGCCTCGACCTTCTTCATGAGAGCGTCCTGAACGTAATAGCCCTTTTTGGTTGATCTACTCATTGAACTGCCTCCTTATACCTTTCTAGACTTAACAATATACTTGCTGGACTGCTTCTTCTTATTACGTGTCTTCTTACCCAATGTAGGAACACCCCAAGGTGTAACAGGGCCGGGAAGACCGATAGGAGACTTACCTTCACCACCGCCGTGAGGGTGATCGTTAGGGTTCATTACGACACCTCTAACTGAAGGTCTGACGCCAGCATGTCTGGACTTACCTGCTTTACCGAGCTTAACGTTCTCGTGCTCTGCGTTTCCGATAGAGCCGATCATTGCGCGGCACTTCTCAGGAACCATACGAACCTCTCCGGAAGGAAGACGGATCTGAGCGAAACCATTCTCCTTAGCCATGAGCTGAGCTGAAGCTCCTGCTGTTCTAACGAGCTGAGCGCCCTTGCCGGGATTCATCTCTACGCAGCAGATAACTGTACCTACCGGGATAGAGGAAATAGGAAGAACGTTGCCGTTAAGGATATCTGCATCCGGGCCGCTCTCAACCTTGTGACCTACCTTGAGGCCCTCGGGAGCGAGGATGTAGGACTTAACACCGTCAACATACTGAATGAGTGCTAAGTAAGCTGTTCTGTTAGGATCGTACTCGATTGCCTTGACTGTAGCAGGGATTCCTACTCTGTCACGCTTCCAATCGATTACTCTGAGCTTTGTACGGTTACCGCCGCCGATATGACGAACCGTGATACGGCCATAAGAGTTACGGCCACCGCTCTTCTTCCTTGACTTAAGAAGGCTCTTCTCCGGGTCCTTCTTTGTTAATACGGAATAGTCAGCTATGGCCATTCCACGAACTGCGGGAGAAGTAGGTTTAAATGTTTTTACTGCCATTTTAATTTCTCTCCTTGATTACATTACTGACCAAAACCGAATTCTTCGATTGATGTCTTGTTCTTTGTTCCGGTCTTAACTGCCTTGCCGCCCTTGCCGAGGTATGTACCCTCAATAGAGTCTGTAGCAATAGTAACTACTGCCTTCTTGTAAGCAGCTGTCTTGCCGGGCTTGTTTCTAAGTCTCTTAACCTTACCGTCAAAGTTTGCAACGTTAACGGAAAGTACCTTTACACCGAAGAGCTTCTCTGCTGCTGCCTTGATCTCAGGCTTCTCAGCGTCAGGTGCAACTACGAATGTGTACTTGCCCTCTTCTGTGCTGGCCATCGTCTTCTCTGTGATGATGGGCTTAATGATTACATCATAGGGTGACTTCATTACTTGTACACCTCCTCGATCTTCTCTACTGCAGCCTTAGTAGCTACAAAGCTGTCGTACTTGAGGATGTCCATAACGTTGATTGTGTTAACCAATGCTGTCTTAACATCCTTGATGTTTCTTGCAGAGAGCTCTGCGTTTCTGTTTACGCCCTCGAGAACGATAAGGGAAGAATTGCCAGCACCGATAGCCTTAAGAGCCTTAGCAACTGTTGCTGTCTTAACTTCAGCAAGATCCATGTTCTCGATAACGATCAACTTCTCGGAAGCAACCTTGGAAGAGAGTGCAGACTTGAGAGCAAGTCTCTTAACCTTCTTAGGTACTGTGTAGCTGTATGATCTGGGTGTAGGTCCAAAGATGATGCCGCCACCAACATACTGAGCGGATCTTGTTGAACCATGACGAGCTCTACCTGTACCCTTCTGTCTGTAAGGTCTCTTACCGCCGCCGGATACTTCGCTTCTTGTCTTTGTCTTCTGTGTGCCCTGTCTTCTGTTTGCAAGCTGGTTTCTAACAACTGTAGACATTGCAACTTCGTTGGGCTCGATGCCGAAAATCTCATCGGAAAGCTCGATGGAACCCGTAACGGCACCTGTCAAATCTTTAACATCAATTTTAGCCATTATTCTGTTCCTCCGTCTTATGCCTTAACAGTATTCTGAACTGTTACGATGCCGCCCTTAGGACCGGGAATTGCGCCTCTGATTACGAGGATTCCTCTGTCGCCGTCTACCATGACAACGCTAAGGTTCTGTACTGTGCAGTTAACTGCGCCCATATGTCCAGGCATCTTCTTACCGGGTACAACTCTACCGGGTGTGGAAGTAGCGCCCATGGAACCGACTCTTCTGTGATACATGGAGCCGTGACCGTCAGGTCCGCCCTTCTGGCCGTGACGCTTGATGTTGCCCTGGAATCCCTTACCCTTGGATACGCCGCTTACGTCAACCTTATCGCCGACTGCGAACATATCGGAAACCTTGATCTCCTGGCCGAGGCTATACTCCTCGTCGGGTGTAAACTCGCGGATAATTCTCTTAGGCTCAACGTCAGCCTTCTTGAACTGTCCTGCGTCAGGCTTGTTTACAAGCTTTGCTCTGATGGATCCTGTGCCTACTTTGCAGGCCTTGTATCCGTCAGTCTCAACCGTCTTGTTCTGGAGCACGTACATAGGCTCGCAGCTTATAACGGTTGCCGGAATAACGTTGCCGTTTTCATCGAACAACTGTGTCATGCCGGACTTTCTGCCAATGATGAATTTCGTCATAAAGTTCTTTCCTCCTATTAGGTTATTGGTTCAGCGGTTTCCCGGAGAACGTGACCTCGGCGACTTAAGGCTTGGCGTTCCTTAAATGCCGAATTAAGCCATTAAGCGTTCTTATTTGATCTTTACTTCAATAGAAACGCCTGCAGGCATGTCAAGCTTGCCAATGTCATCCATCGTCTGGGAAGACGGTGTATAGACGTCGATGATTCTCTTGTGTGTTCTCTGCTCGAACTGCTCACGAGAATCCTTGTTTACGTGAGGTGAACGAAGGATCGTAACTACCTCTTTCTCTGTAGGGAGCGGGATAGGACCGGAGAAGCTTGCATCGTCACGAGCAAGTGCGTCTACGATAAGCTTTGCGCTCTCGTCGAGAATCTTGTGATCATAAGCCTTGAGCTTAATTCTGACCATTGTTGTCTTTGTTGCCATTTTGTTGGCCTCCTTACTATAAGCTGTATTTCTTTTTCTCAACCCTGTCGGGAGTGTCTTGGCTTTCCATTCAAAAACCCAGACTATCCAGTTACCTCCTTAAGGCGGCACTTTGGTTCTCTGGGCAGTAAACTACTGCTTCGACTCTCCGGACTTTAGGTCCCGAGACGGCATCGGATCGTATCCTCTGCCTTCGGCTCCTTCGAAGTTCCCCACCTCGTAAGATATCGCGCAGCCGGCGCCTTACCTCGTGGCAATCTCCGTTATCAAAGCCTTATCACCCGTGCTAAAGGGCATAATTATCCCTGTTTAGACGCGTGCGAAAGGTATTCTACTATCTTGTTTTGTGATTTGCAAGCACTTTTTTACAATTTTGCCTGTATTTTTATGTGTTTTTCAGCTCATCTGGCTGAAATACATATTTACTGTTGCAAAATCTGCATACTGTCTCTATCGGCTTGCCGTCTTTTGTGATCTCTTCAAGATCATTTTTGCCTAGTGCCGCAAGGCCTGAAAGCATTCTTTCCCTGCTGCAGTTGCACTTGAATTCTACTTCCTGGCCATCAAGATACTTGAGGTCAGGGTCTCCCATAAACAGGTCGATTATCTGCGCGGGAGTAAAACCTTCCTTAAGAAGGAACGATATCTCAGGGAAGCCGGAAGCTCTTTTCTCAAGATAAGATATCTCATCTTCACCTGCACCCGGCAGGAGCTGGACCATAAGTCCGCCCGCTTCAGATACCTCTCCGCCTTCTATAAGAACACCCAAAGATACAACAGATCTGGTCTGTTCGGATTTGGCAAGATAATAAGCGAAGTCCTCGGCGATCTCTCCGGACATGAGTTCGGAAACACCGACATAAGGTTCTTTTAATCCGATATCCCTAATAACTGTAAGGCTTCCCTTGCCCACAGCGGCACCGACATTGATCTTGCCGGGCTGGTGATATTCTGTCGGAATGACAGGTTCCATGGGATAAGCCCTTACCTTAAAGCCAAAATCAGTAACGCATGTCATGCCCTCGATAGGGCCGTCGCCTCTGATGATCGTGGTCTGGGTATCACCTGCATTCTTCATTGATTCGGAAATAAGAATGGATCCTGTCATGAACCTTCCGAGTGCAGCTGTTGCCGCGGGTGTCATCTGATGCATGATCCTGGCAGTCTCGCACACCTTCTTTGTACTTACGCAAAGACACTTAACAAGGCCATTTAAGCCTTCGGCTCTTACTATATGGTCTTTTTTCAAATCTTCGGGCGCGCCCGGAACGTAATATACGTTGTCTGCCATTTCGATCTTCCTAAATATATAAATTATTTACCGAACACAAAGAATATGCGTTCATCTGAACTATTGGGTTCTTCCCTGTTAAGCTCACCATACAAGGCGAGCTTTTTAAGTCCGGCCTTTGCAGCCATATCCTCTATCTCTTCCGGAGAATAGAATCTTGCGGTAAGTTCGCCGTCGTATCTCTCGTAAAGATCGTCTTCGCACAGCTCGAAAAGCGTGAGCTCGGCGTGATTGATCTTATTCTCCTTGTCGTAATGGTTTACCCAGAGGAGAGTAAAGTCATCGTAGTCTTCATAGAAAACATTGTCTCCCAAAGACTCTTCGAAGTGATGCTTTGTGGTCGTATCAAGAATAAATACGCCGCCTTCTTCAAGGCTCTCAGATACCATGGTGAACATTTTCGCGAGGGCGGTGCTGTCAGTGATGTGGCCGACAGTATCCATGGTCGAGATAAAACAGCCGCAAGAAGGTCCCTCATATTCAGTGATATCAGCGCAGATCCAGGAGACTGTACCTGTCTCATCTCCTGAAGATGCAATCGAGAGCATATCGGGAGATAGGTCCACACCCGTAACAGCCATGCCTTTTGATGCAAGGAAATTAGTTACCACGCCTGTTCCGCATCCAAGGTCTGTGACAGAGGTGTTATCCGTCCTGCAGTAATCTGAGATCAGACCGTAAATATATGGTCCCCAGGAAGAAGTATCCCCGTTTATCTGGAGATCGTCATAGTGACCTGCAAGTATGTCGTAAAAGCTGTCATCCATGGATGATCAAGGCAGATAGTTAAGAGGATTTGTAGTGCCGCCGTTTATGCGTACTTCGAAGTGGAGGTGGGCACCTGTCGATGTACCTGTGCTTCCGACTTCACCGATAGCCTTGCCGCGGGAAACCTTCTGGCCGTTCTTAACATAGATATCTCTTGCGTGTCCGTAGAGAGTTGAATATCCGTTGCCGTGGTCGATGATGCAGTAGTTGCCGTAACCTGAACCACCCTTGTTCTTACCTTCAACAGGCTCGGAAACCAGGATGACCGTACCGGAAGCAGCTGCCATGATCGTCTCGCCGTAGCCTGCACCGATATCTACACCGGAGTGGAACTTCTTTGTCTTATAGACAGGATGGATTCTGTATCCATAGTAAGAAGTAATGGACGTAGTATATGTAGGCCAGCGCCATGTGATGCCGTCTACGGTCTTAGTACCCTTGCTGTTGTAAGTGGTTGAACCTGCTCCGCCGCCGCCTGTTGCCGCGTGCTCTTTGTTGTACTGGGTCTGAAGGCTCTTGATCTTGCTCTCAAGCTTCTTAGCTTCTTCTTCAAGCTCGTCTTCCTTCTTTTCCCAGTTGTCGATGCTGGATTCAACGTTATTTAATGTTTCCTCAGTCTGGCCGATGAGCTTCTTTAACTCGTCTAACTGCTTCTGCTTCTCATCAGCTATAGCCTGCATATCGTCAGCATGCTGAAGCTTGATATCTGCCTGGAGCTGGGCATCGTCCAATGCTACCTGGAGCACGTCGACAGCCTGTGCGTCAGAATCGGCAATGAGGGAGATTACTTCAAGATTTGTGAAAAAGCCTGCAATGCTGTTGGATTCCAGAAGGACTTCCAGCGTGGACTTGTTCTGGTATTCGAACATTACAGTGATTCTGTCAGAGAAGAGTTTCTGCTGCTTCTCAAGGTTTTCCTGAGCTGCAATGTACTCGTCAAGAGCCTGTGCCTTCTCATCGAGAGCTGCCTGAAGCTGGGAATAGATAAGCTCATACTGCGCCTTCTGCTCGGCATTTGCCTGATTGAGCTTGGAGAGCTCACCTGTAAGCTCGCTCTTCTGATTCTTAAGCTCTTTGATCTTGTCAGCTGCCTTTTTAGCGTCAGCCTTAGCGTTATCTCTCTTCTTCTTGGCGTTATTAATATCTTCTTTTGTTACTTTATTAAAGATAACCGGAACACCGCTTACGGCAACAACACGCTCTGAGGTGAGCCATGAGCTTGAAGCAGTAGCAATAACACAGCAAAGCAAAGCAACGAAAAACATCGCAGCTTTCTTAATTATCTTATTTCCCTTTTTCTCGTGTCTTTCAATAGTTTCCGTGTTTATCATAATATGCCTCACACTTTGATATATTGACGTACTGATATTCCACTTCCCACAGCTCCGATTATCAATCCCATGATGACAAGGATAACCAGCTCATGCCACATAAGTGATCTTGTGGTGGCAAGGGCATAGAAACTTGAAGGATCGATGGAGCTCATAGCCTTAACATAGATTGAGTGATAAGCAATGATGGTTATCGCCCAGGATGTCAGCGCGCTGAACAGGCCTACAATGGCGCCCTCAGTAATATAAGGGAGTCTGATATAGTTGTTCGTCGCACCGACGAATTTCATGATCTCGATCTCGGATGCTCTGGAGTATACAGAGATGCGGACCATGTTCGAAATAATGAACAATGCGATTATAAACAGGACAACGAACGATACCGCTGTGGCGATATTTACGATCCTTGAAGCCCTCGTAAGGAAAGTCATTACGTTGCTTTCCTGGGAGACCTTGGAAACTCCTGTATATGTTGCAACTTCAGCACAGACGTCATTAGCCTTTGAAGGATCCTGAAGTCTTAAGTTGAATGTATAAGGCAGATACATGTTGTAGTCGAAATCATCAAGGATGGATGAAGATGAACCGAGATTCGACTTGAAGTTATTGTAGTTCTGCTCAGGAGAAGACATGGTGAACTCAATGATGTCAGGGTTTGCCTGCAATGCCTGGGCGACGAAGTTTCTCTCTTCCTCAGAGCACTGGAGGTTCATGTAAACCTCAATAGGGGGCCTTTGTGAGAGCTTTGTCATGATCCTTCTCGCGTTAACGGAAAAGATATAGAAAGCACCCATGATGATGAGCATCAACATGATGGTCGTGATTGAGGCTATAGTAACCAGCGGATGTCTGATAATTCCGCGGAAGCCTTCTTTAATTGAATTTATAAAAGCTCTTCCGGTCATTAGTCATCATCCTCCGGGATCATATCAATATCGGTTCCGGGCATGAAATCTGTCCTTCTTACCTTTTTCTTCTTATCAAGTTTTTCCTTGCGCTTTGCTTCCTTCAGAGCAGCCTTCTCTTCCTTTTCCCTGCGCTTGAACGCACGTCTTACTTCTCTGGAATTGTCAGGTTCCTCATTGGAATATTCGAAAGTCTCATCCGGATCAAGATCAGGATCTAAAGCAGGCTTGCTCTCGAATGCCTGCTTGGGAATTGCAGGAGCAGCCTTCTCCTCGTCGCCGAATGTAACCTTTGTTGTATCTTCAGGAATATTGATCTCAATAACTTCTGCTCTTACGGGAGCATCTCCCTCATCAGGCTCAAGCTTTGCTTCAGGCTTTGCCTTAACTTCGGGTTCTTCCTTTGCAGCGGGCTCAGCATTAACAACAGGCTCTTCCTTTACTTCAGGCTCAGCCTTGATAACGGGTTCCTCCTTAAATAATGGAACCGGCGCTGCTTCAGGAGCTTTTACTTCCTCGATCATATCTTCTGTGATCACTTCTTCAGGAAGATCCCGGATATTAGTGATCTCCTTGTCGAGGTCGAATTCAGGCTTGAATGACTCTTCAACAGGAGCGTATTCTCTTGCATTCTTCTCGCCGAACATTACGCCTGCCGGACGTACAGCTGCCTTTGTATCAGCATATTCTGCATCGTCATAATCGTCGCTGTATTCAGCATCATCGCCGAAAGATACAGCGTGTGCAGGTATTTCTCCGCCATAAAGGGAAGTTCTTGATGCCTGGGGCTGATAGATCTCGTGTTCCTGATCGCCCTTATATCCGCTGTCCTTCTCGTCTCTTAAGATGAGACCGTCTTCGATCTCGATAACTCTCTGCTTCATGCGGTCAACCATTGCACTGTCGTGTGTGCAGATGATAACCGTTGTATGGCCGTTCCTGTTGATCTCAAGGAGCATTGCCATAATAGCTTCAGATGTCTCAGGGTCTAAGTTGCCCGTAGGCTCGTCTGCTACGATAAGGCTCGGATTGTTTACCATTGCGCGTGCAATAGCGACTCTCTGCTGCTCACCGCCCGAGAGCTCCTGAGGATAACAGTCTGCCTTCTCCTTAAGTCCTACGACTGATAAGCAGATCTGAACCGTATTGTTCAAGCTTTGCTTGGGTACACCGATGATCTCGCCTGCGAAGGCTACGTTCTCGGCAACTGTCTTTGTCTCGATAAGACGGAAATCCTGGTAGATCATTCCGATCTTACGGCGCAAATGAGGTACGAGCGCACGGCTCATATGTGAAATATCGAAGTTATCGATAGTAACTTTGCCTGATGTGGGTCTCTCCTCACAAGTGATGCACTTGAGAAGGGTCGACTTTCCTGATCCTGATTTGCCGATGACGAAGACGAACTCGCCGTCTTCGATAGTAAGGTTGATGCCCTTTAAGGCTTCAACGCCTGAAGCGTATGTTTTCTCTACATCAATAAAATCTATCAATTTGGTTACCTGATCTTGTTGTCATTGGTATCGTTAAGATAGTCGATGTAGGTTCTTACCATTGTGGCCATCTTAAAGAGTACCGCGTCGTCAAATTTCCTTAGGTCAAGTCCGGTCTTTGTCTTCACCTTCTCGAGCCTGTATACAAGCGTATTTCTATGGACGAACAGTTCTCTTGAAGTCTCGGAACCGTTAAGGTCATTCGCAAAGAATGTGTCGATAGTGGTCCTCGTCTCCTCGTCTAACTGCTTAAATGCTTCGTTAGGGAAAACTTCTCTGATGAACATTTCGCAAAGGGGCTTAGGAAGCTGGTAGATAAGTCTGCCCAGACCGAGCTTGTCATATCTGGAGAGATCTGACTCACCGTCGAAGATCTTGCTTACCTTAAGCGCTGTCATAGCATCTGAATAGGATTTGCTGATATCCATGAAGGAACCTACTACAGAACCTACGGCAACCTTAGCCTTGCAGCCTTCGGATGTGAGACATGCCAGAACAGACTGTGAAGTCTCTTCAATGAAGCTGTCCTTTGTCTCTTCGCTTACCTGGGATTCGAGTGCATCGATGATGACGATAGCTGTCGTGTCATCCATGGAGATGACTGTTGCGATATCTGAATCCGTGTAGAGATTCTGGAGTATCTCGAATGCTTCTGCGCTCTGCTCGGCTGCAGTTCTAACAACGAGAACGAGTCTCGGATTGTTGCAGTCGATCTTATATCCCCTTGCGATCATTGGAACTTCTGATCTGATCTCGTTATCGAGCAAAACGTTACGGATGAAGATCGCCTTCTCCGCATCTGTTCCCTTCTCTTTTACAAGAGTCTTCATCCACTCTGCGATGAGCTGGAGTGAGATCTTTGCATCGGGATCAGTACTCTCGATATAGAGAATGTACTTGAGCTGTTCGCCGATAAACACTTTCAGATATGTTCTGTCAGCGGTGGAAGCGAAAAGATTATCTGAAGATACGACTGCTCTGAAGGAAGGATCTGTCTCTTCTTCACCAATCTCATTCGTAGCAGCTAAGATCTTACCGGCCGTGTCAATCACTCCGCAGTTAGCGGAAATAATTGTCTTTACCTGACGCATGCATTTCTTTATCTCTTCCATGGCTTTCCACCTCTCAAGAAGCATATATGAGCGTCCATAAAACGCTACATTAAATCATATTATTTTTCTTTAAAAGGTGCAAGTTTTAAGGGCAGAACTGACACTGATTTGCCACATAAAAAGAGGCCGTGAACTCTTATTTAGAATTCACGGCCTCTGAATTGAGGTTCTAAGATTAATTACTATTAGGAAATGATGCTCTGCTCTGTATCCTTGTCGAAGAGGTGGATACGGTTGGAGTCAACTGCGAGGTCAACAACCTGACCAACTGCGGACTGAGAAGTTGTAGGGTCAACACGGCATGTGAGCGGGAGTGATCCGTTAACTGTAACGTAGAGGTATGTCTCAGCACCGAGCATTTCGACGACGTCAACGTCAGCTGTGAATGCAGACTCAGGGTGATCTGTAACGTATGTAATATCGTCTGTGATTGCCTCAGGTCTTACACCGAAGATAACTTCCTGACCGTCGCGCTCCATAACTTCCTCAACTGCATATCTCTCAGGAAGCTTGATTGTAACGTTCTCGAAAGAAACGAATACATCAGAACCTTCAACGTTGATAACTGCGTTGATGAAGTTCATAGGAGGCATTCCGATGAATCCTGCTACGAATGTGTTAACCGGGTTGTCATAGAGCTCTGTAGGAGAGTCAACCTGCTGGATGAAGCCGTCCTTCATAACTACGATTCTGGTACCCATGGTCATAGCTTCTGTCTGGTCGTGTGTAACGTAAACGAATGTTGTCTTAAGTCTGTGGTGGAGCTTTGTGATCTCAACACGCATCTGTACACGGAGCTTAGCGTCCAAGTTGGAGAGAGGCTCGTCCATGAGGAAGACCTTAGGGTCACGTACGATAGCACGGCCGAGAGCAACTCTCTGACGCTGACCACCGGAGAGAGCCTTAGGCTTTCTGTCTAAGAGGTGCTCGATCTCAAGGATCTTAGCTGCTTCCTGAACACGGCGGTTGATCTCGTCCTTAGGCATCTTTCTGAGCTTAAGTGCGAATGCCATGTTGTCACGAACTGACATGTGAGGATAGAGAGCGTAGTTCTGGAAAACCATTGCGATGTCTCTGTCCTTAGGGAGAACGTCGTTTACACAACGATCGTCGATATAGATCTCACCCTCGGAAATGTCTTCAAGACCAGCGAGCATACGGAGTGTTGTAGACTTACCGCATCCGGAAGGACCAACGAGGATAACGAATTCCTTATCTGCTACGTCAAGATTGAAATCTGAAACTGCGACTACGCCGCCTTCATACTTCTTGTAAACGTGCTGGAAAGATAAACTTGCCATAACTTATAACCTCCAAAAAATGTGCCCAACAGATGGGCAAGATAACTACGAGAATAGTATCAAACCGCTTATTTGTTTACTATATGACACTCTCACCAAAAAAAGTTTTGCTATTTTGGCATAGTAATTTCCGTTGCTTGGTAAATATATCAATTGCCCCTAAATTATTTTGTGAGTGTTGTACAAGAAAAAGAGGCAAATGTAATAATTTGGGGCATTTTTAAACTTTTTTTGTGTTGTGCAATATATCTTTTCGGGCCCGAAAAATACTTATTTAATGTTACTTTTGTATGACCTTTGCAGCATTTTATGAAAGGATCCGGGTTTATGCGATATTATGCGAAGTGGTCCTTCCCTGTTTATATATGTAAATAAATTTATGCAGAAACTTGTTGACTTTTGAATATTTATACATTATATTGCATAAATCAAACATCAGGGTGGGGATTATCCACCCATACCGGAGGCAAATAAAATGGCAGTTGAAGAATCTGTAAAGTATGTATCTATCATCGGATCCACAGGATATGTCGGAGCAGAACTCGTAAGAGGTTTTGCAGCTCATCCTTACTTCAGATTCCGTCATCTTACAAGCCAGACTTTCGCAGGCAAGCCTTATTCCGATATATATCCTGAATTCAGGGGCATCGTAGACAATCTCTGTGAAGACCTTCCCTATGCGGAAGTCGCAAAGGATTCAGACCTTGTTATCACAGCACTTCCCCACGGAGTATCCGCAAAGATCGTTCCCGAACTTCTTGCATCAGGCGCAAAGGTCATCGATCACAGCGGTGACTTCAGATATAAGGATCTTGCTACTTATGAGAAGTCCTACAGTCTTACCCATCCCAATCCTGAGCTCCTGAAGGATGCTGTTTACGGCCTTCCCGAGTTCTACAGAGAGCAGCTTAAGACTGCAAACCTCGTAGCAAACCCCGGATGCTATCCCACATGCTCACTCGTAGCTCTCGCTCCTTTCCTTAAGAATCATCTTATTGAGGAGGATTCGATCATTATCGATGCTACATCAGGTGTCAGCGGTGCCGGAAGAAAGTCCGATCTCGCATATGCATTCTGCGAACTTGATGAGTCCTTCAAGCCTTATGGTGCTGTGGGACACCGCCACACAACAGAGATCGCTGAGCAGTGTTCCTTCCTCGCAGGAAAGAATTCAGGTGATATCAAAGTAACATTTACTCCCCACCTTGCACCTTTCAAGCGCGGAATGCTCGCAAGCGTTTATGCAAAGCCCTCTGCTGCTTTCACTGACGTTTCGAGCGAGAAGATAAATGCAATATATAAGGATTTTTATAAGGACGAACAGTTTGTAAGAGTCCTTTCAGGAAAGACTTTGCCTGATATCAAGGCGGTAGCATGCTCCAACTACATCGACGTAAACGGTGTATATGATCCCGAGACTAATATGATCAAGCTCTTCACGGCTCAGGACAATCTCGGCAAGGGCGCTGCACTTCAGGCGATCCAGTCAGCAAACGTAATGTTCGGCTTCGAAGAGACAGCCGGACTTAAGAATATCGTAAGAGGTATCTGATTATGGCAGGACAGAAAGAAAGTCCCGTTATCACGGGCGACATGAAAAACAATGTGGACAGGGCTTCGATCCTCATCGAATCACTTCCTTATATCAGGAAGATGAGAGGTCAGACCTTCGTCATCAAGTACGGCGGAAATGCCATGATCAACGAAGAGCTTAAGCAGTCAGTAATGGATGACATTACCCTCCTTAAGTACATCGGTATCAATCCGGTTATCGTCCACGGCGGCGGACCTGACATCAGCGACATGCTGAATAAGGTTAATAAAGAGTCCCACTTCGTTAACGGATTAAGGTATACAGATAAAGAGACTATGGGCTATGCCCAGATGGTCCTCATCGGCAAGACCAACAAGGATATCGTATCAACTCTCTGCGGCAAGGGCGCCAAAGCAATCGGTATCTCCGGTATCGACGGCAATCTTATCGAAGCTGAGAAGATGACAGAAGATGCCGAAGGCAATGCCATCGACATCGGTTATGTAGGCAAGATCAAGAAGATCAATACAAAGGTCATCTCCATGCTCGCAAACGACGAGTACATCCCCGTTATCGCTCCTATCGGCGTAGGCAGGAACGGCGAGAGTTATAACATCAACGCAGATACAGTAGCTGCAGAAGTTGCAGTTGCCCTGGGCGCTTCAAAGCTCATCACCCTCACAGATGTTGGAGGTGTTTTAAGAAAGCTCGAAGACGGCTCAGACTATATCATTCCTGTTTTGGACGAGAAAGACATCAAGGAACTCGTCGAGGAGGGCATTATCAAAGGCGGCATGATCCCCAAGATCGAAGGCTGTCTTGATACAGTATTGCGTGGTGTCGACCGTGCACACATAATAGATGGAAGAATCCCTCATTCTATTATTCTCGAAACATTTACCAAAAACGGTATCGGCACAATGATCGTAAAGGAGAAAAAAGAACATTATGAGTATAGAAAATGATTTCGGCCTGATTCAGGATTTCGATAAAAACTATTGTCTTCAGGTATTCAACCTCCTCCCTGTTGCTTTCGTTAAGGGCAAGGGCTGCTATCTTTATGATACAAACGGAACCAAATACCTTGATATGATCGGCGGTATCGCCGTTAACTGCCTGGGATATGCCCATCCCAAGCTCACATCAGCAATCTGCAACCAGGCAAAGAACATCATTCACGCCTGCAACTACTATTACATTCCCCAGAAGTCAGAGCTCGCATACAGGCTCTGCCGCGCAAGCTTTGCAGATAAGGTATTCTTCTGCAATTCCGGCGCCGAGGCTAATGAAGCAGCGATCAAGCTTGCTCGCAGTTATTTCTACTATAAGGATATTAACAAGTACGAGATCATCACAGCAGACATGAGCTTCCACGGAAGGACCATGGGTACTGTTGCAGCAACAGGCCAGGCTAAGTTCCAGAGGCCTTTTGAACCTAATCTCCCCGGCTTTGTTCATGTTCCTTATAACGACATCGATGCATTGATCGAAGCCGTTAATCCCAAGACTGCAGCAATCATGTTGGAACTCGTCCAGGGCGAGAGCGGAGTTCATCCGGCTGACCTCGAATACATCCAGGCAGTTAAGAAGCTCTGTGTCGAGAAGGGCGTCCTTCTCATCATTGATGAGGTCCAGACAGGAATCGGACGTACAGGCAAGATGTTCTGCTATCAGAATTACGGCGTACAGCCTGACATCATGACACTCGCCAAGGGCCTTGGCGGCGGCGTTCCGATCGGCGCTATGCTTACTACAAACGAAGTTGCAACAGGCATGAAGCCCGGTGATCACGGTTCCACATTCGGCGGCAACCCCCTGGCTTGCGCAGCAGGAAATGCAGTACTTGAGACTATCGAAGAAGAAAACATCATCGATAATGTAAGAGAAGTAAGCGAGGAGCTTTTCGAGAAGCTCAACAAGTTAAGGAGCAAGTACAACTGCATACGCTCGGTAAGGGGCAAGGGCCTTCTTATCGGTATCGAATTTGACGATACTATCACTGCTGCAGGCATGCGTGAACAGCTCTTCACAATGGGCATTCTCGTAAGCGCAATCGGCAAATCAACGATCAGGCTCGCACCGCCCCTCATCATTACGAAGGCTCAGGCAAACCAGTTCGTTAAGGCTCTCGACAAGATCTTGAAGAACGTTCAGGGACCGAAGAATGTTTTCGACAAGTTAAAGGATGCGATCCCTTCAAAGAAGCAGATCAAGGAATCTGCAGCAAACGTAGGCAATGCAAAGATCGATAAGCTCGACCAGCTTGGACTTACAGACGGAAAAGACAGCAAACCCGCAGATATCGACGACTGATACATAGAGAATTTAAGGAGTAATTACAATGAAGCATTATATTGATTTCCACAGAGACGTTTCCTTCGAAGATCTTGATTATCTTTTGGACGTGGCAGTAGATCTTAAGGCAAAGACAAAGGCCGGCATCGAGCACCACCTCCTCAAGGGCAAGTCACTTGCCATGATCTTCACAAAGTCTTCCACAAGAACAAGAGTCTCCTTTGAAGTCGGCATGTATCAGCTGGGCGGCCAGGCACTTTTCTTAAGCAACAATGACATCCAGATCGGCAGAGGCGAGACCATCTACGATACTGCAAACGTGCTGTCCGGAATGGTCGACGGCATCATGATCAGAACATTCAAGCACCAGGACGTTGAAGACCTCGCAAAGTATGGTAAGGTTCCGGTAATCAACGGTCTTACAGACGACCAGCACCCTACACAGGTATTGGCTGACCTCCTTACTATCAAGGAGCATAAGGGCACACTTAAGGGCCTCAAGATGGCTTACTTAGGCGACGGAAACAACATGGCAAACTCCCTCCTCCACGCTTGTGCAAAAGCAGGAATGGACATTTCCGTTGCTTCCCCCAAGGATTACACATGCCCTGACAAGTATGTTCTCGAAGCCAAGGAAGACGCTAAGGTCACAGGCTCAAAGATCGTCATGACCGAAGATCCTTTCGAAGCAGCTGAAGGCGCTGACGTTATCTACACAGATACATGGACATCCATGGGCCAGGAAGCTGAGAAGGCTCAGAGAATCGAGATCTTCAAGAACTATCAGGTTAATTCAAAGCTTATGGGCGTTGCTCATTCCGATGCGATCTTCATGCACTGCCTCCCTGCTTACAGAGGCTATGAAGTAACAGAAGACGTTATCGACGGACCTCAGAGCGTTGTTTTCGACGAAGCTGAGAACAGACTCCACGCTCACAAGGCAATCCTCGTAAACTGCTTCCTTAACTGATGAAAAGCAGTCCCGTAATAAGAATTGCAGACGTCAATGACGCACCCGAAGTATCGCGCCTCTTAAGAAGCGCGATGCTTACTTATTGCGCGGATTCAGGAATATCCTCCTCGATGCTCGAGGCAATGACCGAGAGTATCGAGAGCGTTGCCGACAGGATCTCCCGCCAGACCTGCCTCGTTGCAGAGATCGACGGCACAATTGCAGGTTCCATATGCATCAAGGAATGCCCCAATCCCATGGTCTACACGTTTTCTGATAAGACTTTGGAATTCCTTCAGAATGCCGGAAGATCCTTTTATATCTCCAGGTTCGCTGTGCTCGAGAAATTCAGAAAGACAGGCCTTGGCATCGACCTAATCACAAGAGCCGTCGATACAGCACGCGGAAACGGCGCGGAATGCATACTTCTGCACTCTGCGGCAACAAATAAGAATATGGTCGAATTCTATGGAAAACGCGGCTTCAGGCTTATCGATTCCGAAAATTCCAGAGGCTATATGAGAGGCCTTTTCGCCTTAAGATCAGATAGTCTTTGATAAGAAGATATCGCAGTTATCAAACTCCGGATCGTCCTTGATACTGTCATAAGCCTTATCCCTTGCTTCAACACTGTCATACATCGCGAAAACAGCGCTGCCGGAACCGGTCATGCGGCTGTATTTTGCGCCTGTGTTAAGCAGGGCTTCCCTGACTTTCCTTATAAGCGGAACCTTCTCCTCAGAAGGGATCTCGAGATCGTTTGTAAGAAGATCCCCGCCTTCAAGGAAACGGCTCAAAGCATCCTTCTCATCACTGTTAATTCCCGCGATAAAAGCCTCATAACGGTCTTCATCGAATACCGGCAGGGGCTTGCTGTCTATCGCATGGAAGCACTCGGGTGTGGATACTCCCTCATAAGGCTTAACGATAAGAAGCGGAATATCCGAAAGCGGATAGAGATCTCTTATATCTTCACCGACTCTCTCGCAAAGACATGTTCCGCCGTAAAGGAAGAACGGAACGTCAGCGCCGACATTAACGGCCAGCTGTGCGAGTTCCTCCTCAGTAAAGGGCTTTCCGAAATGCTCCTGGAGTACCATAAGCACAGCGGCCGCATCGGAACTTCCGCCGCCCATGCCTGATTCAGAAGGGATCTGCTTGGTAAGCACGATCTCGATATAAGGGAATCTGTTATTTTTCCAGAGCTCGGCATTGGGAACAGAAGGATCTGCTGCTGCCTTTCTGCGCAGTGATGAAAGGAATCTGTCCTTTGCTTTGCTGCAAAGGTTCTTCTCGGGATCGATATCATTTCTGCCTATGCATTTGATATCAAATCCGCCCTCACGCTCAGGATAGATATTGATAGTAAGCGAATCCGCAAGATCGATCTCCTGCATTATTGAATATAAGCTGTGATAGCCGTTGGGAAGTATCCCGCGCACACGCAGGAACAGATTCAGTTTGGCATTAGCTGTTATCTCATAAGAATCCATAAGGATCTCCAAGTCATTCGCCGAACAAGTCGGGTAAGGTCTATATATAAATTTTACCTTATATTTAGATTAAAGCAAAACCGGATGGAACAGGATCTGCCTGATCCAATATAAAAGCACTGTCAAAAACTGATCAGATCAGCAGTGACAGTGCTTAAAACTTCTAAATTAATCTCAGATCAGACGGCTACTTCTTCCTGAGCCTTCTCGGGCATGATCCCTACTCTTACTGTTCTTGTGAGAACGTCGATGTATGAGAAGGATACGAGAGATTCCTTGCCTGCGTCATTCTTGCAGAGCATCGTGAAAACGTTAGGATAGCAATGCTCAACTGTGCCGATGTAAGTGATGATCCTCTTGCGTCCGCCGTTCGTCTTGCAAACTATACGCTTGCCGATGAGCTCTTGAAACTTAGCCTTACACATTTCCAAATCGGAACTGATAATCATATGTATTCCCTCCGCCCGGGGTATTGTTGATAAATATTGCAAACGCCTTAAAGGAACATTACGGAAATATTACCAAACTTGCACCAATGCTAACATTTCCTTGACATATTGTCAACGAGAAAACACAACATTTAGTAAAAAAACACCAGTTATCTCACAAAATATAGTGGTTAGGTAGAAGTTTTTCTATTTTCTTACAGAACAGCATTTAACTCTCATTGAAAAGGCTGTCTTTTTACAATACAATCGTAGCATTACTCTAAAAAACAGATAGGAGAGGTCAAAAATGCTTAGTGATATTGAGATAGCCCAGAGCGCAAAGATCAAGCCGATCGCAGAAGTCGCAGAGCAGGCAGGAATCGATCCTGACAAGCTCGAAATGTACGGTAAGTACAAAGCAAAACTCCCGTTAGACTACATTCAGAACCTGCCCGAGAGACCTGACGCAAAGCTCATCCTCGTTACAGCGATGAACCCCACACCCGCAGGTGAAGGCAAGACAACAGTAAGCATCGGTCTCGCCCAGGGCTTAAAGCTCATAGGCAAGAAACCTATCCTCGCATTAAGAGAACCTTCATTAGGACCTGTATTCGGCGTCAAGGGCGGTGCCTGCGGCGGCGGTTATTCACAGGTCGTTCCGATGGAAGATATCAATCTCCACTTCACAGGTGACCTCCACGCAATCACTACTGCAAACAACCTTCTTGCAGCTCTTATCGACAACCACTTATTCCAGGGCAACAGCCTCAATATCGATAAGGACAGGATCTTATGGAAGAGATGTCTCGACATGAACGACAGATGCCTTAGAGCAGTAACTGTCGGTGTCGGCGGCGGCACAAAAGGCGTTACACGTCCTGAGATCTTCCAGATCACGGCAGCTTCAGAGATCATGGCTATCCTCTGCCTTGCAAAGGACATGGATGACCTCAAGGTCAGATTGGACAGGATCGCGATCGCCTATGACATGGACGGAAACATCGTAACAGCAGGCCAGCTCGGTGCTACCGGAAGCCTTGCTACATGCCTTAAGGACGCTATGTGCCCTAACCTCGTTCAGTCTCTTGAAGGTGTTCCCGCTCTTGTTCACGGCGGACCTTTCGCAAACATCTCACACGGCTGCAACACATGCATCGCTACAAAGACAGCATTAAAGCTCAGCGATATCGTAGTAACCGAAGCAGGATTCGGTGCTGACTTGGGCGCTGAGAAGTTCCTTGATATCAAGTGCAGAGATCTCGGCATCTGGCCTGATCTCGTAGTTATCGTAACTACAGTAAGATCTCTTAAGTACAACGCGGGAATTCCCAAGCAAGATCTCTCCAATCCTAATCCGGAGGCTGTTAAGGCAGGTCTTGCAAACGTATTAAGACACATCCGAAACATGCAGAATTTCGGCATTCCGGTACTCGTTGCTTCCAACAGATTCCTTACAGATACCGAGGAAGAACTCGCTATCGTTGAAGAAGCATGCAAGGCTACAGGCGCCGAGTTCGCTCCAGCAGAGATTTTCGCAAAGGGCGGCGAAGGCGGAATCGACCTCGCAAACAAGGCTGTATCGATCCTTGATCAGAACAAACCCAAGAAGCCTGTTTACAGCTATGAGCTTACAGATTCTGTCGAAGACAAGATCTATAAGGTAGCTACAAAGGTTTACGGCGCAGGCAAGGTCGACATCCTTCCCGAAGCACAGGAGAAGATCAACGAATTCGTTGCAAAGGGATACGGCAACCTTCCTATCTGCATCGCTAAGACCCAGTATTCCCTGTCCGACGATCCGAAGAAACTCGGCAATCCAGAGGGCTTCACACTTACAGTAAGAGACTGCTATATCTCAGCAGGCGCAGGCTACCTCGTTATCCTCACAGGTACGATCGTAACCATGCCGGGACTTCCCCCGCACCCTGCTGCCATGGATATCAACATCGACAACAACGGTGTAATTACAGGACTGTTCTGATTCCAGATGAGAAGACCAAATCCGACATTTCTGAAGAAGGCTGAAGGGATAAAGACATCCCGTAAAAAGCGTACTCTGATAATCATATTGGTTGCGCTGGTGATAACTTTCGTCGTAGTCTTCATTAACTCGATAGCGGCTTCACAGGCTATGTACCGCCTTCAGTATCCCGGACTTGTCGGTGCGGCATCAACTACAACTACCGAGTACTCTGCTTATCAGAGACCGGTACATACAACAACGGAAACTACAACAGAGGTAACGACGACCGCGACAACCACCCTCCCGCATGCGGTGCTTGCCGCGTCGCCCACACCTTCCCCCTCTCCTGAGGATCTGGGACGTACACAGAACAACTCCCCCGACCTTTATATTGAGGACCCTAACTTCAGTTTCCAGCCTATCGCGATCCAGACGGCATCCTATCAGCAGCGTGCCGTCATGCTCGACAATCTTAAGGAACAGGTCACCAATTACCAGAAGAGCCACTCAAATCTCAGAATCTGCTATGAGTTCATTTCCCTTTCCACGGGAGAGAGAATGGGCGTGGATGAGCTTGACCCGGTCGTTCCTTCAGGTGCAATGTCTATTCCTGTCTCCATTGTCCTTTATGACAAGGTTGCAGGAGTAACAGGACCTTTGTCGGAAGTAATAACCTACAACAGCAGTTACAAGGGTTCACGCTATTCTTCATATATCGCGAAAAATTATTCCTACGGCAAGCAGTTCTACTTAAGAACGCTCCTTAACTATGCCGTCTCCAAGAATGACAGCATCGCACTGAACTATGTAATCAATTATCTCGGCGGCACCGAAGAGGTCCTCAAGGATATCAGAAAGATCAGCAGTTACATATCTTTCGATGACAAGGTTATCTACAAGGATTACAGCGGCAAGGAATACCGTACATCCGGAACGATATCATGCTATGACATGGGCCAGTATCTCTCATACATGTATCACACCTTCACGATCAACCCTTCAGTCAACCAGCGTCTGTTCAATGACATGGCATCAAATGAGATCGCTTCCCCTCTTGGAGCAGCTTTCCCCCAGGGCACGAAGATCCTTCACGTCCTTGGAAGAAACACCGAGAGAAGGGCATATATGGAGTGCGCCATCGTAGACTACAAAGAACCTTTCGCGCTCATTATCTATGTTGAGGCCGGAAGCTCGGATGCTGCAGGCACTGCAATAGCAACACTTGGAAAACATACTCAGGAGTTTATTGAGGCCTGCTATAAATAACAAAAGGAACCCTCGTCACTGTCCTCGCTCCGCTTGCGGATGTGACCCGGATTCCTTTAGTTCTTTTAGATTGTCCTAATATTAGAAGTGTCATATTTTTCTTTTATGTTATAATCCATAGTGTTTGAAATACGAGTTCGTCCCGCGCGGTCTGCCGCCGGCCAAGGTCCCGTGCGCGCCGCGGGTCAAGCCTTACCGACGGCAGTTCGGGCGGGACGGACTTTTTTATTAGTTTTTTGAATTCGGCTTTAAGGAACCAACTATGGAAGATCATATCGTTCTCTACAGACAGTACAGGCCTATTACTTTCGACGATGTAGTCGGTCAGGAAGCCGCTGTTACTGCCCTCAGGCAGTCAGTAGTGTCAAAGAAGCTCGCTCACGCTTATCTTTTCTGCGGACAGCACGGCACAGGCAAGACGACGATCGCCAAGATCTTTGCAAGAAGTGTCAACTGCGAGCATCCCGTTAACGGCAATCCCTGCAACGAATGCCCTACATGCAAAGGCATCCTGGACGGTTCCATCCTTGATGTTACCGAGATGGATGCTGCGTCCAATAACGGTGTCGACGACATCAGGCCTATCCTTCAGGAAGTTAATTTCGCTCCTACAAGAACGACATACAAGGTTTATATCATCGACGAGGTTCACATGCTCTCCAAGGGCGCATTCAATGCCCTCCTCAAGACTATCGAGGAGCCCCCGAAGCATGTCATCTTCATTTTCGCTACTACAGAATCAGACAAGATCCCTGCGACCATCATCTCAAGATGCCAGAGATACGACTTTAAGAGGATCCCGATTGATCTTATTTCCGGCAGATTAAGAGAAGTCTGCGGCAAGTCAGGCATCAGGGCTACAGATGACGCTCTCCGTCTCATCGCTTCAAGATCTGACGGCGCTCTGCGTGACGCTTTGTCCCTTTTAGACCAGATATCCGCTATCTCCGGAGAAGGCAAGGAGATCAATTCCCAGGATGTCGAGAGGATCACAGGTACCGTGGACAGTTCCTTCCTCTTTAAGATGGCTAACTGTCTTATCGATGCCAGATTCGACGAACTTATCGATCTTTGCGAGATCTTAAATGCATCCGGCAAGAACCAGGCGCGCTTCACCTTGGACCTTGCCGCATATTTCAGGGATCTCCTCATCATCAGGGTCAAGGCAGATCCCATCATATATCTGCCCTACCCCAAAGAGACCATCAAGGATATGTATCAGACCGCTGCAAAGGTCAGCGCCGATACACTGACCGGATATATCAGCTATCTTTCCAAGGAATATGCGGAGCTCAGAAAGTCTCCCGATATTCCCACGAGCTTTGAGCTCATGCTGATGCGCCTTTGCGGAAGAAAGTCCGCTCTGCCGGTAACGCCTATCGTTATCCCCGACTTCGAGAAGAAGCAGGCGGAGAAGGCCGTAACCATAACTCTTGATGAACCCAAGGCACCTGCAGAGCCTGCGAAAATCGAAGAGCCTTCCAAGGCAGAAGCAGAACCCGTTAAGGCAGAAGAACCGGTTAAGCCGGAAGAACCCGAGAATAAGCCTGAGGAAAAGCCCGCAGAAGAGCCCAAGCCGGCATTCTCTGCACCTGCTCCCTACAGGCCCCAGCCTTCGGCGGCGCCTGCAGGATCTTTCTCATTCGGCAGTTCATCAGTTGAAGCAAAGCAGCCTGAGCCTTCCGGATCCTCATTTGACGCTTTCTTCACACCCAAGGCTGAAGAGAGCTCTGTTCCTGAGCCGGAAGAGCCTTCGGAAGATCCCGATGATGCATATATTCCGGGTGATGCTTCCTTCAATGAGCATACAGAGCCCACTATCTTCTCGTTTATGCCCAAGGAGCCTGAGAACAGCGTAAGCTTCAGCTTCGATGAGCCTGAAGAACCTCAGGAAAGCCCTTCAAATGAACCTGAAGAGCCTTCTCCTTTTGCAGGCAGCCTTTTTGCAGGCCTGTCTTCATCCTTCCTTAAGGATCTGGCAGGAGATGCAGAGGAGGAAGCAAAAGCCGAAGAGCCTGAGGTACAAGAGCCCGCAAGACCGCGTTCGCAACTTGCCGAACAGGCTGACAGAAGCGGACTTATCGTGGACGGCAGACGCCAGGCAGCAGTCAGGGCGCCTTCGTTCAGCGGTGAATCGACTGATGTCGATTTCAGATGGTCCAATATCACAACAAAGCTTAAGGAGAGCAACGACAATATCGCTGTTATCTTAGAGCATACAAAGCTTAAGAAGGACGGTACTTCCGCTTATATCGTTTTCGACGACAAGGACACGAAGCTTTTGTCCAATCTTAAGAGATCACAGGCTTTCAGACAGATCTCCGCAGGGATCAAGGATGAGTTCGGTGCAGAACATCTTTACCTTTGCACGAACACCCAGTATTCCAACCTGGAGAAGAAGAACCAGGAGTCTGAGCTTGAGAAGAAGTTAGATGACTTAAATGAACGTTCCAGGAATATGGGAGTTCCCACAGACTTCCATTTCGGTGACTAAATAAACTGTTGAACAGATTAATTTTCGGAGGTTTTAAAAATGGCTAAAGGATTCCGTGGCGGAATGGGAATGGGCGGCAATATGAGCCAGGTTATGGCTCAGGCTCAGAGAATGCAGAGACAGATCGAGATGGCTCAGGCTGAGATCCAGGAAATGCGTTTCACAGGCACAGCAGGCGGCGAACTCGTTAAGGTCACAGTTACAGGCAAGCACCAGTTAGAGAGCGTGGAGATCGCTAAGGAAGTCGTTGATCCCGATGATATCGAGGGTCTCCAGGATCTCATTATCGCAGCTGCAAACCAGGCTCTCGAGCAGATCGACAAGACTAACCAAGAGCGTATCGGCGCCATCACAGGCGGCATGAAGATGCCCTTCTGATAATGGCAAGATATTCTCCTTCAATTCAGAATCTCATAGCACAGCTCAGCAGTCTTCCGGGTATAGGCGGCAAGTCTGCGCAGCGCCTTGCATTCCACATCCTTGCTATGGATGATAAGGATGCCGAGGCACTGACGTCTTCCATAATGGCAGCAAGGCAGTCCACAAAAAGATGCACATGCTGCCAGAATTTCACGGACTCTGACCCCTGCCCTATCTGCTCCGATCCTTTGAGGGACAAGACGACTATCCTGGTCGTTGAATCTCCCAGAGATGTATCGACATTTGAGCGTGCCCACGAATATAAGGGACTTTACCATGTTCTTCACGGTGTATTTAACCCGATGAAGTCCATGAGCATATCAGATACCACCATCCCTGACCTTATCAAGAGGCTTGCTGACCACCCTGAGGTATCAGAGGTTATCGTTGCGACGAACCAGACAGCCGAAGGCAATGCCACGGCTCTCTACCTCTCGAGAATGGTAGGTCCTTCAGGCATCAAGGTGTCACGCCTTGCATCAGGTCTTCCCATGGGTTCTGATATCGAATATGCAGATGATCTGACTCTCCTCTCGGCACTGAAGGGCAGAGTCATGCTTTCAGGAGATAATAATGAGGCTTGATAAATTCCTTAAGTTATCCAGAGTGATCAAGCGCAGGACCGTTGCAAACGATGTGTGCCAGGCAGGAAGAGTTACCGTTAACGGAAAGCCTGCCAAGCCTTCAGTAAAGCTCAAGGTCGGAGATGTCGTATCCATTCTCTTCGGCAGCGGCGAAGTCACATTCAGGGTCCTGTCGCTTCAGGAAACAGTCAGAAAAGAAGAAGCATCCTCGATGTACGAACTTCTTGATTGATATTATAGGTCACTAATATTACAAGTACTTTAAGTTTAACCCCGGGTTGTTGTTTTGCACCCGGGGTTAAGTAATAATAACTGTATATCGCTATATTTACGGAGGCATAACTTGCGCAAAGTCAGACGCAAATCAGGTGGAATATCTTTCTTGACGGCAATGATCTGCATCGTCTGCGTAGTCGTATGCATTCTCTGCATCACCAAGTATGCCAACATCAACAGACAGAAAGAGCGTCTCATGGCGGAGAACTCCTCCCTTGTCGCCCAGTCTGAAGCATTATCCGATAAGTTAAAGCAGATAAGAGCCCAGGAGGAATTCGGCAAGGACGACGCATATGTCGAGAGCGTAGCAAGAACTCAGCTCGATATGGTCTATCCCGGCGAAGTAATCTTCAGAGTATCGGGTGATAAGTACAATTAACAGAAAGAAAAGTACAACAAAGACCGGATAATATTTCACATAATGTCAGGATATAGGATTAAATATTCTTTTCCTGACTTTTTATTTGATTTTGGGGATAACCATTCTATTTAATTTATGGTATGGCTCAATCAATCCCATTTCTGTTGTTATCCGGCGTACGATTAAGTATATTATAAATTATCAAAGCAAACAGTATATTTGTGCTTCACTGTTACTTGATGGATATGCGAATTTAGGCGGATAACAAAATAAATGACAAAAGACACTTCAGATAATCTGGTGCTTGGTGTTAATGCTGATGGTTTCAGAAAAAAGAAGATTCTTTTTGGAATCTTAACATCATGCGCTCTAACATGTTTGACCTTTTTTCTGATTGAAATCAAACACCCGTTTTTCTTTATGACAGATGATAACGCCGGCTGGTATGCAGGGGAATATGCAAATGTCATCAGATGTATATTTAATGGCAAATTCCCGTTATACAGCTTTACCCAGCTCTGCGGACAAAGATTCTTCGCGAATGGTCAAACCGGCGTATTTAATCCCGTAATGTATATAGCAGCGCTGTTAAGCAATCTGCTCTTCGGTGATTACCGCGGAATAGCAGATATTCTTGCTCTTCTAATGATGCTCTTAGGAGCCATTGGCGCTTATCTCCTTCTTGAGCGTCTGGATGTGTGTCAGGGGGCAGCAATCGCAGGCGCTTTCGCATGGAATTTCAACGCATACAATATTTGGGTCGGTGGCAGCTGGATACTTGTAGTGCTTAGTTCCAGTGTTCTTCCATTTATTATCTATGGTTCTCTCAGGCTATGCCAAAAGCCAAATCTCAGAGACTATCTTTGGGCTATTATTCCAAAAGCGTTTCTATTCTATATAAGTCATCCACAGTTTTTCTTTTATGCAGCTTTATTTGATTTCCTTTTCGTAGGAACCTATACATTTCTTTTCAACAAAAACTGCCGGTTAAAAAGCTTAATTAAGCTCATCAGGAGATATGTGCTGATCTATATTGCTGTTGTTATACTTGTCCTGCCGCAGCTTTTGCCTCTATATCAAATGATTTCGTCAACCAAGCAAGGCCAAGCACTTAGCTTTAATGCTTTTAATTGTGAATCTGAGGCCTTTTTAGTCGGAATCATGTGGCCATTTTTTTATGATGAAGTAAAAACTTTTGCTATCGACCCGTATATTGGATATCCGCTGGCTTTATTTCTGTTCGCAAGTATACTGATTCCCGTTATTCTCCTTTCATCAGAAAAGAAAAGAGCTCTTGAGAATAAACACTTATTGCTGTCTATGCTTTCAACGGTTCCGGGAATCATTATCGCGTTCCTGTCTAACTATTCAACGGCGTTCAAACATGTACTGCATGTGATCCCGATAGTTAACCGGTTTCATTATTTGCACAGAAACAACCTATATTTATCAGCTCTAATGGTTATTTTCGCTTCCTTAGCCTGTACTTTTTTCTGGAGGTTTTATCGCGGCAGCCGCAATGGGAAGAATACAAAAAATGTCCTCGCTGCACGCATTGCCGGTACAGTTTTTGTGTTGCTTGAAGTCATTAACATGACTTTGCTGTTTAGTTGTCAGCCTCGCTGGAGCAGAGGTCCGATCTACAAAGCCGAAGAAGGATTCGACAGGAATTATGCAGCACAGTTTGCACAAGGCAGATATATATGTATCGGTTATGAGTTCGTATTCGCCAGAGATTATGACAAATTACAGGATATGTCTCACTCTTTACGTTACAATATTGCATCCTGCTACGGAATAAACAATGTCAGCGGATATTATGGTGTTTACACAGACAGCAACATTGGTGCTAACTTTGAATTTTTTAAGAATATCCGTTTAATATCTGGGGACCTTCATGAGCCCTACCCCGGGTTTATTGATGAAATGCGGAAACAATCTGTTAGTTGGTATATTTTAAACCCGGAAAACAAAGACAGGTTTGAAGGCATACTTAATGAAGCCGGCATAAATAAAGTCTCTGAGAGTGAATATGGCATTATTTACTATGACTCCAAGTGCGAACCACTGGCTTACGATGAAAAAGGCCAAAAAATTGATCTTGCTCAGGAAATAGTCAACGATTTGTCATTAAATACAGATAACAGTTTCGGGGGCGGACTCATTACAATAAACTATGCTTATGATTCAAATTTCCGTTGTTATATCGATGGAATAGAGTACCCTATAATTAACGACAATGATAATTGGCAGATGAAAATAGACTGCCCTTCCGGAACACACAATATAGCAATCCGTTATGTTGATCAGACTTTCAATGTGTGTTGTATAGTAACAGGGGCATTCCTGATAATATCCTTATCAGCATATGTTATTTTCAAATGCCTGAAAAGAAGAAACTCGGTCAAGGAAAAACAATGAACGATAAAAACAAAGTCTTAAATGAAATATTCGACAAATGCTCCGAAGACTACCGCGAGATGCATACCGAAAACATAGGTAAGTTCAGTGGTACTGACAGTGAGTATTTTTCCGAATACAAAATAAAAGAGATATATGACAGATATCCGGAAACTCCCGGGAAATGGCTGGATCTTGGATGTGGCGACGGCCTTGCAGGTATATATGTAAATAAATACTACCCCAACACCGGATACTATGGAATCGACATCTCGGGCAACAGCATTAACAAAGCAAAAAAGCTCAATCTTCAAAACGCAAGTTTTCTTCTCTATGACGGCGAAAGTATTCCATTTGAAGATAATACGTTTGATGTCATTTATTTAGCCTGTGTTATGCACCACATCATTCCTTCTCAGCAAGATGGAATTCTAAATGAATGCAAACGTGTTCTCAAAGAAAACGGGAAACTGATCATATTTGAGCACAATACGTATAATCCTGTGACAAGAAAGCTGGTAAACGATTGTATTTTCGATAATGACGCGATCCTGGTTAATCAGAAATCCTTAAGGAAAATGCTCAAGAAACTTGGATATAAAAATATTAAAAGACGTTATACGATTTTCTTTCCGCGAAAGAAGTTATTCAACTGGCTAATCCCGCTGGAAAAGCATTTGTCATGGTGCATGTTTGGCGGTCAGTATTATTGTGTTGCTGAAAAATAAACTCATATTTTTATAAATTTATGATACTCTTGGCTGCCAGATAGGCTTCACTCATACAGGCCTGAAGGTTATAACCGCCGCTTATTCCGTCTATATCGAGCGCCTCACCGATTATGTAGAGGCCTTTTACGATCTTTGACTCCATCGTCTTTCTGTCGACCTCTTTAAGCGGCACGCCGCCTCTCGTAACATAGGCTGTCCTGATATCAGGAACTGATGCCAGTCCTATCTTAAGGTGCTTCATCTCACGGCAGATGTTCCTTCTGTTCTCCTTGGTAAAGCTCTGCGCATAAGAGCCTTCGCAGCCGGCCTTTATAGTGATCCCTGCTGCGACAGACTGGGGAACAAAGCCGGATAAAAGCGTTGATATCTTCGTGTCGCCATGTTCGCCGATAAGCCTTAAAAGCTCTTTATCAAAAGCCTCTTCAGTCATCCGGGGCACCAGATCAAGCTCAAGATAAACATTCTTCCCGTCTATATCTTCCGGCACTTCTCTTGATATCTCCATGACTGCAGGTCCCGTTAGTCCGAATTCTGCGAAAAGGAGCTCTCCTTCTTTATCTGCTGTCTTCTTCCCCTCGCTGTAAAGAGAGATACCTGCACTCACCGTCACGCCGCTGAGCTCCCTGCAAAAACCTATGGATGCTTCGTCTGCCCTTAAAGGCGCTAACGCTCCTCTTGCCGGAATGACATCGTGGCCGAGGGCTTTTGCAAACCTGTAGGAATCACCGTCAGACCCTGTCTTCGGGAAAGAGCTGCCGCCGCAGGAAAGAATCAGATAATCGAAGGTAAAGCTTCCTTTCGACGTCCCGGCTTCAAAAACATCTGTCTTCTTTATGCTTGTGACATTGGCACCGCATATGATCTTCGTGCTTCCTGAGATAAACGATACCAAAGCATCCCTCACCTTCACGGCACTGTCACAGACCGGGAAGATCCTGTTATTGTCTTCCTCTTTGGTCTTTAATCCAATCTCGTTCTCGAAAAAGCTGACTGTATCATCAGGTCCGAATTCTTTTAAAGCCGGATATAAGAACTTCTCCGCTTCGTGGTAGCCTTCCTTAAGAACAGATATATCTTTCCTGTTGGTGATATTGCAGCGTCCGTGACCGGTTAAAGTCAGCTTTTTGCCGGGTTCGGAATTCTTCTCAATAACGGTAACTTCGACAGGACTTTGTGAGAGCCTTTTTAACTGGCAGGCTGCATAAAGGCCTGCTGCACCGCCTCCGATTATGCCTATGCGCTTTTTCATCAGGCCTCAACGACTCTTATCTGGAATCTGTCGAATCTGACGTTTTCCGTGTACTGCTCACGGAAAAAGATCGTCTGTCCGAAAGCCGCAAATTCCTTGGTATTCTTCTTCATCCACATGGGGACCGGGATGTCCATCTGCTTGCAAAGCTCTATCAGAGCCTTCTCCAGACACTTGGAATAAGAGGAATCTGTGTCCTCCGTGGTGACCTCTTTTATCTCTGTCATCCTGTTTGCGACGAAGAGTCTTCCTTCAAGTGTCAAACCCGTAATCCTCCCTGTTTGCTTAATTCTTTGCCACTATTTTGCCTTTTTTGAATCTTAAAGTAAATATTGAGGGTGGTAAGATATGGTTGTTCAAAGTAATTGTTCCTTACTTCATAACACCCTCCTTAAGACACTGACACCCCCTCGTCAGTGTCTTTTATTTTCCAGAATATAAATAAAAATTGATGGTAAAAATAACAATAAAACCTATTGTTTAAAAATGTTTTCTTATTGATTATGTAAAAATAAGGTTGTAAAATGGTTTTAAATTATATTTGCGGTTTCGTTTTGGCTCCGCAAAACAGGAGGTCACAATCATGAAGAAATGTCCCGATTGCGGTATGGTCATTGCCAATCAGGCTATCAGATGCCCTAAGTGTAAGTATACATTCACATCAGCAGACGAGGGTTCAGGCGGAAGTGACGCTGCAGCAGTTACTCCTCAGGCAGCAGCAGTTTCAGCAGCAGCTACAGGCAAGTCCGATAAGGTTGCCGGTATTATGCCGATGATCGAGGTCAATAAGGACAACGTTGATACTCTTTATGAGCAGCTCAAGGCAGCTATCGTTAAGAGAAAGACAGAATTCGATCACTTCATCGATTTCCTCGAGAACAGAACATCCTGGCTCACAGCACCTGCAGAAGTTAAGGGTCCCCTCGCTTGCGAGAAGGGTCTCCTCATCAGAAGCGTTGCAGTTGCTAAGCAGCTCCTTAGAATCAAGGATACGATCATGCCTCAGCTTGACGAAGAGTCCGCTATCATCATCGCGCTCTTCCACGAAGTCGGTAAGGTTGGTATCGAGGGCAAGCCTCTCTTCATTCAGGAAGAGACAAGCACACTGGGTGCTACTTCCACATTGGGTCTCTCTTTCAGCAGCAGACTTACAGGTTCATCCACAAGCTCCAATCCTACTTACTCCATCAACAATAAGCTCGTTCACATGAACGTTGGCGTAAGATCCCTCTTCCTCGTTTCCCAGTACATGCTGCTCTCTGACGACGAAGCTCAGGCTATCAGCTATGGTTCAGATGTTGAACTTCTTGGCGGCAAGCTCTCACCTTATACACTCCTCCTCTCCACAGCTCTTCAGATGCAGAAGACGATCTATGAGGATTCCGATGTTGTATCAGGCTACAGCTTTACAGTAATCAATCCTTAATTGAATTTATAAGCGTTTAACCGAAAACGGGCTGTCATATGACAGTCCGTTTTCTTTTGTGTGCTGTATATAAGAGGAGTGATCTTTTATAACATTTCGACGAGGCTTAATAATGCCTTATAAACCCAATGATTATCCCTTGCTGTCTGTAATATCGAAATAAGTTACTTCGTTAAACTCAGTAAAGCTGATCTGGTCTCCGGCCTTGATCGTATATTTCTCGTTTGTGGCTTTTCCGCCCTTTACAACATAACCTGTAATATCCTTGGAAGCCTTTACTTTTACGCTTAACTTCACGTAGCAGGTTGTATCTGCGATCACCGGCATACCGTTAGCTGATGCCTTATAGTATCTTGTGATACTCATCACGCCGTTCATTCCGTCATTCTCATAGCAGAGGAACTTGTCGGTACTTGTCATATTACAATGGATATACATTCCTTCGTGGTGTCCCACAAACCTGATCGAGCTGTCATTTACTTCATAAACATTGATGTCACAAAGATCTCCGTCCATGCAGGATGTTACATAGATAAATGCCTTGCCGTTTGTCTTAATAAGGAATGTGCTGCCGATCCTGAGTCCGGAATTATCAGTGTGTACGGGAAGAACATAGGCGTGTCTGTTGTAAGTAATCTGGATCTTCTGATTGTCAATATTATTCTCAACAACGAATGAACCGTATGCAGAATCGAGTGTGCGCTTCTTGTCGTTTGCCTGGAAGACCATTACGCGTCCGTTACCCATCGCGTTAACTGTTCCGGCCTTTTCTTCGTCAAAATCCTTAGCAATCTCAAATAAACTGAAGATTGCATTTGCTTTATTATTCTTATCTGCTTCATTGAAATTCTTTGAGCAGTAAAGCCTGAGAACAGTGCCGTCTTGCATTTTTACATCAATAAAGCTCTCCAAGTCCGTTTTGATAAGTTCTACAACGTCACCCTTATTGATGATCTTAGATTCATTAGTCAGTTTTCCGTCTCTTATGATCTGTCCTCTGTAATCAGACTTGATCCTTGAAGGAGATGTGTTATAGATACTGCGGATGCAATTTGCAAGCACCGGCATTCCGTCATTTCCTACTTTGAAAAATCCATGAAGCCTGAACATATAATTGCGTCCGTAATGCTCGTAGCAGGAGAATGAATCGACCGAATTGATCTCGCTGGCATAAAGGCCTTCATAGCATCCAACATAATTAATGGAACCATATTCAAGAGAATATACATTGATCTCACAATTATCTCCGCCGTGCATAGCGCTGATGTAGAGATATACCTGGCCGTTTTTCTTTAAAAGGAATGATTCGCTTACTCCGAGTTCAGAGTTTTTAATAGGGAGTACAAAACCTTTATCCTCAACCTGGACCCACACCCTGCCTGTTGTAGACGGGTGGTGGAATACATAACCCCATCCCTCATTGTCTGTAAACTTAACACCATCGTTACCGTCTCTTAACTTCAAGACAGAACCATCCTTCACAGAATCGAGCGCATCGGTTTTCTGGGTTTCAGTAGCCTTGGGTGTTGTCTCTGCTGGTGCCTCGGTTGTCTTTGCCGGCTCTGTCTTGTTAGCTGCCGGTGTTGTCTCCGGGATATCGCTCTCTTTTGTATCTGTGTTCTCATCGAAGTTATCATCCGGTAAAACGACTGAAGGATCAGTAATAACATCTGCATTTGCTCCCTGCTGATTTACCGTAATGCCTGAAGCGAGCGCCTCGTCATTGATAACTACACTTCCGATAGGCGTTCCGTCTGCCAGCTTGATCTCTGCCGTGCATCCGGAAGCTGTGACCGCAATGGCTCCTGAAAGGATAACCGCTGCAAGTGCTGATTCAGTAATTCTGCCTCTCTTAATAGGTTTTGCTATAAACTTCATTTTAATTTCCTCCGTATATTATCGGCTGTTCTACATGCGTAGATTCTACAAACGTAGAACAACCTTACGAGCGTCATTCTACAAGACTTTTTTCTACATTTGTAGAATATTTTTTGAAACCGTTTTCGAGGGCACGAAAAAAGGGAGCTAAAAGCTCCCTTCGTTTAATCAGCATTATCTATATTCATGCTTGCCTGATCAGGCTTAAGATTGCCCTGTACACCCAGCGTTCATCGTTCATGGCGTAGTATTCGTTCAGGAGCGGTTCAAAGTCCACTCTGACGACATTGCCTGAGTTTATGTCTTGGATATCAAAATACGAGACTTCGTTAAGCTCGCCGGGACTTACCGGATCTCCTGCCTTGATCGTCATCGTCTCAGTTGTAACCTTGCCATTCCTGACGATATAGCCTGTTATATCGCGTGCAGCCTTTACGTCCTTCAATGCTTTAACACGGCACATATAGTCAGCTACAACAGGTAAACCGGTTTTGGAAGCTACCTTGAAATCTCTGCTCAAACTGATAGTCAGGTCGTCGCCGTTAATTATGGAGCAGTTGAATCTATATGGATCTTTTATATCAACAGGCAGAGCAATACCTGTGCAGTGTCCGATATATTTAATATCACTGTCACTTACTTCATATACACTGACATCAAAAGAGTTATCTTTAAGCAGCGTATTTATGTAAATGTATGCTTTCCCGTTGACTTTGATAAGAGAAGCATTTAACAGGATCGATTTGGATCTGTCAGTATAGATATTTAATGAATAACTCTTTCCATTATGTACAATGTGGACCTTATCGGCACTCTGGCCACGCTCGTAATAGAATGAACCGTAATCACATTCAAGCGTGCCGGTGTTGTTATTGTAATCGAAGGGCATTGTCTTTCCGTCCTTCATATCTTTAACAGAACCATATTTAGGGGAAGCCGTGGTCTGGGCAGTGCCTGCTGTTGTCGCCATTGTGGCTTCTGTGCTGTTAACCGGCGCAGATGTGGGCGTAGGGGTGACCGATACTTCAGGCTCTGCCGTTGTCTCTGTGGTTGTCTCAACTGTCCCCGTAACTTCCGGATCATCTGAGATGTCAGAAGGGATCTTGGTTCCACCTGAAGTCTTCTGATCTTCAAGGATCCTTATAGCCTTATCGATCTTGACTTTGCCGCAGATCAGTTCTAATTCGCGGTTGCGGAAGTACTCGAAATATTCATTCTGTGTGACAGTCTTGCCGTCGATAGAATATGAGGGATCCTCGGAAAGGCCTTTGCCCTTAGGCGCTGCGCCGGAAATAAGATCATTTAATGAATAGAGCTTATCTTCGAACTGAGTACCTGCGGTATTCGCCTTGTGATACACAATGAAATCTTCAAAAGGGACATAGTAATAAGCCTCTTCCGGATCCATTTTCACGCCATCCTCAAAGACCGGTGTAACCTTTCCATTTTTGAAAGTATACAGACTGACTGAGTTGTTCGCTCCCTCTGTCGGTTTTTCCAGAACGAGTTCGGGGATCAGATCATCATCAACATAAATGAAAGCATACTTGTAATATGCCTTATTCGCCTCATTGTCAGATACGCTTTGATTAATGAATTCAATATAAGGACCGATAAATGCAGCATCCCAACGTCTGGTCTTTGTCGTCTCAGTAGTAGCCTCAGAAGGCGTAGATTCCGTAGTATCAGACGTTGCAACTGCAACACTCTCTTCGGGCTCTGCAGGCTTCTCTCTTACCCACGGCTGGTGATCAACAGAAGATGCAGATACAAGTAGCGAGAAGACCAGAGTAACGCAAATGGAAGCTATCTGGATCTCTTTGGACATGATCTTATGAGCCAGAAGGTTCTTGATCCTCATCTTGGTCTCCATGCCGCCAAAGCTAAGGCCACTGAATGCAGTGCTCTGCATGAACGCGCCCTTATTGTCGTCAGCCGCATGTCTTACGAGAGACTTGCAGTATTCCTTGACCATCGAGAGATTGAAATTACTTGTTGTCTCCTCATCGACACGCATTTCGATATCTGCGCAGAGCATAAAGAAAGCGAGCCATACAAGCGGATTGAACCAGTGAATGCAAAGGACGATATAGCTTAGAAGTTTTGTAAGTCCGTCCTTGTTCTTGATGTGCGTCCACTCGTGATTAAGGACATATTCTCGCTCGTCGTCATCCATGTTGATCGGGAAAAAGATCTTCGGCTTTATGATGCCTACAACGAATGGCGAATCGATATCATTGGCCATGTAATATCTGCCGTCGAAAGAGCGTGAACTCCATCTCGCCCTTGAATAGAAGATCGAATATCTTATCGCTGAGAAAATGAGCATGCCTACCATAACGGTGAGCCAGATATACGGAAGCACTGACTTGAACGTCACCTTCGGAGCCTGTTCAGTAACCACGGGAGCGGTCTCAGGAGCATCAGAGCCGTTATCAATTACAGCAGTATCAGGTGCATTCTGTTCCACAACGGCCGGCGCGGTATCGACGACCGCAATCTCTCTTAATCTTGTTTCCGGATCATAGGTAGTGGGCTCTGCCGATACTGTCTTCGGCTGTACGAGCTTGCCGAAGTTAAGGAGGCTCGTCGGCGAATTGAAATTAAACGGCAATACAAGCCTTAATGCAACGATGATCCAGAAAAGGATCATGACCTTCTTAGGGCATTTCTTGAAGATCAGTCTGAACAATAAGACGACAAGTATGGCAATACTGCCGTACAAGCTCATCTCCAACACTTTGGAAAATATATAACTCATAACACTCTATCCCTGGGTTTGTTCCTTATTCTTCCGTATGCTGTTCGATCATGTCTATAAGACTCTGCGCGTCTTCCTTGCTCATCTTCTTGCCTCCGCCTAAGAAGGCATTAACGAACATCGGCAGAGATCCCTTGAAGTTCTTCTCGACAAGTTCCTCGCTCTGCTGCTTCTGAAGCTCATCACGGCCTATCAGATATGTAATAGTGGACTCACCAATAGAATTTTCTTTCATATGCATATTTCCCCTTATATATTTTTCAACATTCTACAAGTGTAGAATCAAGATGTCAACTTCTTTATACTTCTTTTTTGTGTTACCTTACATTTAAGGAGGTAATTGCGCATGAAATACGACAACGACAGGCTAGGAGCGGCATTGAAGCTCTATCTGGGAACCGATCCTCTGCCGATGCATATGCCGGGCGGCAAGCGCAACCCCGACTTCGTGTCACAGGCATTCATGCGTGATATCACCGAGATCGGCGGATTCGACAACCTCCATTCCCCTACCGGCATCCTCAAAGATATGGAAGACTGTGCCGCAACTATATGGAACGCCCGTAATGCTTTTATATCAGTAAACGGCTCCACAGCACTTATCCTTGCAGCGATCTGGAGCGCTTCGATCCTTTATCCGAACACCAAGATCGTAACCGCAATGAACTGCCACCTGTCGGTCTGGAACGCATTGGAACTCACCGGATCTTCCATAGTTCCCCTGATGCCAGCGTTTGATATAGGACTTCCTTTCGCAGGTCCCGTCGCACCTTCCGATATCGAGAGAGTCCTTGCAAGAGACCCTTCGATCAAGATAGTCGTAATCACTTCACCCACTTACGAGGGCGTCCAGTCCGATACTGAAGAGATCTTCCGCATCACCAGAAAATACGATGCCCTGCTCATAACCGACAGTGCCCACGGCGCTCACTTAGGAATCGACAATTCGTTCTTCGGACCTGATTCCAAGGGTGATATCGTCATTAAGAGCCTTCACAAGACTTTATCTTCGCCCACCCAGACAGCGGTAATGCTCCTCCACGAAGGGTGCCCCATTGAAGAGTCGCTTATCAGAAGAGGCCTTGATATCTTTGAGACATCGAGCCCTTCGTACATACTCCTAAGCGGCGTATCCAAGTGCCTTTCGAGCATTTATTCAAAAGGCCCTGCGATCTTAAAGCCGTGGGAGGAAGCCATCGTTTATGCCGAAGAGAACTTAAGGGGACTTAAGAATTTCAGGCTCTGGGAAGCACCTGTCAGGGAGCGCTCCAAGTTCGTAATCATGGGCTATGGGGATTTTGTTTTCGACCAGTTAAGAGGAACATTCAACATCGAATGCGAAGCGAGCTTCCCTTCCCACATGATCGCCATGACAGGCATAGGCGACACCATAAATTCCGTAAAGCGCTTCTGCGACGCGGTCAAAGCCATAGATGACGCAGTTGATGAGCCCTACACCGAATCACAGTTTATCTCCAGACCTTACCCGAGATTTGCAATGACGCTCCGCGAAGCTGCCCAGTCAAGGCTCCGCTGCGTTGAACTCGAACCGGAATACTGCATAGGACGCGCCTCAGGCGCATTCATTTACGCCTTCCCGCCCGGAATCCCGATCCTTATGCCGGGCGAAGTAATCACGGAAGATACCATAAGGCTCATTTCGAGAGGCGATATACACCTGCTCATGGGTGGAGGCCGCACCTACAACGGACTGATACCCGTTTTGCCTTGACTGTTATAATTCATCAAAGTATAATTCATCTATTAAAAACAAGGGAGATTAATCATTATGACAAGAATCGTTACTATTGAGACAAGAGATCTCGAGAAGTCAGCTAAGGAAGGCGGATGCGGCGAGTGCCAGACATCTTGCCAGTCTGCATGCAAGTGGGACCTTTTTTTATGAAATCGGGAGTTTACATGATCCACTGCTATCAATTTGAAGGTCTTAACATCGTGCTCGACTGCTATTCGGGTTCTATTCACATGGTCGACGAAGTCGCCTATGACATGATCCAATGGTACGAAAATGAGCCAGCAGAAGATGTTATCGCCAAAGCAATCGAAAAGCACGGCATCACAAGAGAAGATGCCGAGGAATGCATCGCCGACATCGATGACCTTAAGACAGCAGGCAAACTCTACGCTCCAGACAAATACGAGCACTTAGCCAAGGACTTCAGAAAAAAGAATTTCAAGATCAAGGCTTTGTGCCTCCACGTTGCCCACACATGCAACCTCAACTGCTCCTACTGCTTCGCAAGCCAGGGCAAGTACCACGGCGAGCGCGCCATCATGAGCTATGAGGTAGGCAAGAAGGCAATCGATTTTCTCATCGAGAATTCAGGCTTCCACAAGAACCTTGATATCGACTTCTTCGGCGGCGAGCCCCTCATGAACTGGGACGTCGTAAAGCAGCTCGTTGCTTACGGCCGTGAGCAGGAGAAGCTCCACAACAAGAATATCCGTTTCACGCTTACGACAAACGGTATGCTCCTGGACGATGAGGTCACTGAATTCTGCAATAAGGAAATGCATAATGTCGTCCTCTCTCTGGACGGCCGCAAGGAAGTAAACGACCGTTTCAGAGTCGACTACGCAGGACACGGATCCTACGACAAGATCGTTCCGAACTTCCAGAAGTTTGTCGCAAAGCGCGGTAACTTAAGCTACTACATGCGCGGCACCTTCACGCATTTCAACACAGACTTCGTAAACGACATCAAGCAGATGTTGGATCTCGGCTTCACCGAACTGTCTATGGAGCCTGTTGTTTGCGAGCCTTCCAGCCCTTCAGCAATTACAAAGGAAGACCTGCCCATTGTTTTCGAGCAGTACGAAGAGCTCGCAAGACTCATGGTACAGCGCTACAAGGAAGGCAGGCCCTTTACTTTCTATCACTACATGCTGGATCTCACATGCGGTCCCTGCATCTACAAGAGGATCGCAGGCTGCGGCTCCGGCACAGAGTATCTTGCTGTCACTCCCTGGGGTGACCTCTATCCCTGCCACCAGTTCGTCGGTGACGATGCATATAAGATGGGTTCGATCTACGAAGGCGTTAAGAATCTTGAGCTTCAGGACAGGTTCGCATGCTGCAACGCCTACAGCCGTCCTGAATGCAAAGACTGCTGGGCAAAGCTCTACTGCTCCGGCGGCTGCGCTGCAAACTCCTACCACGCTTCCGGCGATATCAACGGCATCTACGAGATGGGCTGCGATATCTTCCGCAAGAGGATCGAATGCGCAATTGCAGTCAAGCTCTTAACTTCGGGTCTGGAACAGCCCGGCGAAAAGAAATAAAACAAAGGGTGCTTCAAAGCACCCTTTTTTCGTTTTTGGTTAAGTTGATCCCGGATATCGTTACAAATGGAACCTTCTTTGGAACTCGGCTGCTACTGCCCTTCCGCGGAATATGACTGAACCTGCGAAAAGAATAACGCTGACCATCAGACAGATGACCCAGGCAAGAGGCATCTTAGCGCTCACAAAAAAGTATATGATACTCGGCACGAGTCCCATAAAGAGTCCTGTAAGAAGATAAAGCATCGTATTGCCGTTTTTGTCTAACAGTGCAAGCACGAAATTCGCCGTGATCGTTGCCGCAAGCACTATCGGCACAACCAGATCGACCGTGATCTTCAAAAGGCCGAAGAAGTATGCTGTGACACACCACATCGCGATCGTGATAATGACCATCATGGTCACCTTGGCAGCCGAACCGGTACCCGGCCTGAACTGACGCATGATCCCGAATTCAAAACCTATGAGCCACATCGCCAGAAGCAGGCTCCAGTGCAGATCAGGATATCCCGGCAAACGGAGCTTCACCATAAAATCCAGGCAGACTCCGATGATCAGGACACTCCATACGGCAAGAAGCTGCATCTTGTAAAAGAAAGATCTCTTCTTCTGCGCCTCGAACTTCGGATAACAGGGTTCTTCTGCGCTTCCGCCCAGCTTGCTCTGACACAACGGGCATTTGGTAAGATCTCCTGCGATATTCACTTTGCAATATAGACAACGTCTCATTTGATCACCTCCGTCGCACTTACGGTGATGTCCACTCCGGACTCGGACAGGTACCGGACAAAATTCTTCACGACTGCGGTATTCGCATATGCGGAAGAGACTCCTAAAGTCAGATTTTCGCCATAGCCGAACATGGTAGAGAAGATGCTGTTTGTGCTGCAGAATCCGCTGTAATTCGCTATCCTATCACCAAGTGCCTTCGGGGGCTTCTGCACTCCCATATTAGAGAAGGTCATGGTTACCTTCTTGCCTGATTTCAGGGTAAAATGGCGCACCACAAGCTGCTTGATAAACAACGGTACCACTCTTACCGGTGCAACATATTCCATGGTCTCAAAGGTATCCATCTGTTTCTTGACGTTTTCCTCGGTCAGCTGGCTCTTGAGGGCAGTGTCAAATTCCACAGCAAGTTCTTCAAGCGTGATCTCACCGTCAAAGACATGCGTCACGTTCACGCTGTTGAAAAAGTTGCGTGCGGTCTTCGAAGGGTAATAGTTACGCAAGTTTACCGGGAGGGATATCGTCACCGGAAGATTGCGTTTTCTGGGCGGCATCTCATCGCGGACCGCAAGCATCCAAAGTGCTCCCAGATAGCTCGTCAGCGAGACCTTCAATTCTTTTGCCCTCGGAAGTATCTGCGAGGACGGCATACTGATCTCGGAAAACTGCAGCTGATCGTATGGAAGTTTAAGTCCGCTTAAGTGATAAGCCTTTTTCCGGTCAGATGCATGCGGAAGGTTCTTGCCTCCGAAAAACTGGCGGTAGCTGTCCTGGCTTAAGTCACCTTCAGAAGCACCGGAATGGACCGTAATGTCTTCAAGCTCGCCGGGATATTTCCTTTTTAAATATTCGAGCACGATTATATTCAGAAATTCCATCGCACCCGTGCCGTCTGCCAGGACATGAGAGATATCCAGATTGATGCGTTTTCCGAAATATGTCACCTGGTAGTGAAGCATAGTTTTCGAAGGCACATAAAGGACAGGGCAGATGCGGTCGTCCTCCTGCTTAACAACAGGCAGAAGGTCGGTATCTTCCATATAATGCCAGAAAAGGCCGCGCCTTATCCTCACCTGTACCTGCGGGCGGTCTTCGATCGCCGAGATAACCGCCTCCTGAAGGATCTCCGGATCAACCTCCTCTTTCAATGTGCAGCTGAGGCGGAACGATCTGGTGTCACGCTTGCCTGCAGTGGCCAGAAAGACCTTGGCCACATTGTCGATCCTGTACCAATTATCGCTTCCCATGTATTTCCTGCGACACATGTGATGCAAGCCTCTTCATCGCCCTGCGTGTCAATGCGCCGGGCATATGCTGATACACATGCCATCCTTTCTCTTCAATATCGAGTTCTGCCGTACCGCCGGCCCTCTGTATATGTTCCTTAAGTTTAATGCTGTCATCTACCAGGATACCGTTTCTTCCGGCCATGATATAGACGGGCGGGAAATTCTTGAAATCCCCGAAAAGCGGGCTGAACGCAGGATCTGCCGGATCATTTTCCCCTATGTATGCCTTGGCGGAGTTCACAACAAACTCCTTCGTAAGTATAGGATCGATGTCCCGGTTGGCCTCATAGGACTCCGAAGTACAGGTCATATCAGTCCACGGGCTGAACAAAAGGAGTTCCCGCGGCGAGAGGTTCCCTTCCGCAATCAGTTTCTGTGTCAGGCAGAGCGCCATGTTGCCGCCTGCCGAATCACCTGCCAGGAGCACGTGTTCTGCATCCGCAACATTTTCCGTTATATATTTCCACATGGCAGCTGCGTCCTCTGAAGCGGCCGGGTAAGGGTGCTCGGGCGCCAGCCTGTATGCAAAAGAATAGACTCTAAAGCCCGTTGCCAATGCAAGCTTTACAGCGAGATTTCCCGCATAACCGAGTCCTCCGCAGATATAGCCGCCGCCGTGGCAGTAGAGTATTACGTAACCGGGATCGTATGACTTGACCGGCCTGATCTCCTCGCAGGGGATCTTTCCGGTGCGGAATTTTCTCCGCTCCACATCTTCTTTGGGTGTCGCAAGACCGTGTGCCCACTCTGACTGTTTCCTGTGGCGCTTGATCTCAGCAAGTGAAGATGCCTTTCCGGCCATGAAATTCACGGTCTTCAAAGTTTTGACCAATGGATAGTTCATCGCCGCCGGTATTCCTCCGATTCATAGTTTTGTCCGATATCTTCATGGCGCACTTTAATGCACCTCATTCTGATATGCAGATGATAAAACCGTCCGGGACATATGCCTCAGACGGTTTTTATTATAACATTGACGAACACAGCTGCCTTCTGTAAAAACCATGTCACAGCCAGCGCCATCTGTAATGCTTCTTTTACTTCGGAGCAGTTATTGCAAAGAAAACATAATCGTCAGTATTCTCATCGTCACCGAAAGGCTCAGGCGGGCAGAAATCCGGGCTGTTCTCCGCGATAATATCCTGAACAGATCTGCCGGTGTCATTTGCAACATAGACGCACATAAGAAGGCCGTCATAGAACTCGGGAACGATGAAATAAGAAGTCGACATTATCTTTACTGTCTGTGATAACAATACTGCTCCGCCATCGTTTTTTGTTTCCGATTTCTCGACTACTGATTGACGGAATTCATAGTAATCCAGCCTGTACTTCTCACCCTTATAGATGAAGTTTCCCGTAACACCAAAGCTGTCTATCGACGTTGAGAGAAATACGGACGGGATAACCGTGCCTGTATAGAAATCTACGAATTCGACGTTGTGATAGTGGAAGAACGAAGTAGAGTAGGATGCCGGTTCTCTCGCATAGATCGGGAAGATCTGCTCGTAATTGACTTCATATACCAGGCAGCCCGGATAATCTTCGTCGCGGTAGACCTGAATGGTAGGTTTGGTTACCGTGGAAATATAGTTCAGGTTCTCGTTGACCTGGTTATTTCTGGAATCGAGAGCAATATATACGAAGTAATTATCGACATCTGTATTTGCCATGCGGAGTTTCTTGTCAGCGCCCTAGGGCTTGCTGAAATCATCCACATAGAAATCATCGTAAGTGGCCTTTACGTCGACCAGCGCAAGATTGTGTCTGGGCTTTCCCATAGGAATGGCCGGCGTCGGAACCGCCGTAGACGGCGTTGTGTTATCGTCATCAAAAGGCTTCTTTTTGCCATTGCCGGGCTGGCCGCACGATGAAAGAAGCAACGAAAAGACTAATATTGAAGATATTGCTGCTAAACGTTTTTTCATAAAACTATCCCTGTAAACTATTATCCCGTTCAATCCTTAAGAGGATTATATCATCAGGCAGTTGTTTTACGCGATAAAAGAGGTTGCCACAAAGCAACCTCTTTTTAATTCTTTCTTCTGCACGAGAGTAAGTTGTTTTGCGAACGATTCTGCGCAAGCGAACGAAGTTCGCGCGGAAGCCCTGAGTGAGCAAAACAACTTACTCGAGCTCGAATGCTCCTGTATAAAGCTGGTAGTACGTACCCTTCTCTGCAATGAGCTGCTCATGTGAGCCCCGCTCGATGATCTTACCGTGATCCAATACCATGATGACATCGGAGTTCATGACGGTCGAAAGCCTGTGAGCGATAACGAAAACCGTTCTGCCTTCCATGAGCTTATCCATACCGCGCTGAACGATAGCCTCAGTACGTGTATCGATCGAAGATGTAGCTTCATCCAGGATCATTACCGGCGGGTTGGCAACAGCTGCTCTTGCGATTGCAATAAGCTGTCTCTGACCCTGCGAGAGGTTGGAACCGTTGTTGTTAAGCATCGTGTTGTAACCGTCAGGAAGACGTTCGATAAAGTCAGAAGCGCCTGCGAGCTTTGCAGCTTCCCTGCACTCTTCATCCGTAGCATCGAGCTTGCCGTAACGGATATTCTCCATAACGGTGCCCGTGAAAAGATTTGTCTCCTGAAGAACAAGGCCTAAGGATCTTCTCAAGTCCTTCTTCTTTATCTTGTTGACGTTGATGCCGTCATAGCGGATCTTACCGTCAGCGATGTCATAGAAGCGGTTGATAAGATTCGTGATCGTTGTCTTTCCTGCGCCGGTCGCACCTACGAAAGCAACCTTCTGACCGGGCTTTGCGAAGACGGATACATCGTAAAGGACCTGCTTTTCGGGCACATAGGCAAAGTCAACTTCATTGAGCAGAACGTCGCCCTTAAGCTCGGTATATGTGATCGTACCGTCTGCCTTGTGGGGATGCTTCCATGCCCAGTGGCCGGTCTGGTGATCAGCCTCTGTGATCGTGCCGTCAGAAGCGATATTCGCATTAACGAGCGTTACATAGCCGTCGTCTGTCTCAGGCTTTTCATCGAGAAGGTCAAAGATCCTCTGGGCACCTGCACCTGCCATTACGATCGCATTCATCTGCATCGTGAGCTGGTTGATATTGCCCATGAACTGCTTGCTTCCGTTAAGGAACGGAACAACGATATCGATGCCCATCGGCAGTCCGGAGAACGAGAAATTAACAACATTCAGTGCCGTCATGATGCCGCCTGCAACAGCAAGGAGAACATAGATGATGTTACCGATATTGTTGATGATAGGAGCCAGGATATTCGCATAGGAATTAGCTTTGCCGCTGTCGTCGGCAAGACCGTCATTGAGTTTGTTGAACTCTTCAGTGACCTTGCCCTCGTGGTTAAATACCTTGACGACCTTCTGGCCGTTCATTATCTCCTGAATGTAGCCTTCAGTAGCGGCAACGGCTTTCTGCTGCCTGATGAAGTACTTGGCCGAACCTGCGCCGACTTTGCCTGTTACGAGCATCATTACAACGATTCCGGCTACCATTATCAAAGTCAGCCATATGCTGTAACGGAGCATCGTAACAAATACCGTGATAACGACAACACCCGCTCTGATAATGTTCGGGATGGCCATGGATACGAGCTGTCTTAATGTATCGATATCGTTGGTGTAGTGGCTCATGATGTCGCCGTGCTTATGAGTATCGAAATAGCTCAAAGGCAGTGTCTGCATCTTGTTGAACAGGTCAGTTCTGAGCTTGTGCAGGAACATCTGCGTCATGTAAGCCATGAGCTGTGAATTCAGGATGCTTACGATCGCAGCTCCTGCATAGATGCAGATAAGCGGGATCAGGTATGAAACGATCTTTATCTTTGCAGATTCCCAGTCGCCTGATGCCAGGGTCTCCTCAAGAACCGCTGTGACTTTCTGAAGGAATACCATCGGCAGTGCGGCAGCAACAGCGTTGTAGATATTGAAGATGACAATGACCCACGTGAGAACGGGGAACAGCTTGATATACATCTTTACAACACGCTTGAGGCTTCCCATGGATCCGATGACCTGGGACATCGAAGCCGGGCCTCTGCGTCTTCCGCCGGGTGCGGGTGCTGCTTCTACTTTTTGCTTGGGAGCATTGGGCTTTTTACTCATTGTCCGATCCTCCCTTCGTCTGTTCTTCATAGATCTCACGGTAGATCTCATTGCTCTTTAAGAGCTCCTCGTGAGTACCGGTGCCCATGATCTTGCCGCCGTCCATGATGATGATCATGTCACAGTCCTGAACGGAAGCGACTCTCTGGGCAATTATTATCTTTGTCGTCTCAGGGATATATTCCTTGAATCCCTTTCTTATCAAAGCATCTGTTCTGGTATCGACAGCCGATGTGGAGTCGTCCAGGATAAGGATCTTCGGGCGCTTGAGAAGTGCTCTTGCAATGCAGAGCCTCTGCTTCTGACCGCCTGAGACATTGGTGCCTCCCTGCTCTATATGAGTATCAAACCCTTCCGGGAAAGAAGATACGAACTCATAAGCCTGGGCGATCTTGCATGCCTCAACAAGTTCTTCGTCAGATGCGTTCTCATTACCCCATCTGAGGTTCTCGGCAATCGTTCCGGAGAACAGCTCGTTCTTCTGAAGAACGACTGAGACAGCGTCTCTTAATGTCTTTACGTCATAATCCTTTACGGGTACACCGCCGACTTTGACCTCGCCTTCAGTAACATCGTAAAGTCTCGGAATGAGCTGGATCAAGGTGGTCTTGGATGAACCGGTACCGCCTAAGATACCGACGGACATTCCGCTGTCTATATGAAGGTCGATGTCGAAAAGTGCATTTCTTGCAGCCTTCTCGGAATACTTGAAAGCCACATCCGTAAAATCGATCGAACCGTCCCTAACTTCCATGACGGGATTCTCGGGATTGGCGATAGAAGGCTTCTCTTCAAGGACCTCAACGATACGCTTGGCTGCCTCAACGGACATTGTGAGCATGACGTAGATCATGGAGACCATCATTAGCGACATGAGGACCATGAAGCCGTATGTCATAAGTGCTGAGATCTGGCCGATATTGATAACGGTGCCGTTGCTCTGGATAGCCATTTTCGAGCCGACATAAAGAACAAATACAACATTGAAATGCAGGCAGAGTTCCATGAGAGGAGAGTTAAGTCCGACGATCTTCTCCGCCTTGGTGAAGTCCAGTCTGATATTGTCTGAAGCCTTGCCGAACTTATCCTGCTCGTATTCTTCTCTTGCAAAGCCCTTAACGACACGCATGCCGCGGACGTTTTCCTCAATGGATTCATTCATCTTGTCGTACTTCTTGAAAACGGCGCGGAAAGCAGGCATCGCAAGCTTGCCGATAATGATCAGACCAACAGCAAGAATAGGTACCACGATAACGAAAGTCGTAGCAAGCGAACCTCCGAGAACATATGCCATAACGATCGCGAAAGCGAACATCAGGGGCGCTCTTACAGCGATCCTTATCATCATCATAAATGCATTCTGAACGGTAGTGATATCTGTCGTCATTCTCGTGACCAGAGATGACGTGGAGAATTTGTCTATGTTTCCGAATGAGAATTTCTGGACCTTGGCGAACATGTCAGATCTCAAGTTTCCCGCAAATCCGGCTGATGCCTTGGCTGAGAAATTGCCGGCCAATGCGCCGCAGGTAAGTGACAGGATCGCGGCTACAGTAATAATGGCGCCGATCTTTAGAATAGTGTCCATACCTGCATTATCCTGGATCATATTGACCATGTACGCAGTGATAAACGGTATTACTACTTCAAGAATAACTTCTCCGATAATAAAAACGAGCGACAGAACCGTATCCTTCGTGTACTGCCGGATAGATTTCATCAGTTTACGTATCAAGGACTCTTCCTCCTGCGCAAAATAAAACACTTTATTATAGAACAGGATAGAAAATATTTGTATTTATTATTTTATTATTTTGACGTACTTCTGTTGCGATGTTATTATTGTCTTTGGCTTTATTTAGATAAATAAAGCACAAGGGAGGAATATAAATGCCTGTTACAGATTTATTGAGACGCAATGCCAGAGAGCATGGCGATGAAGTAGCTCTTATCGAGCTCAATCCCGCAATGGAAGATACAAGAAAGATCTCATTTAAGGAATTCGACCTTGTCCAGCAGACAAAGTCCATGCCTTACCGTCACGAGATCACATGGCAGATCTTCGATGAGAAGTCCAACAGAGTAGCAAATATGCTCCTGGGCCGCGGAATCAAGAAGGGCGACAAAGTTGCTATCCTTATGTTCAACTGCCTTGAATGGCTTCCTATCTATTTCGGTATCCTGAAGACCGGCGCTATCGCTGTTCCTTTTAACTTCAGATATACAGCAAACGAGATCTCATACTGCGCTGACTTAGCCGAGATCTCCGTCATGTTCTTCGGCCCTGAATTCGTGGACAGACTTAATATCAATGCAGACGAGATCGCAAAAGACAGACTTCTCCTCTATGTAGGTGACGGTCAGGCTCCCGAATTCGCAGAGAATTACTGGCAGCAGGTTGCTGACTATTCTTCCAGGGATCCCATGATCGAACTTACTGAAGAAGATTACGCAGCTATCTATTTCTCATCCGGCACGACAGGATTCCCCAAGGCTATCCTTCACCCTCACAGAAGCCTTACACAGGCAGCTGAGATGGAAGCCGTTCATCACCAGACAGGCAAGAACGACTGCTTCCTCTGCATCCCGCCTCTCTATCACACGGGTGCAAAGTTCCACTGGATGGGTTCTTTGTGGACATGCTCCAAGGCAGTCCTTCTCAAGGGCACAAAGCCTGAAGTTATCTTAAAGGCAGCTTCCGACGAGCAGTGCACTATCGTATGGCTCCTCGTACCGTGGGCTCAGGACATCCTCGATGCCCTTGACCGCGGCGAATTAAAGCTCTCCGATTATAAGCTCGATCAGTGGCGTCTTATGCACATCGGCGCACAGCCCGTACCTCCGTCACTTATCCGTCACTGGAAGGATTATTTCCCGAATCACCAGTATGATACGAACTACGGTCTTTCCGAATCCACCGGCCCAGGCTGCGTTCACCTTGGACTTGAAAATACTCACAAGGTTGGCGCTATCGGCGTTCCGGGTTACCGTTGGGAGTGCAAGATCGTTGACGAGAACGGCAACACAGTACCTCAGGGCGAGGTCGGTGAGCTCTGCGTAAAGGGCCCCGGCGTAATGCTCGAATACTATAGAAATCCTGAAGCAACAAAGGAAACATTAAGAGACGGATGGCTCTTCACAGGCGACATGGCGCGTCAGGATGAAGACGGTTTCTATTTCCTCGTTGACCGTAAGAAGGATGTTATCGTTTCCGGCGGTGAGAACATCTATCCTGTAGAGATCGAGAACTTCCTCCAGGAATATCCGAAGGTAAAGGACGTTGCAGTTATCGGCCTTCCCGACAAGAGATTGGGCGAGATCACAGGCGCTATCGTTGAGATCGAACCCGGCAGCGGCTGCACCGTTGAAGAACTCGAAAAGTTCTGCACCCAGCTGCCCCGTTACAAGAGACCGAAGCAGATAATCTTAGCCGATGTTCCGAGAAATGCCACCGGCAAGATAGAAAAACCCGTTCTCCGTAAGAGATATGGCGCAGAAAGGCTTGTAGAACAGGAAAATCAGTCTTAAAATAAAAGCCTTGTGTTTTTAGGCACAAGGCTTATTTTTTGAATAAAAATGCTTCTTTGCTTTTTAGAGGGTGGAAGAAGCAAAAAGTGAGGAACAAAAACATGGATTTGGCAATCAAGATCATCTTCCTTGTCGTCTTTTTCGCTGTCATGATCGGAATCGGTCTTGTCACACGTAAAAAGGCGAACAGTGTCGAAGGCTTCGTACTGGGCGGCAGAAATGCAGGACCCTGGCTTACGGCATTCGGTTACGGAACATCCTATTTCTCCGCTGTAGTATTCATCGGATATGCAGGACAGTTCGGCTGGAAATACGGCGTCGCATCAACCTGGATCGGTATCGGCAACGCAGTTATCGGTTCACTTCTCGCATGGATCATCCTTGGCAGAAGAACAAGAGTCATGACAAAGCACTTGAACTCCAAGACAATGCCTGACTTCTTCGGCAAGAGATTCGACAGCAAGTCACTCCGTATCGCTGCTGCACTTATCTCCTTCATCTTCCTTATCCCTTATACATCTTCTGTATATAACGGTCTTTCCAGACTCTTTAACATGGCATTCAACATCGACTATAAGATCTGCATCATCGTAATGGCAGCTCTTACATGCGTCTATGTTATCCTCGGCGGCTACATGGCAACTGTCGTAAACGACCTTGTACAGGGCGTCATCATGCTCTTCGGCATCACAGCTGTCATCGCTACTGTTCTTAAAAACAACGGTGGTTTCCTCACCGCACTTACAACACTTTCACAGACAGAATCCGACCTTCCCGTCACAGCAGGCATGCAGGGTGCGTTCACATCATTCTTCGGACCTGACCCTCTTAACCTCTTCGGCGTAATCATCCTTACATCTCTTGGTACATGGGGTCTTCCCCAGATGGTCGGCAAGTTCTATGCTATCAAGGATGAGAAATCCGTTAAGGCAGGAACTATCATCTCCACTATCTTCGCATTCATCGTTGCAGGCGGCTGCTACTTCCTTGGCGGCTTTGCAAGACTTTACAAGGACAACTCAGCTATCTATAAGGAAGACGGTTCCGTCATGTACGACTCCATCATCCCTACAATGCTCGACAACCTCCCTACGATCCTCGTTGGTGTAGTCATCGTACTTGTCCTTTCTGCTTCAATGTCCACACTGTCTTCCCTCGTTCTTACATCGAGCTCAACAGTTACATTGGACCTCATTGAGCAGATCAAGCCCAAGAAGAACGAAGACAAGAAGAAGAGAGAAAAGACACAGCTCGTTACGATGCGTCTCCTCCTCGTTTTCTTCATCGCAGTATCAGTACTCCTCTCACTTAACCCTCCGACATTCATCGCACAGCTCATGGGTTATTCATGGGGTGCTCTCGCAGGAGCTTTCCTCGCACCGTTCCTCTGGGGTCTCTACTGGAAGAAGACAACAAAGCTCTCCGTTTGGGTATGCTTCATCTTCGGCGTAGGCTTCACGGTTGCTAACATGTTCCTGAAGTTCATCGCTTCACCTATCAATGCAGGCGCAGTCACAATGGTTGCAGGCCTCATTATCGTACCTCTCGTAAGCCTTATCACTCCTAAGCTTGCTAAGGACAAGGTCGACGGCATCTTCTCCTGCTACGACGAGAAGGTCACAGTCGAGAAGAGATACTCCCTTCCCGAGGAAGCACCTGCTGACGAAGCTTAATAGACTTTACTTGAAGCATTATAAAGGCCTGTCACTTTGGTGGCGGGCCTTTTTTCTGCGAATGCACGGAAAATCACTGAAAGAGATAATTGTCATGGGGTAACGGTAGGAGTAGGCGCTGTCTCGCATCCGACACCTCTGAAAAACTCACTTATGACTTTATAATCTGCGCAATCCGTAACGATTAAGAACTTATCAGAAGGGTCCTTATAAACACTTAATACCACACTCGGGCCGTATTCTTCTTCAGGATAATTATATCCGACGGCAGCACTGTCATAACGCGTAGAGATAAAACTCATGCCATTATCACCTCTAAAACCGGTAAAATCATGGCTGATTACAATGTCAAACTGATAATCCTGAAATGTGCCTCTGATGTTGTATTTACCCTGAAAATCTATCTTTTCCAGTTTTTCTTTGGCATAAGCCTTAAGTTCATCTTCGTTTGTTTCGGCATCAGGCAATTTAAATTTCAATTCATTATCCGTTACAGTGTAAGGACTTATATCATATTCGGTATTTGACGGCTCCCCTACATTAGACATGGGATAGATTTTTTGAGTTTTTTTAATGGTTGTTGCATTCGTTGCGTTCGATGGCGCGGGTTTTGCCGGACCGGGTCTTGCCGGACAGCCTGTTAACAGCAAAGCAGATACAATGACAACAATAACAACGGTTCTCGAATATGCGCCGGACATAAAGGCCCGAAAACATGTTTTTCCCTTACAGCAATCTCTCATAAAACCTCCTTTTCCGGAACTGATATTCCCCTCACTAATATTAACTCATTCATCAGAACATATCCTGAATAGCACTGATACCATTTATACAGACAGATAAAATGAAATGTTGCAGATACCGGGTGCAGAATAAAGAGGGTGAACTATTATAAAATAGAGGTTGAAAAAGCTTTCACTTGCGCGAAAATAATCCGCCGTGACTTCCTCCCGCCCACACATAAAAAGGAGCCGCCCTACCTGGCCAGCTCCTTCAATAATCCGATAATCAACTTATCTTACTGCAGATCTTCCATGCCGAGAGTCGTAACACCGGCTGCATTGAGGATAGCCTCAGCCTTTGCGTTGTCGTCTGTCTTGATTGCGATGGGAGCGCCCTCGCCGTCAATGGAAAGACCATAGATGTAACTGATGTTGATGCCTGCTGCGTGGATCATGCCTACGACCTTTGCGAGGGATCCTACTGCGTCAGGAACTACTACAGCGATAACTTCATCGATGCGTGCTGCAAAGCCGGCATCCTTTAAGATCTGCTTAGCCTTGTCGGGATCTTTTGCAAGGAGACGGAGAACGCCGTATTCCATTGTGTCTGCGAGGCTTGCAGAGAGCAGGTCGATACCGCCCTGTGCAAGGATCTTCAAGACCTCATCAAGTCTGCCCTCAGTGTTTTCGAGAAAAACCGAAATCTGCTTTACGAACATAGTGGTACCTCCCCATAATTATTGATAAAGCTTACGCTTGTCTGTAACGTGCTTGCTCTTGCCGTCGAAATGCTCAAGGCCGTTGGGCTCAACGAGCTTGACCTTTGCATTAAGGCCGATAGCCATCTTGAGCTTATCATGAACTGCCTTGGAAAGCTTCTCCAAAGACTTGATCTCGTCTGTGAAGACGTTTTCTGCGACTTCTACCTGAACTTCGAGAGTATCGTTGTTGTCAACACGGTCAACTACGAGCATGTAGTGAGGTGTAATTCCTTCTACTGTGAGGAGAGCTGCCTCTACCTGTGAAGGGAAAACATTTACGCCGCGGATGATGAGCATATCGTCGGATCTGCCCTTGAAGCGCTGGATCCTTGCCATCGTACGGCCGCACTCGCACTTGTCGTACTCGATGGATGTTAAGTCCTTAGTCCTGTAACGGATAAGAGGCATACCTTCCTTGGTGAGGTTGGTGATAACGAGCTCACCCTCAGAACCCTTAGGCAGCTGCTTTAATGTTGAAGGATCGATGATCTCCGGGAGGAAGTGGTCTTCCCAGATGTGAAGTCCCTTATGGAATTCGCAGTCGCAGGCAACGCCGGGGCCCATCATCTCTGTAAGGCCGTAGATGTCGTATGCCTTGATATGGAGTCTTGCCTCCATCTGATCGCGCATCTCGTTTGTCCAGGGCTCAGCGCCGCAGATAGCGGACTTAAGCTTGATCTTGTCAACAAGGCCCATCTTCTCAAGATCCTCTGCGACATGCAGGAGATAAGAAGGTGTGCATGCGATAGAAGTAACATCGCAGTCGATCATCATGTCGATGAGCTTCTGGGTATTGCCTGTGGACATAGGAAGAACCAGAGCGCCCAGATATTCAGCACCGTAGTGGGCACCGAGACCGCCGGTGAAGAGGCCGTAGCCGTAACCGACCTGGATGATGTCATCTCTTGTGATCCCTGCCATTGAGAGGCATCTTGCAACGCACTCAGCCCAGATATCGATATCACGTCTTGTATAGACTGCGATCTTGGGCTTTCCTGTTGTACCTGAGGATGCGTGAACACGTACCATCTCTGATCTGGGAACTGCAGCCAGTCCGAAGGGATATGTGTCTCTTAAATCTGCATATGTTGTGTAAGGCAGCTTATCGAGATCCTCGATGCCCTTGATATCGCCGGGCTCAAGGCCTACTGCCTGCATCTTCTTGCGGTAGTACTCAACGTTGTGGTAAACGCGGTTAACTACCTTGACGAGTCTTGCGCTCTGCAGCGCTTCGATCTCATCACGCGACATGCACTCCTTTGCTTCGTTCCAAATCATAAATGGTGCCCTCCTGTAATGCGGGGTGTTTATTTTCGTGCGGTCTTAAAACCGTTGACGATGATAAGTGCGAGCTCTTTGCCTTCTGTGTCGAAAGCTTTGACCTCATATAAACAGATAAACCTTCCGTCCTTGACTATGTCAGCCGTGCAGGTTACCTTCCCGCCGTGCCAGGACCTTAAGAAATTCATCTGCGTTGCCTGGGTGACAGTAACAGTGTCGGAATCAAGTTCGCAGTTCTCGGCAACGGCAAAAGCAAAATCCGCCATCGTGTAATAGACTGCGCCCATGAGACCTCCGACAGCATTAAGGTGTCTTCCGTCAGGCTCAAGGCTCACAACGCTGTGGCCCTTCTCAACCTTCTCGATTACTATTCCTGTAGCTTCCGTGGCGTATTTGTCGCCCTCGAAAAACTTTCTTACTGCTTCAAGATCAATCATTTTGTTCTTCGTTTCTGTATTACTTTCACGGTTCGATACAAACGGTTTGTATTCTGTTTTTTCAAGCGACTGGAAAAAACCGGACATAGATGGTTCGGTACCGTTCTCAAGGATGCTGATCTCGATCTTGTCACTCATCTCGTCAACGTTCCCGGCATTTATACCGGAAGCAGCTAACTGCTTTTCCAAGCTGCTTATTCCTGATTCATAAGCACACTTAAGACAAAAACCTTCATCAATGTCCGCACCATTCTCATGACGGCTTACAAAGATAATGGCATGTCTCTCAAAACACCTGCTGCAGTAGCTCATTAGTCGCCCACCGTTCAAGAATTATTCTGCTGCGAGGCCCATTTCGAAGGCCTTCATATTGAGCTCAAGGAACTTTGCAGGAACAGAAGCTTCGACAGCCTTTACCCACTCTTCCTTGCTGATCTCTTTGATGTACTTGGAGAAAACGCCCATGAGCACGATGTTTGTAGCCTTTGCGTTTCCTGCCTGCTCAGCGATCGTGAGTGCATCGATGGCATCTACCTTAGCTCCTGCAGCTTCCATCTTGGAGATGAGCTCAGAAGGATACTCAGCAGTGCCTGCGATTACGGGCATAGGATCGATCTGCTGTGAGTTTGTAACGATCTGTCCGCCGGGTTTTAAGAACTGGACATATCTTGCAGCTTCCAAAAGCTCGAAAGAGATGATGTAATCAGCTTCACCCTTATCGATGATGGGGGAGTTTACCTTGTCGCCGAACTTAACGTAAGTTACAACGCTTCCGCCTCTCTGGCTCATTCCGTGAACCTCTGAGACCTTTACGTCGTAGCCCTTGTCCATAGCGGCTCTGCCTAAAAGCTTACTTGCGAGGAGCGAACCCTGTCCGCCGACGCCTACTATCATTATGCTTGTTACCATGTGATTGCCTCCCCGTTCAAATTCTCGAAAGCTCCGAACTTGCAGAGCTCGCTGCATACCTTGCAGCCGAAGCACTGTGTTGTGTCGACATGAGCATGTCCGTCCTTAAAGGAGATTGCAGGGCATCCTAACTTCATGCACGCCTTGCAGGACTTGCACTTGTCGGGGTTGACCTGAATAGGCTCACCGCGCTTAACCTTCTTGAGGAGAGCGCAGGGTCTTCTGGAGATGATTACGGAAGGCTCTTCTGCTGCAAGTTCTTCCTTGACTGCCGCTTCTGCCTCAGCGAGGTTATAAGGATCTACAACTCTTACTCTGTTGATGCCCATTGCACGGACGAGAGCTTCGAGGTCGATCTTGCCTGCCGGATCACCACGGAGGTTAAAGCCTGTCGTAGGATTCTGCTGGTGGCCTGTCATGCCCGTGATGGAGTTATCAAGGATGATGACAGTGGAATTTGTCTGGTTATATGCAATATTTGCAAGACCTGTCATGCCTGAATGCATGAATGTGGAGTCGCCGATAACGGCAACAGTCTTCTTCTCGGCATCAGCACCCAGAGCCTTGTTGAATCCGTGGAGGGAGCTTATGGATGCGCCCATGCACTCTGTCGTATCGATAGCGCAGAGCGGAGGCGTAGCGCCAAGCGTGTAGCATCCGATGTCGCCCAAGACTGTGAGCTTGAGCTTGGAAAGAACATAGAACATTCCTCTGTGAGGGCAGCCTGCGCACATTGCCGGCGGTCTTCCGGGAAGTCCTTCGATGGGCTTGCATGAAGGCTTTTCGGGGAGCCCCAAGCTTGTAGCGATAAGGCCCTGTGAGAACTCATCGATCAACGGGAAAAGATCCTTGCCTGTTACTTCAAGACCCAATGTCCTGCAGTGTGTCTCGATGATGGGATCAAGCTCTTCTACAACTACGAGCTTATCTACCTTGGCTGCGAAGTCCCTGATCTTCTGTTCGGGAAGCGGATTGATAAGGCCGATCTTCAATACCGGATACTTGTCTCCGAATACTTCCTTAACGTACTGATATGAAGTGGAAGAAGTGATGATACCCATTGATGTATCAGAACCTTCCTCAACGCGGTTAAGAGAAGACTCCTCGGCAAATGCAACGAGCTTTCTTGTTCTCTCCTCAACGAAGGGATGACGCTTCTTAGCATTTGCAGGAACCATTACGTACTTTGCTGCATCCTTAACATAAGGCTTAACAGGGACCTCAATTCTCTCGCCTGTCTCTACGACTGACTGGGAATGAGCAACTCTTGTGCACATCTTGATAAGTACGGGTGTATCAAACTGCTCGGAAATATCGTAAGCCTCGATAACGAAGTCCTTTGCTTCCTGGGAATCAGCGGGTTCCAGCATAGGCATCTTAGCCGCAATGGCATAATGTCTGGAATCCTGCTCATTCTGTGAAGAGTGCATTCCGGGATCGTCTGCAACGAGAATGACCATTCCGGCATTTACACCGGTATAGCTCATGGTGAAGAGCGGGTCAGCTGCAACGTTAAGACCAACGTGCTTCATTGCGCAGTAAGATCTCTTGCCTGCTCTTGATGCGCCGAAAGCGGTCTCCATAGCGACCTTCTCGTTGGGTGCCCATTCGCAGTAGATTTCTTCGAATTTTGCAGCTTCCTCAGTAGTCTCGGTACTGGGAGTGCCGGGGTACGAACTTGCGACTGCTACGCCGGCCTCATAAAGACCTCTGGCGATAGCCTTGTTTCCAAGCATTAGTTCTTTCATGTTTCTTCTCCTAGGATGTGAGTTTATACATAAATCAATTTGTAGATTATACGACAATTCGCCTTCGGTTTAAACAAAACCCATTAAGAAAAATAATAAGAAATGAAATGTCAAAAGGCAGGAATCTTTATGCCGCGTCCTCGAAAACGAGATCTCCGGCCTCCACGGTCTTCCCGAAATAGTTGGAATACTTATACCTTGTGCCCGTGCACTTAGGGAGCTTCAAAGCCATTTCGACCCTGGCATGGTAAAGGAATTCGCCATCAGTCAGGTTAAAGAACGGGTAAACAGACTCACCATAAGTCTCACTTGCCGTGTCATCCCAGAGGACGTCGATGTTATAGTACTCGCCATCCAGATACACGATATTCCATGCGTGTGCGCCGTCTTCCCCTGCAATACTGGAGTCTGTAGTTGTTCCGGGTACGTAATAGCAGGTAAGACCCGCCCTGTTCATGAGATACTGGAATGCCCTTGAATAGCCGGCACAGACAGATCTGTGAAGAACAATAACAGAATATGCGCTCTGGTTATACGGTGCAGACTCATCGTATGTGGTGTTCTTGCAGATATAGTCATGAATGGCGCGCTCGCGTTCCACCATAAACGGCTGGGATCTGGCACTGTCAAGGATGTCATCAGCAGCCTTTTCAAATGCGACTTTCGCATTCTGGAGCTTATCCGGTGTATTTGCAAAATCAAAGAAATCGAAAGAGATATCCTGTATGCTTCCGTCATCAGGATCGTAAGTATATTCGTACTGGTTGTCGATCCAGAAGAGCTCAGGATGGTCGTTAAGCACAGCATCTATAGCTTTGGTAAGCTGGTCAGCGCTGACACCTTTCACCTTGCATTCAAACTTCTGGCTGCCTTTTGAGAGTTCCTCATAAAGCTGGGAATAGATGTCCTTTTCCTTTGCGGTGAGCATGGAAAAATAAGGGTTCCGGTCTGCATCGAAATTAGATCTTATGTATGTTTCTGCTGTGGTTTTCGATGGTTCTCCGGATTCGTCATCATAGCCATAATCATAATCGTAATCATAGTCATCAAATTCGTCCAGACACGCACAAAGGCCTGTAACAACGGCTAACATAAGCAGAACGGATACTAACTTAACTAATTTCTTATACATAAAAACTCCCCTCGGGATTTGATCCTAAGGGGAATTATAAGTAAAAATCCGTGATTATTCTATCCTTAATTCAAATGCGTCTCATCTTCTTTAAGGACCAGCGCCTTCTCTTCTTCAGGGAGCTGTACCTCTTCGACACCAAGCACGACAAGCTCGAGTTCTTCGGGAGCGATCGCCTTTTTAGCGCGGAACTTGAGAGCAAGTGCTGCCGCTCCGATAAGGCCCAGAAGGATTCCTGCCGCAATGATCACATAATCGTAGAAGAGCCTTGTCTCAGTCATCTGCGTGGCGACTTCCCAGTAAGGGAATTCATAACCGTGCCTCTGCATTTCGGTCTCACCGATCGGGAACATGGTATCGATAACTCTTGTGACAGAGAATCTTCCGGTGTCATTGACTACAAGTACCTGGGGATTTGTCAGGGAGTAGTTAGGCATTGCGTTCTTAAAGTCGGCTATAGCGACGCCCCTTACAAGCTCAGGGAGCATTGCTTCGTAACACTGGATAGCATAATCGGTGCTGGTGGATGAAGGGCTCTGTGAGCTTCCGCCGCCTCCTTCGTAATCTCCATAAGAGCCTCCGCCCATATCGTCATTGCTGCTCTGCGGGATATTCTTGGAATCGCCGCCGTAAAGAGCACCCAGTGCGCCGAAGTAGATGAATGCCCTGCTGTCCTGTTCGCCTGCGAGTTCAGCTACCTTGGTATTCTTCTCTTCAACTACACCGATGATCGTAAAGAGCTTGCCGTCGATCTCGACCATGTGGCCTGTTACATCGTAAGAACGGAAGAACTTCCAGGCGAGAACATCATTTATGACGATCTGGAATGTATCGACCGGATCTTCAGGAAGGAATCCGCCGGACATAAATCTGAATGTGTGGAAAGCCCTGTAGTTGCCGCCTACTGCAACGAGTTCGACATCAGTGGCTTTTCCGTTTATACGCTTTCCTTCAACTACATTAACGGGGCTGATCGTTGACTTGACCGTTGATGAATAGCAGTCCTCCCAGCCGATGAGTCTCTTGGAACTGCCGGGAACGTTCCTGCTGCCTGAACGCAGACCGGTATCGGCAGAAGCCTGCAGCGACTGCCTGATCTGCGGCAGGTCACCTAAATGGATCGATTTGCCGCCCTGTTCATATGTGAGAGGGGAAATATCTCCCTTGGCTCTTGTTCCGCCTGCAAAAACGACCATGTGTCTGAAAGCTGTGTCCGTTTTGCTCTGCCAGGTCTCTGCAACATACTGGTCAGGTCTTGTATCGGTAAGATAGACTGCTCTGGCTGTGCCGAATGCTATAAAACCAATCGCTGCCACAACGATCCAGAAAGGAACGGCGAGAACGAGCTTTAAAAGATTTCTTTTGATCTTTCCCTTCTCGAAATTAAAGAATTGTTTTGTCTTTTCGATAATTCTCATTGCAAAAAACCTTCAGGATCACTTTGCTGTGTAGTCTTCAAGTCGTACGCGCTGTCCGTCTTCAAGGGGCTTTTCGGCTCTGGTAACGATCATTACATCGTACTTGTCGAGACCTTCGCCCTCGATAGCGGTATTTGTTCCGTCAGTCTTCTGGATAGTAACGTCAACTCTCTTAACTACATACTTATCACCGAGAGGAGTGGACGATCCGATGATCGCATAAATGAAATAACCGCTGTTATCCTCGTTTACAGCACCTGCAGGTACAACGCACTTGTAGTTGTCGTTGCCTCTTCCGGCATTAACAATGATCTCCTCGCCGGGCCATGCTGTCTGGGTTTCAACTCTGCACTTTACAAGAGTCTCCTCTCTCGGATTATCCGGATTGGGCTTCTTGGAGATAACGGTACAGCTTTCAGCATATCCGCTTGTGATCTCAAGAGTCTGGCCTGCCCAGATGTTCTGAGCGACACTGGTCTCAAAAGCAAATGTACAAGTATAAACAGCATCAGTTTCAGGAATGATGTAACCGACGGTGCCCTTGTCTGTAAGCACGTCTCCGGCGTTAACACTGATGTTGTAGACCATACCGTCAGCAGGTGCTTTGATCTCAGTGATCTTAGCCTTTGCTTCAAGCTCTGCGATCTCTTTTTTGAGCTGCTCGATCTCTTCGTCACGTTGTCTGACAGCGTCTTTTGCCTCGTCAGCAGTGATACCTGCTTCGATCTTGGCATCCTTATATTCCTTGTTTGCCTTATTAAGAGCATTCTGTGCTGCAGTTACGGCATTCTTTGCAGCCTTCTCTGAAGGAAGTTCGCCTAATGCAGCGATCTCTGCCTGAGCCTTCTCTATCTTACTCTGGCAAGCGGCAAGCTTGGCAGCATCTTCTTCCATACGGTCATTTGCGGCATCAAGCTGGTTCTCGAGTTTCTTTATCTCAGCCTTCTTCTCATTGACCATCTTGGTGAGCTTTGCAATCTCTGTTGTAGGTGTCTCGAGCTCATCGGGAGCAGGAGTAGGTGTTCCGAGTGCTACAAAAACATCGATCTGCGACTGGAGAGGAGCAATCTCGGAATTAATCTTGTCGATCTGCGCCTTGAGGTCTTCTACAGTCTTTGCTGCGGCATTTACTGATGCTTCGAGGGATACTGCCTTTGTAGACTCTTCGTCGATTATCTTCTGATTCTTTGAAACAGTAGACTTCTTATTCTGAACCTTCTTCAAAGTCGCCTTGGCATCAGCAAGCAATGCCTGGTCCGTATTAATATTGTCAGTATAAATGCTGTAATCAGTAGTCTTTTTAGGTCTTCTTGCATCGTATGCCTTTTCGCGCTCCTTAGTCTTGAGCGAATCCTTTTTGCTCTTAAGGTCTTCTGAATCTTCAACGCCCTTGAGCTTGATGATGGGGTCGCCCTTCTTTACAGATGCATAAGTATCAACAAGGACTTCCTCGACCTCTCTGCCTTCGAGTCCTTTGATCTCAGTCTGGTTGGCAATCTCAATATAGCCTCTCTTGCTGTATGAGTATGAGAGATTTCCTCTGGACGCATATTGTCCAGCGACCTTAGGGATCGTCAAGTTCATGATCGTATTTGAGAAGAATGTCAGTAATGCAAGGATTACCACGAAAGCAATCATTGCCTTAATTACTTTAGCTCTTCTAGCGCTGCCCTTAGCCATCTTATTGTTCCTCCATATTTCCGTGTGCTCTTCGCAATCTTTTACTTATTTGATTCCCGATCTAGAGATGCCTTCGACCAGATAGTCCTCACCCCAGAAGAAGATCAGGAGCGGCGGTATCATGTATACACTCGATGCCGCGAATGCAATTCCCAGTTCGGGTTCGTTTATCTGTGAAAGGAACACTGACAGCGGCTGTTTGTTTACATCCGTTAAGAGTACCAGCGGCTGCTCAACCATGTTCCAGTAATCGATAAAAAGAAGTATCGTGAGCGCGAAAATCGCGTTCTTACACAATGGCAAAGCGATATTGGTAAATATCTGCCATTCCGAAGCACCGTCCAGCGTCGCGGCTTCGATATAGCCTGACGGGATCTGGCGCATGTATTTGGTAAGAAGGAAAATAGCAAATGTCGAGAAGATACCGGGTAAGATGATCGCCCATACAGTATCTAAGATGCCGAGCTTTTCCGAGATCATGTAGTTAGGAACGAGCGTGACCTGGAAAGGCATGAGCATAAGGATAATGTATGAGAAGAACAATACCTCTCTTCTCTTCCTTCTGTATCTTGCGAATGAATAAGATGCGAGACAAGCGACTACCATCTGTCCTGCAACGATAGGAAGTGTGAGCAGGATAGAATTCCAGTACTTCAAAAGGTATTCGGGATTCATAAACAGAAGCGTCGTGTACTGGTTGATCGTAACCTCTTCAGGAATGAGCTTCAGTACAGGCGTTCTGGACATGTATGTCGCACCCTGTGTAGCGTGTCCGGACATACTCTGGAACACTACCTTATAGTTTGCGACGATCTCTTCAGATGACATGAATGAATTAAGGAATGTAAAGAAGATCGGTACGAGTGCCAGAGCGGAAATGAAGATCGCTATAGCTACTCCGATTCCAGTAAATACGCCTGTCTTGACCCTGCGTTTCCTTAAATTAGCGGCGATCCTTCTTCTCTCGCTTGCGAAAAAAGCCTCTCTTGCTTCTTCAGACAGTGAAGTGATGAATGTCTCCGGTGCCTTTGACTCTGTATAGATATGGCGGCGTGCGAGGGTTGCCTGCTTTTTTCTTTCAATTCTCTTTAAATCGTCCATCTTATTCCTCCACATCCTTATCGAACTTGGATTCTGCGAAGAACAGACCGCCGACGATTATGATCATGACAATACACATTACGATGGCACCTGCAGAAAGCTTGCTGTAGTCCAGGTGTGTGAATGAGTTGTTCATGAAGTGCTGAAGCATGTAGAGGTTATCGAACGGATAGTCACCGGTTAAGAGATAGACCTCTCTGAATATCTTGAATGAGTTGATAAGCGACATGATGCCGACAAAGAAGATCGTCGGTGAAAGATAGTGGAGCTTGATCCTGAAGAATCTCTTAACAGGACCTGCACCGTCAATGGCGGCAGATTCCAGTATCTCATGCGGGATGCTGTTGAGAGCCGCAAGGAACAACACCATGTTGTATCCTAAGTTCTTCCACAGGAACAGGAGCATGATTACGACCTGCGCATATTGTGATTTGAGCCAGTCGATCTTCTCTGCGCCTTCAAAGAGCTGTGCGGTAAAACCGTTTATAACGCCGTTGTAGCTGAAGAATACCTGCCAGATAAGAACGACAGAAGCTACCGGAACCATCATCGGATTCAAAAGGAAGCTCCTGAACAAGCTCTTGCCCGGAAGTCCCGAATTAAGCAGCAGTGCGATAAGCAGAGCAAGGATTACAGCCAAAGGTACGGAGATCAGAGCGAATGTAAGTGTATTTTGTGATGCTGATATAAAAGCATCGTTGGTAAGAACTCTCTGGTAATTCCTGAATCCTACGAAATCAGTATTCGTAGGAGACTTCTGGAATGAAGTCATGAGGAGCATTATGAGCGGCAGGAAGAAGAAGACCAGCACGCCGACAAAGCTCGGTGTGAGATAGCCTGTAAAAATGCCCCAGTCGCGGAGCTTTCTCTTGAAGTGTCTCTTCTTGCGGAACTCTAATTTTGCTCTTCTCTCGGGAGTATCTTCGAAAACAGGGATGTCTTTAGGTGTCAGCTTCTGGCTGGCAAGAGGCGTGACATTCTTCGGCTTGGGCCTGTTAATAATAGCCTCTTCGTGCTCTTCCTCGGAAAGCACTCTGACTGCGGGCTTTTCCATAAGGGCCTTGCCGGCTGCTTCGGGAACAGGCTTCTTAGCAGTCTTTTCAGCCTGTGCAACCTCAGACCCCGGCCTCATACCGGTGACTTCGCCTTTTTCAGTTAGCTGGTTATCTTTATTTGTCCTATTATCCATACTTAATAACAGTGTCCCCACACTTTTTAACACGGATTATATCCCCGTGCTCTTCTACACTCTAATATACATTTATGTACATTTTGTGGCAAAGTGGCATCAAAACGGCATCATTTAAATGTTTTTGGTGTGTCTCTACAAGTATATCCTTTATTTGCCGTCAAATAGTATAATTTTAGTTAAGATTTTTTAATTAAACGGAGCTGTTATGAAAAAAGAGAAGTCACTTAACTACAAAGGAGGCAGATCGATCGATGCCAAATCGGTCTTTCTGATCTGCGCTCTGGTTCTCATTTACTGCCCGTTTTTCTATACCGAGATGATCGGCAACTACGTCGGTGATACCGCGATCCAGATCAGGATCGGCTTAGACTGCCTCTCAAGCGGAAGATTCATACCGACAGAGATCTACAGCTGGCACGAGGGCCTTTCCTGGCTCCCCCACGAGATCGGCTGGTACTATCTCGTCGGCATCGCATATAAGCTCTTAGGGCTCGCCGGCATAATCGGCGTTGCAGCAGCTTTCAACTATACGATCGCCGGAATAATCTTCAAAAAGTACAGCAAGACCGTTCATCCGCTGATCCTTGTGGGTATCGCAGCAGCTGCCAGGCTCCTTTCCTTCCCCAACTACATAGCAAGGCCTCATCTGTTCTCCGAGCTCGCACTTTTGCTGGTTATATATGTGATGCTGAGCGAGAAGAGCATTCTTTTTAAATCAATCTTCTTCTGCGGAACAACATTTCTTATGGCATGGTTCCATGGCGGTATGGTTCCGGTGTTATTTGCCGTATTCTTTGTTTTCGTAGTCATCGAGCTCGTTTATAAGCAGTTTAAGAACACTCTTATCTATCTTGCTTCCGCTGCAGGTGCATTCTTATGCTCGCTTCTTAACCCTCTCGGATTCGATATCTGGACATACGGCTTCAAGCAGTCGGCAAATACGGGTTTCTGGCAGATCAACATGGAATGGGCGCCGAAGAATTTCGAGATCTGGGAGATCACTTTGATACTCATAGCCCTCGTGGCTTTCGTAGTCGACGGCAGGGTCAGAAAGTTCGAAAAGAGCGCGGTCATAAGACTCTGCATCGTCTGCATGTTCCTTATCGCATCCTGCAAATACTGCCGTTTCATGAACTATACGGCTCTTTTCATCCTGGCTCTCTGCCCTGAAGAGATCCAGAGCCTTATAAACTGGATCAATGACAACATCTTCCATATCAATAAGGAAAAGATAAAGTTCAGCAATGCTTCGTTCTACATTCTCTCTGTATTCTGCGTTCTGTTCTTTGCCGTAACCTCGGTTTTCTCGATCGTTAAGTTTATCCCTTCGAACACGATGTCTTCAGCAAGCGCCATTGCAGCATACGACGAGGAAGTGGTCAATATCGTAAAGCAGAACGGTTATAAGAAGATCTATAACTCCTTTAACTCCGGCTCATGGCTTGCTTTCCACGGCATCAAGGTGCATATCGACAACCGCTGTGACCCTTATATGAAGGAGTATTCCGGCACCGATTACCTTACGGGCCAGATGATGATCGAAGATATTGAATCTATGGACAAATTCGTCGAAAAGTACGGCTGTGATGCGATCGTCTTAGACCTCTATCCCGGCACGACAGACGACTGGTTTGCAGATGATCTCTATGCGGCATCTGACCGCTACAAGGTCATATACGACAATAAAATAACATCCACCTATAATCCTGACGTGAATTACAGATGGATGGTTGTTGAGTGTATTAAGTAAAGTCCGATCAGACTACAGTCTCTACCTTGATCGTGTTGGTGTTGCCGGCCTTGCCGTTGATAAGGCCGCCTGTCATTACGACATTATCGCCTGCCTTAAGATCAAGAACTTCCTTGGCTACATTGAGGCCGTGATAGTACATTACATCAGTTGAATTGAATTCCTCATTAAGGATCGGGATAACGCCCCATGAGAGGTTAAGTCTTCTCCAGATCCTCTCGGATGTGGGCATGTGAAATAGCGTCAAGGTTATTTCTCATGTTGAATTCCTGCTTGGCGAAACGCTCCCTGTAGTTGATGTGCATCTCTGTATACTCTGCAACCTGGGACATGGTCTGGACTGCTTCGACAGGATACTTGCCTGCAGCGGATTCTCCGGAGAGCATGATAGCTGAAGAACCGTCATATACTGCATTTGCGACGTCAGAGATCTCGGCTCTTGTCGGACGGGGATTGTTGATCATGGATTCGAGCATCTCTGTTGCAGTGATAACCCGGCGTCCCAGAAGCCTGCATCTCTTGATGAGCTGCTTCTGTACGCTCGGGACTTCATGGAACGGGATCTCAACGCCCAGGTCTCCTCTTGCGATCATGATGCCTGCGCAGTATTCGGAGATCTCATCAATGTTATCTACACCTGCACGGTTCTCGATCTTGGCGATTACTTCGATGTTCTCTCCGCCGTTGGCATCTAAGAATTCACGCATCTCGATCATGTCTTCTTTTCGCGATACGAAAGAAGCTGCAACAAAATCAATGTCGTTCTTAATACCGAAGAGAAGGTCCTTCTTATCCTGCTCGCTTAAGAAATCGCCCTGCATTACCTTGTTCGGGAAGTTCATGGACTTCTGGTTCGAAAGGACTCCTCCGACAACAACATCACAGATGACATCAGCGCCCTTGATCTCTTTTACCTCAAGGATAACGAGTCCGTTATTGATAAGCACTCTGTCACCGGGATTAAGCTGCTCGGGAAGGAGCTTATATGTGACAGATACGCGTGTCTCGTCGCCCTCGACCTCGTCTGTCGTAAGAATGAACTGTGCACCGTCCTTAAGTTCGACCTTGCCATCCTTGAATGTCCTGATCCTGTACTCAGGACCCTTTGTATCAAGCATGATAGCGATAGGAAGATTCATCTTCTCCCTTACCCTCTTGATAAGGTCGATCTTCTCCTGGTGCTGTTCATGTGTTCCGTGCGAAAAATTAAGCCTTGCAACATTCATTCCCGCTTCGAACATCTTCGATAACGTCTCTTCATTATCCGAAGCCGGTCCTATCGTACAGATTATCTTAGTTTTGCGCATATACCGATCATCTCCTCAAAGCCATAAAAAAGTTTTGCCTGATTGTATCATTTGTGCCCCTAAACTTCTGCACAATATTGTAAAATGTTTAAGTCAATATTTTATACATTGGAGGCTTTGCATATGGCAGACGTAAGACCTGAATCCCTTAAAAGAATCACTACAAAAGAAATGGCTGACGCATTTATTGCAGATCAGATCGCTGCTATCAAGGAGCAGGTAGGAGACAAAAAAGTCCTTCTGGCTCTCTCAGGCGGTGTAGACTCATCTGTAGTCGCAGCTCTTCTTATAAAAGCAATCGGCACCAATCTTGTTTGTGTTCACGTTAACCACGGACTCTTGAGAAAAGGCGAACCCGAGATGGTATGCAAAGTCTTCAGAGACGAACTCGGCGCTAACCTCATTTACGTTGATGCAGTAGACAGATTCTTAGGTCTTCTCGAAGGTGTTACAGATCCCGAGCAGAAGCGTCACATCATCGGCGAAGAGTTCATCAAGGTCTTCGCAGAAGAAGCTGCAAAGCTCGATGGTATCTCTTTCCTCGCACAGGGCACCATCTATCCTGACATCTTAGAGAGCGAACAGGGCATCAAGGCTCACCACAACGTTGGCGGACTTCCTCCGGAATTGGATTTCGAGCTCGTTGAACCCGTTAAGTATCTCTACAAGGACGAAGTCCGTGTAGTCGGTTCCGCATTAGGTCTTCCCGACAACATGGTTTACCGTCAGCCTTTCCCGGGACCCGGACTTGGCGTAAGATGCCCCGGCGCCATCACAAGAGACAGACTCGAAGCTGTTAGAGAATCCGATGCAATCCTCAGAGAAGAATTCGAGAAGGCAGGCCTTGCAGGCAAGGTATGGCAGTACTTCACAGTAGTACCTGACTTCAAGTCCACAGGCATCAAGGACGGCAAGAGAGCTTTTGAGTGGCTCTGCATCGTACGTGCAATCAACACAACTGACGTAGTTCAGGTCACAGTTGAGCCCATCGATTACGACCTCATGTGCCGCATCACAGACCGTATCACTCACGAAGTTCCCGGCATCAACAGAGTCCTTTACGACTACACACCGAAGCCGACAGCAACAGTAGAGTACGAGTAATATCACTTATTCAAAATCCAAAAGGAAGCTTGACTACATATAATAAATAAAAGATTTTGAGGAGGTGCCGCAAAAAACGACACCTCCTTATTGATGAACTGTTGCTCTCTGAAATCTGAATAATATAAACAGATCAACTTGTTGAATAAAAGCTTTCACGTATTTATTATAAAAGAGTTAGTGGCGGAGGATCATCTATGCCGGCAGAGAATACTAATCAACGCATAAAATGGATTGATGTTTGCAGGGCGCTCGCAATCTTGATGGTTGTGCTGTGCCACGCAACAGAAAACGTTTATTCTTTGTCCGTTGAAGGCATGGCAGATGTTCCATTCTATTCAAAGATCTTTGCCTTTACAGCATTTGCATTCGGGCGTCTCGGTGTTCCGCTGTTTCTTATGATTACCGGATATCTTCTGCTCGACAGAGTATTTGATACAGCCAAGATTATTAAGTTCTGGAAGACAAGATGGCTCAATCTCCTTATCAGCACACTCGTATGGTTCGTAATCTACGATCTATTCCTGATCTTCTACTGCTTTCAGCCGGTAAGCATCACAGATTTTCTCGGGAACATGCTGTTCCTCAAGTTTGTTAATATGGGCCACGTCTGGTTTATGTCCTTGATACTCGGCATGTATATTCTGATTCCGATCGTAGCCATCGGCCTTAGCAAGGTCAGCACAAAGATCCTGATGTTCCCCGTGATGATCTTTACTGTATATAGCTTTCTGTTCCCGACGCTTCTGACAATCCTCGAGATATTACATATCAATCCCGGCTATTCGGTCAACTTCTCATTGGGGTTCAGCGGAGGCGCGGGCGGTCTGTTCATAATCTATGGTTATCTGCTCAAAAAAGGCCTTTTGAAGAAAATAAAGACTTGGGTTCTGGCAATTATCTTCGTGGTCACGTTCTTTCTTGGTGATGCGTTCCAGTTCTGGGCTTACAGCAATGGTGTCACGTACAACATGGGATATGTGAATGTGCTGCAACTTATAGCTTCGCTGGCGCTTTTCGAGATAATGTCGCGAATTATCATCCAAAAAGAATCGTTAATTCTCACGGCAATCTCCAAATTCTCATTCCCGATTTATCTGATCCACAACATATTTATTTGTATGTGCCTGCCGTTTGTTCTTGCTATGGAATTAGCAAACCCCGCAAAGGTCGTAATACTCTATTTTCTCTGTTTTATTGCGGCATTTGCACTGGCAAAGGTGATAAGTCTAATCCCTAAAGTCGGAAAATTCATACTTTATTTGAAGTGATTTTTGAGACAACGGGAATCCTCTCAGATAAATAAGTGCATGAACTGCGGCGATGACAGCCGGCATAAAGCAGAGCCCGCGCCACAGGCGTATCTTCTTTTTATCGCCCTTCCACTTGTGGTGGAGCACTGCGAGTACGATCATAATGATAACAACAGCACCAAACCATATGAGCTGCTCTTTATTAGCTCCGGAGATCCTGTGCCAAAGTGTGCCGAAATGGTATTTATGTATAGACCCTCCAAATTTCTTATTCATGTGGTAGACGGAGAAAGATCAATTTCGTTACAAGAATTATTCCGGGCGAAAAAAAAGCGGGATCACTTGATCCCGCATAG
>CADCJM010000005.1 GCA_902801755.1 Oscillospiraceae bacterium
CCGGACCGTAAAGTCCAGAAGGAGGTGAATGACATGGCAAACCAATATCGTTTGATCGCTATCCTCAGCACCGCTAACGGTGAAGAGGGAATTGCTTCTCTTACTGACACAATTAAGGCTAAGATCGAATCAAGTGCAAAGATTGACACATTTGATGCAATCGGTACACGTGAGCTCGCTTACGAGATTGATGGTCAGAAGAACGGCTACTATGTTCAGACTGTATTTACTGCCGATAGCGTTTTCCCTAAGGAACTTGAGCGTGTTCTCAAGATCACTGATGGTGTAATCCGTTATCTCATTGTTCGTGTCGGTGAGTAATCACTTTTGACAGGAAGGTAACAGTAAATGAACAAAGTAGAATTAGTCGGAAGACTTACTAAGGACCCGGAAGTAAAGCTTACATCCAACCAGACCCAGTTTTGCAACTTCACTATTGCTGTTGACAGACGCTTTAAGGATGCCAACGGCCAGAGACAGGCTGATTTCATCAACTGTGTTGCATGGCGTCAGACGGCAGTCTTTATTCAGAAGTATTTCCATAAGGGCAACCGCATCGGTTTGGTAGGAAGCATTCAGACCAGAAGCTACGACGATCAGAATGGACAGAAGAAGTTCATTACTGAGGTAGTTGTCGATGAGGCAGAATTCGTAGAATCATCTGGCGGTGCATCCGGTGAGACATATCGTCAGGAGCCTGTTGCTCCTACACAGTCCTTCAGTGCGCCTGCACCTATGGCAGATTCAGTTGCTGCAAGTGCTCCTACTGCACCCAATATGCAGATTGATGCACCTACAGGCGGTTTTGATGAAGGTCAGTCCGGTGAGCTTCCATTTGAGATTTAATTAAAGGAGATCACTCAAAATGGCAGAAAACAGAGCACCCAGAGCCGGTGGTAGAGAGTTTGCCGGCGGAATGAGGCAGAGAAGAACACGCAGGAAGGTTTGCAACTTCTGCGCTAATAAGGTTGAGTCTATCGACTTTATGGATGATGTCACACTCAAGAAGTACATTTCCGAGAACGGAAAGATCCTTCCCAAGAGAATGACAGGCACATGCGCAATCCACCAGCGTGAGCTTACAACAGCTATCAAGCGTGCACGTCAGGTTGCAATTTTGCCCTATACGGTTCAGTAATCCGTTTTTGGGACAATAGCTGTCCTGTTTAACACAAATCAGGTCAGCTAAGTTATAATTTAAAAAATGTATAACAATCGGGCCCTCCCGGAGCATATAATATGTTCTTAGGAGATAGCCCGATTGTTTTGTAAATCTAATATCCGGGTTATCGGCGGAGGTTATTTATGAAGGTAATACTGCTTTCTGATGTCAAGAATGTCGGCAAAGCCAATGACGTGGTAAATGTCAGCGACGGTTATGCAAGGAATTTCCTTTTCAAGAAGGGTCTTGCCAAGGAAGTCAATTCTGCAAATCTTAACGAAGTTAAGCTTCAGACCGGTGCTAAGGCTGAGCACGAGCGCAGGGCATTGATCGCAGCACAGGATGCCAAGAAGATCCTTGACGGCAAGGTCTTCAAGGTAGTTGCAAGAGGCGGCGCAGACGGAAGACTCTATGGTGCTGTTACAGCCCAGGATATTTCCGACAGCCTTAAGAAGGAAGGCTTCGATATCGACAAGAAGAAGGTCGTTATCTCCAGCCCGATCAAGAATACCGGAATGTTTAAGACAAGAGTTAAGCTTCACCCCCAGGTATCTGCCGATATCAATGTTGAAGTAGTTACAGGTGCCTGATCAGGGATTGATTCTATATGGCTGAAGATCTGGATTATCTGAATAATCTTATCGATCAGGGGACTGATACGAACGGCGAAGTGGACGTCGAGATGGCGCTGCTCGCTCTTTGTATGCGTAAGAACAATGCCATTCTCAAGGTCGTTGAGAACAAGATCGAAGAGAAGGATTTTTCCGATGCGCGCAACCGTGTCATCTATGGTGTCATTACCGACATGTTCCTTGATAATGCCCAGATCGACAGAATTACAGTATTTTCTGAGCTTGAGAGAAGAGGTCTTGCCGATAAAGCCGGCGGACAGAGATATGTTTACCGGGTAGGCGATAAGATGGCCGTTCAGACCGCTATGGACAGCTATATCGAAGCTATCCGTGAGAGGTCTGACAGAGCTAAGCTCCTTAAGGCCGTTGAAGAGGTTAAGACCAAGGCCACCGACGGCAAGATGCGTGCATCTGAGGCTGTCGATTATGCGGTCTCTGCTATCTCCGCATTGAGAACAGCAGGCGAGACCAAGGGCTTTGAGGGCATGCCGGACATCCTTAAGATGACCATGACCGAGATCTATAAGGAACTCAAGGACGATAACGTCGGAGGCAAGGTCAAGGTCGGTTTCCCCAAGCTCGATTCCATGCTCGGAGGATTAAGGCCGGGTTCACTTAATATCCTTGCGGCGCGTCCTTCCATGGGTAAATCCGCGCTCGCTATCAATATGGCTGCAAATGTAGCAGCCAATCAGAATCCTGTTGCGATCTTCTCGCTCGAGATGAGTAAGTCCGAGATCGCTTCAAGATTAATGTCTTCATTCATGAACAAGCCTGTCAGCGAGATCATCTACTCACATAAGATGAGCGAAGCTGATCAGAAGCAGATCGACAGGGCATTAAAGCTCCTGGCTGAGTATCCGATCTTTATCGATGACAATTCGGATACCAACCCGATTACAATGAAGTCCAAGCTCCAGCAGCTGTTTGCAGGCCCTAATGCGCCCAAGCTGGTAGTTATCGACTATCTGCAGCTCATGACGATGCCGGGCAACGGCGGCAAATCCCGTAATGAGGAAGTTACGGCTATTTCGAGATCATTAAAGCTCCTTGCTAAGGAGTTCGACATACCGATCATTGCTCTTTCGCAGCTCTCCAGAGGCGCAGCGCAGAGAGATGACCATACACCCCAGCTTTCCGACTTGAGAGATTCAGGTGCTATCGAGCAGGATGCCGATACGGTAATGTTCATCGACAGACCTGACTACTACAAGAAGAAGGATGAGGAAGGTTCATCCGACGGAGAGGAAGCTCCACAGACGGTTAATTTCAAGGATAAGGAAGATGCCAAGCCCGCTTACATCTACCTCTCGAAGAACCGTCACGGCAGGACCGGCAGGGACTCTGTCTGGTGGGTTCCCAGAAAGACTATGTTTATCGAGCACAGCGAGAAGGATCCTGAAGATGATTCCGGCAGTGCTTATACAAGGACTGTGGACGGCGATGCCGCTGCACAGAACTATAATTTTGAGAGTGTAACCACGGATGAGGCTCCTATCCCGGAACCTCCCATGCCTGGCAATGATGATGCACCGCCGGAAAATGACGACTTCTTCGCGCAGGCAAATGACAGCTTTCCGGACGGTTTTTAAGATTTGAAAAAAGAAGAGACAGTTGAGATCTTAGACAGAGTCCTCGAATTTTCCAAAACTAAGGGGCTCTTTGACTGTGGCATTATTGTTGTCGGTCTGTCCGGAGGTCCTGATTCTGTTGCTCTTTTGCATATCCTTAAGGGACTCAAAGACCGTTCCGACATAGATTGTGACATCTATGCACTTCATTGTAATCACCATCTAAGACCTGTTGTCTGCGACGAGGAGGCAGAGCTTGTAAAGAAGCTTTGCAAAGAGATTAACGTTGAGCTGAAGGTTTTGGATTTCGACTGTAAGGAATTTTCTCTTCAGAACCGCATTTCGGAGGAGACTGCCGGAAGAGTCCTGAGATATGAGGCTTTCGAGCAGTACGCCCAAGCCCTCGGAAAGGCTTCTGGCAAGACAGTCCGCGTTGCTATAGCCCACCACAAAGATGATGTCGCAGAGACCATGATGATGAACCTGTTCAGAGGCTCAGGACTTGAAGGTCTCGTTAATCCCAAGCCTGCAGCCGGCAGGATAATAAGACCGCTTCTCTGCCTGAAGAAAAGCGAACTTGTAGATTATCTTAATACGCTTGGCATAAGTTATGCGGTCGATCAGACTAACCTCACGACTATGGGTACGCGCAATACCTGGCGCAACGATATCTTCCCCAAGATCTCTGAATCCTATGGTGATCCCACGGTTCCCCTTACGAGGACATATAAGCTCTTGTCAGACGATCTCGATTTCATCAGCCGGGAGGCTTGGGAGGCTTATAACGCCTGCCGCAGGCTGATATCAGGTTATCCTGTGCTTTCAGTAACCGGGACTAAGGACCTTCACAGGGCCATGAAGTCCAGAGCCGTCAGATCCTTGTGGCAGGAGACTTTCGGAGACCTGACAGATTTTGAAGAGAGCAATCTGAATGACTGCTTCGATCTTATAGAAGGCTCTTGTTCAGGCGAGGCTTTCCTTGATATGCCTTTTGGGAGGAAAGCATACAGGCATGGGGATGTTTTCGCGTTCGGAACAAAAGAAGGCGTTAAGTCTCTGGCCGTAAAGATCGCAGAAGAGATGGGTTTTATCGTGGCAGACGGCCCTCTGGAATTTGAGATCACGCTCCCCAAAGCGGAAGATCATGACGAAAATAACGCAAAGATACCTCATTCTTTATATATATTAAAAACAAGAATAATTGAGAACGCGCGCGAAGTGGAGTATAATAATCATTCGTGGTTTTGCCCTATTGAAGCATTCGCTGAAGGCAGGGTCACGGCAGGTAATACGGGCGGAGTCAATACGCCTTTAAGGATGAAGAGAGCTGGTTCTTCGGGCAGCAAAGAGCTTAACCGCTTGCTGACTGACCTTAAGATCCCTGAGTCTGTAAGATCTCAGATCTTCTTTATCCAGAAGGACGGGGAGATCCTCTGGTTGCCGGGATTCGGACACGGCATAGGATTTACGAATGCCGTAAGTTACGAGAGATGTATTGCAGAAAGAAGAAGCGAAGGCTGGAATGCGGCTTTTGTCAGGATCGCGATAGAAAGGCAGTAAAGGACTATGGCTATAAATACTGATCAGGTGTTAGTTTCTCATAGTGAGATCGAGCAGATGCTTGAGCGTCTTAGCAGCGAACTCAACCGCGACTACGGTGACGAACCGCTTATCGTGGTAGGTATCCTTACAGGTGCTTTCATCTTTACTGCTGACCTTGTAAGAAGACTTGAGATGCCTGTAATAGTTGACTTTATGCAGGTCTCATCTTATGTCGGAGAGTTCTCCACCGGAGAGCTTAAGATCAAGAAGGATATGTCTTATGACATCAAGGGCATGAATGTCCTTATCGTTGAAGACATTGTCGATACGGGAAGAACTCTTGCACTTCTTAAGGACCTGCTCCTAAAAAGACAGCCCAAGTCACTTAAGATCTGTACGGCATTTGATAAGCCGAGCAGAAGAGTTATCGACCTTGTGCCGGATTATAACGGAATCACGGTTCCGGATGAATTTATTGTCGGATATGGTTTGGACCTTGACGGCAAATACAGAGATTTCGACGATATTAGGATCGTAAGAAAGGAATAAGAGAAAGTGTCATCTGAAAAGAACGAAAAGAATACCAAGCCGATAGGCGGAGGATTATTCTTCTATGTAATTATGATAGTCGTATTGATCGCATTCTCGACTATCGTGTTTGGCGGTAATTACGGACAGAAGGAAAAGGCTACACTGGCTGATGTTATGGCGATCATCGACGATGAGGCCAATGAAGTAAACCTTGTAGAGATCAAGGGAACAACGGTAGTCGTAACCTACAAAGATGCTCAGAAGATCAATCAGCAGGTTACCCAGGATGTTCCTTATGAGTATGTCGATGACCTCGTTCTAAAGCTCGATAAGGCAAAGAATCAGGGCAAGATCCAGAACTACAACTACCAGGAACCTTTTGACTGGTCATTGATCGTCAACGTGGTGCTCTTTGCAGTATCCCTCATCGTTGTGGTAGTTCTCTTCATGAGCATCACAAGACAGAGCAGAGACGGCAACAGCGTATTCAGCTTCGGTAATAACCGTGCCAGACTGTCAGACCCTAACAAGGATAAGGTCAAGTTCTCAGACGTTGCAGGTTCTGTTGAAGAGAAGGAAGAACTCCAGGAGATTGTTGACTTCCTTAAGAACCCCAAGAAGTACCAGCAGCTCGGAGCTAAGATCCCGAAGGGCGTTCTCCTTTATGGTGCTCCGGGTACAGGTAAGACATTGCTTGCAAGAGCCGTAGCAGGCGAGGCAGGCGTTAAGTTCTTCTATATCTCAGGTTCTGACTTCGTTGAGATGCTCGTCGGTGTCGGTGCTTCACGTGTAAGATCACTTTTCTCTGATGCTAAGAAGGAAGCTCCTTCCGTAGTATTCATCGATGAGATCGATGCAGTCGGCCGTAAGAGAGGCGCAGGCCTTGGCGGCGGACAGGATGAGCGTGAGCAGACATTGAACCAGATCCTGGTAGAAATGGACGGCTTCGATGTTAACTCCAACGTAATTGTTATGGCTGCTACAAACCGTGTAGATGTCCTTGACCCCGCGCTCCTGCGTCCGGGCCGTTTTGACAGACGTATCATGGTTAATATGCCTGACGCTGATGAGCGTGAAGCTATCCTTAAGATCCACGCAAGAAAGAAGCCTCTCGCAAAGGATGTTGACCTCCACGAGGTTGCTCTTTCAACAGTAGGATTCACAGGTGCTGACTTGGAGAACCTTCTTAATGAAGCAGCTCTCATGACAGCACGTCACAATAAGAAAGAGATCACTATGCAGGAGATCACTGATGCTACTTTCAGAGTTCAGATGGGTCCCCAGAAGAATTCAAAGAAGCTCAGCGAGAAGGTTAAGCGTCTTACAGCATATCACGAAGCCGGCCACGCTGTAGTGCTCCGTGCAACATCAGAGTTCGAGAAGGTCGACCGTGTAACGATCATCCCTGCAGGCAGAGCAGGCGGATTTACTGCTTATAAGCCGATCGAAGATACTGATTTCTATACAGAGAAGATGCTCCTTGATACTATCAAGATGTCTTTGGGCGGACGTGCCGCAGAAGAGATCTTCCTTGGTGAAGTATCCACAGGTGCATCATCTGACCTTCAGTCATGCAACAACATCGCGAAAAACATGATCAAGCGTTACGGTCTTTCAAAGAAGTTCCGCAACATGGTATTCGGTGATGAGAATGAGGAAGTATTCTTAGGCTATTCCATGGGTCAGGTCCAGAGCTATTCTGACCAGACAGCAGCTGCTATCGATGAAGAGATCAAGCACATTATCGATTCCTGCTATGAAGAGACCAAGAGGATCCTCATAGAGAAGAAGGCTGTAGTAGAAGGTCTTGCCAGAAGACTTATGGAGAAGCTCACCGTTGACGGCCCTGATTTCGAGAAGATCTATTTGGCTGATGGTGACTTAAGTGCCGTATATCCCCAGGATTACTCCGGAATCGATACAGCACCTGATGTGGCTACAGCGTATGAAGCTCCTGAAGCAAAGCCTGAGGCTCCCGCTTCTTACGAGCCCGAAGTGGCAGCTCCTGAAGAGAGCAAACCTGCTTCTGAACCTGCCGGTTATTACGACGATTCGAATGACCCCGGCCCGTCAGACTGACAGACAAAAACAAGTAATTAACAAGGCCGTCTCAAGGGACGGCCTAAATAATATCTAGGGAGTGTTTAATATGAAAAGACTTATTGCCGGAATCCTGATCCTGACAGTAATTGCAGCTTCTGCCTGTTCAGATGTAAACAACGGAAGTCAGGAAAGCAATAACAATGCTGCGTCCCAATACGTATCCATGACTCCCGAAGAGATATGCGCTTCACTCACATTGGAGCAGAAGGCAGCACAGATGATCCAGCCTGTTCTTGAAAAGACTCATCCGACTGAGATGAAGACAAACGATTACGGTTCTGTCATTGCAAGAATCGATAACTGGCCGATGCCTGGTGTGGGTGCCTGGAGAGAAACCGTAAAGAGCTATCAGGATTATGCTCTCCAGTCTTCTGCGAAGATCCCTTATATCTATGGTAATGACAGTGTCCACGGTGTTAACTTTGCATCCGGATGCGTTATCTTCCCGCACAACATAAATGTTGGTGCTGCAAATGATCCGGCACTCACTGAAGAGTACGGAAAACTTGTTGGAAGCGATATCGTCCAGACCAGGATGATACTTAATTTTGCGCCGTGTGTTGCTACTGCAAACGATCCGAGATGGGGACGCACTTATGAGTCTTATTCTTCTGACAGCAAGATCGTAACTGTCCTCGCTGTTGCATACACAAAGGGACTTCTTTCGCAGGGCGTCATTGTCTGCCCGAAGCATTTCTTCGGTGACGGTCTGACAGCTTACGGAACGGGCGAGAGCACTCCGCTTGACCGTGGTGATGCAAAGATCTCCGAAGACCAGATCAAAGAGCAGATCTCTATCTATCAGGCTCTGATAGATGAAGGCGTACAGGTGATAATGCTCTCTCACTCTGCTTTGAACGGAACAAAGATGCACGAGAATGAGAAGTATATAAGCATGCTCAAAAATGATATGGGATTTAAGGGCATAGTCCTTTCTGACTGGGATGCAGTAATGCACTGTTCGGGAGCGTCTTACAGGGAGAATGTTATCCTTGGTGTTAATGCCGGTATCGACATGCTCATGACAGATACAGATCATGCAGATGCAATGAAGTTCATCATCAACGGTGTCAAGGACGGTAAGATAAGTGAAGACCGCATCAATGACGCTGTTACGAGAATAATCAGAGTTAAGAAGGAAGCAGGTCTTTTCGAAGATCCGTATCTTGAGAAGGTAAATCCTGAATTTGAATTCGGAAGCACCAAGTCTCATGAAGTTGCAAGAAAGCTTGCTGCAGAATCCTTCGTAGCACTTAAGACCGGCAAGAAGATGTATATCGAACCCGGAATGAAGGTCTTCGTTACAGGTCCTGCAGCTGATGACACCGGCGTGCTCTGCGGCGGCTGGACATATTTCTGGCAGGGTGTTTCAGATAAGGAATACTTCGGTTCAACAGATACTCATGTGACACAAGGCAATTCGATTGTTGATGCGCTTAAGGAAGCAGGAGTTGAAGTCGTTACGGACAAGAGCCAGATTGGTTCATGCGATATGGTTCTTCTTTGCATCGGCGAAAAGCCCTATGCTGAATGGGAAGGCGATACTGACAACCTGTCTTTGACAGGAACTATGGGACTTCCCGGAAATGCTGATGCCATTAAGTTTGCAGCTGAATCAGGACTTCCCACCGTTACTCTTATCGTTGCCGGAAGAAATGTAATGATCAGCGATTATATCGATAAATGGGATTCCTGCATAATGCTCTATCTCCCTGGTTCAGAGGGCGGCAATGCCGTTGCTGACGTTCTTACGAAGAAGGCAGAACTCAAGGGAACTCTGCCCATGCCTTATTATTCATCGGTTGATCAGATCGGCACAGGCAAATGTTGGAAAGAAGTGGGCTGGAACGCCTTCAAGGATTGAAAAGGAGAGTGCTTATCAATATGAATGATATATCTTTTAACCGAATTGGAACTTTTATGAGAGCATCCCAAACCAAATTTGCAGCAGCATTGCTTCTTGCTGTGTTTGGTATTGCATTATTTCCCGGAATGAGGCTGAACGCTGCGGGAGAGACTTCAGGAAACTACGGTGACAATGTAACATGGTATTTAGATGACACGGGAACGCTGATTATTTCCGGCTCAGGTGATATGGATGATTCTGGACGTACTCCATTTTATAATGATTCCCGCATTACAAGAGTGGTGATAAATCGTGGAGTTAAAAGTATTGGTTCTAATGCATTTAATGGATGTGTAAACATGGAGAGCATAACAATTCCATACGATGTATCTTATATTGGTCCTAATGCTTTTCATGCGTGTTTGGAACTTAAGAGCATAACAATTCCTGAAGGCGTAAGAGATATTCTTCCAACTACATTTTCGGAATGTGATAGCCTTGAGAGCATAACATTTACAAATAAGATATCAAGCTTTGGTAATGAAGCATTTAAGAACTGTACAAGCCTTAAGAGCATAACAATTCCCGATAGTGGAATTTCAATAGGTTATGAAGCATTTATGGGTTGTACAAGCCTTGAGAGCATAACAATTCCCAGTAGTGATATTTCAATAGGTTTGGGTGCATTTGATGGCTGTAAAAAGCTTAAGAGCATAACAATGTATAAAGACGTCTATGACAAATATCAGAATGCGTTCCCCGACATTTCTTCTGATGCTTTCCATTTCTATTATGACCTTAAATACACCACTGACGGGAACGGAAGCGTCATGGGATCGTCGGAAACATTTGACTCAAGTGCTGAAACATTAACGATGAGTCCGAATAAAGGTTTTACTGTCGACAAAGTGACATGGTCTGACGGCAGCGGTGACCCGGTCGAATTAAAAGCTGAAAACGGCAAATATACAATGCCTAAGCCGAGTGATAGTTTCAATTATGGATCGGATACCGTCACAATCAAGGTATTCTTTAAGAAGGTTGAATATGAGATCACCTTTAAAAATTACGATGGTACTGTGCTCGAGAAGAAGAAAGTACCGGAGGGAGAAATTCCCGAATATACTGGTACTATCACGCCAGAAAAGCCATCAGCCGGCGGATATTCATATGAGTTTGCAGGTTGGGATACTGCACCGGTAGCAGTAACAGGCCCCGCAACATATACCGCTACTTATACCAGGAAGGAAATTGAATATAAAGTAACGTTTGTTGACGATGACGGAGCTGAGATCTGTTCAGATAAAGTGAAATATCATGAAGTTCCTGTCTTTAATGGAAACAATCCTGTTAGGAAGGAAACAGATACTCACACATTTACTTTTGTGGGCTGGTCTGACGGAAAAACAACATATAGTCTAGATCAGGGACTTCCTCAAATAGAAAGCGATACGACATTTACACCTGTCTTTACCGAGGTGGCCAAGCACGTATATACAGTCGGTGAAGTTAAAGGCGACGGATTAGATTCCGATATCGTGATAGATGTTCACAGAGACACCGACGATGAGAACTGCATCGATTATTTCAGCAAAGCATCTATCGACGGAACTGAAATGACGAAGGACGACCAGTACACTGCAACAAAGGGCAGCACGATAATCACGATCAAGAAGGAATATCTGAGCACACTGTCTGCAGGCGAACATGAGCTCACAGTTACCTTCAGTGACGGTTCTGTATCGGCTAAGATTAAAGTAGCGGCAAAGAAGTCGGAAAACATTCCTGCTACAGGCGAAGTTACAGGACCTGCAACTTATACCGGTATTGCTTTGATCGCTGCAGCATGTGCATTAGGTGCAGGCGTTGTATTATCAAAGAAACGAAAAGAAGCGTAAAGAAACATAAAGAAGAAAAATAAAATCCTGATTTAACGAAGAAGTTGAATCAGGATTTTTTCTTGTTATTTTATTTAGATTTGATTCCGGTATTTGGCAATCGCAAAATTACTTGGAATTAATATTCTCGAAACTGAGCTTGAACTTCTCATTGTGATCTATCGCCCAGTCGACTGCCCATTCGGATTCGAAAAGAACAACCGGTTCGTCGTCTCTGTCCAGAACGAGGAGTGATGTTGACGTGAGAGTCATCTCCTTGGGATCGAACCCTTCGACATCTGATTTTGCCCAGCGTGCGAGACGGTAGGGCAGGGCTGTTCTTACGATATCAACGTTATATTCGGACTTAAGTCGGTACTCAAGAACGTCGAACTGGAGGATACCTACAACGCCCATAACATAAGTCTCTGTACCGATGTTGGGCTGTTTGTAGAGCTGGACTGCGCCTTCCTGTGAGAGCTGCTCGATACCCTTTAAGAACTGCTTACGCTTCATTGAATCCTTAGGCTCAACGCGTGCGAAGTTTTCCGGTGCGAATACCGGGATAGGGTCGAACTCGAACTTTCTGTTGGAAGAGATAATTGTGTCGCCGATCCTGAAGTTGCCGGGATCGAAGATACCGATGATGTCGCCTGCATAAGCCTCCTCCGTGATGGCTCTGTCCTGTGCCATGAACTGCTGGGGCTGTGCAAGTGTGATCTTCTTGCCTGTGCGCATGAGGTTTACGGTCATGTTCTTCTCATACTGGCCGGAGCAGATACGGATGAATGCCATACGGTCTCTGTGTGAAGGGTCCATGTTAGCCTGGATCTTGAATACGAAGCCGGAGAACATTGAATCTTCGGGCTCGACAACGCCGTCAGTGGTGTTGTGGGGAGCAGGTCCCGGGCTCATCTTGAGGAAGTGCTGCAGGAAGGGCTCTACACCGAAGTTTGTGATAGCTGAACCGAAGAATACGGGAGTGAGCTCGCCTTTGAGGACCTTTTCCATATCGAGTTCGTCGCCTGCCATGTCAAGGAGTTCAATGTCATTTCTTAATGTCTCGAGATGGCCTGTCATGAGCATCTCGTCGAGCTTCGGGTCGTCGATGCCGGAAACGCTCTGTGTAACCATGGATGCACCGTGGTCGTTATTTTCGCGGTCGAAGAGGAGGACATTGCGGGATGCTCTCTCATAAACGCCCTCAAAGTCGCCGTCTGTGCCGATAGGCCAGTTGATCGGGACGGATCTGATGCCCAATACCTTCTCGAGCTCGTCCATGAGGTCGAAAGGATTCTTTGCAGCACGGTCCATCTTATTGATGAATGTGAAGATCGGGATGCCTCTTCTTCTACATACCTGGAAAAGCTTTATTGTCTGGGCCTCTACACCCTTAGCACCGTCAAGGACCATTACGGCGGAGTCAGCGGCACAGAGCGTTCTGTAGGTGTCCTCTGAGAAGTCCTGGTGGCCGGGGGTATCAAGGATATTGATGTGGCAGCCGTCGTATTCGAACTGCATTACTGATGAAGTTACTGAGATACCACGCTTTTTCTCAATCTCCATCCAGTCTGAAGTAGCGTGGCGTGCAGCCTTACGCGCTTTGACAGAGCCTGCCTGATGGATGGCTCCTCCGTAAAGGAGAAGTTTCTCTGTGATAGTGGTCTTACCTGCGTCCGGGTGCGAGATGATCGCAAAGGTCCGGCGTCTTTTAATTTCATCAACTGAATTCATTTTACCCTCAAGAAATGTATAATAGCCTAATAGAGACAAGTAATTATATATAAGAAAGAAGGGAATTACAAATAATGAGACGTGGTGGAGGCGTTTTGATGCATATCAGCTCACTCCCGGGTCCTTTTGGCACGGGCGTGATCGGACAGGAGGCAATAGACTTCGCGAAGCAATTGGCTTCCCAGGGCATGAAGTACTGGCAGGTTCTGCCGTTTTCCTACCCCGGCATGGGTAATTCACCTTATCAGAGTTTCTCGGCTTTTGCCGGCAACTGGCTTTTTATCGATCCCAGAAGGCTCGAGAAGCGTGGCCTTCTGACACCTGCAGAGGTTCAGCAGGCAGAATATACCCAGAATAAATGGCGTATCGACTACGATTTCTTAAGGACCAACAGGGATGAGCTCCTGAGGAAAGCTTTTGAGCGTGCGGATAATGATCTTCTTGCCAAGGCTGACAAGTTCATAAAGGACAACAAGTGGGTCCAGGACGTTGCAGCTTACCAGACCGTAAAGGATGCCGACTTCGGTAAACCCTGGTGGGAATGGGCTGACGCTAACTTAAGAAACTACGAGAAGTCAGCCGTAGCAGGCCTCAAGAACAATCCCAACTACAGATATCACGGCTTTGTGCAGTATCTTTTCTTCGATGAGTGGGCACAGGTCAAGAAAGAGATCAACGATCTTGGGATCTCCATAATCGGCGACATCCCGTTCTATGTATCAGGAGATTCAGCTGACGTATGGGCCAGCAGGGATCTTTTCAAGATGGCAACTCCATCAGGAGTCAATAAAGTCCTTAAGGACTATGAGAAGGCGCTGGATAAGTACAAGAAGGCTGTCGAAAAGGGCGAGACCACGACTAAAGACGGCGAACCTTTGAAAGAGCCCAGAAAACCGAAGCCGGAGGCTCTTGTTTTCGAGAGCGTCGCAGGAGTCCCGCCGGATTATTTCTGCGCTGACGGACAGCTCTGGGGCAACCCTATATACGACTGGAAGAAGATGAAAGCTGACCACTATGCATGGTGGATGAGCAGGCTCGAGGATAACTTCAAGCTCTTTGACTATTTAAGGATCGACCACTTCCGCGCATTCTCATCTTACTGTGAGATCGAGGCTAATGCCGAGAATGCAAGGGACGGCAAGTGGATCCCGGGTCCTGGCCTGGATTTCTTTGAGGAATACGATAAGAAGTTTAAGGACAGATCAAGGCTTATCGCTGAGGACTTGGGCGAAGTTACGCCTGATCTTGCCGAGTTCATGGGCAAGGTAGGTATCCCCGGAATGAGGGTCATGGAATTCGCATTCTATCCGGGCGACAACAGCTCATTCCTGCCTCACAATTTTGATAACAACTGCGTCGCATATACAGGCACACACGACAATAACACCCTTTTGGGCTGGCTTTGGGACAGCCCGGAGGAAGTGCGTAAATGCTGCCTTGAATACTGCGGCTTCACAGGCGATAACTGGGGTGACGGCGGCAGCCGCAGCGGTTCCTGCAGAGCGATAATAAAGACTCTCTGGATGAGTCATGCTGATGTTGCGATCATCCCTGTCCAGGATATGCTGGGTTACGGCGGAGACACCAGGATGAATATCCCGGGAACGCCTACAGGCAACTGGATGGTAAGGTTTACGAAGGAAGACTTTGACTCCATAGATAACGAATGGTACAGGAATCTTAACAGGATCTATTTCAGATAAGGAGATTCGTATGAAGTATATTCTTTGCATCGATCAGGGAACCACTTCCACAAAGGCATTCCTCCTTGATGAGGAAGGAAATCTGTCACAGGGTACGCATGTACCTTTTAAGCAGTACTATCCGCAGCCCGGATGGGTAAGCCACGATGCTGAAGAGATATATGTTTCAGTACTTAAAGCGATCGCCATGATCCTTAAAGAACACCCTGAGGCAAAGGGCAACATCGAATGCATGGGCATCACAAACCAGCGTGAGACAACGGTTGCTTTCTCACACACCGGAAAGCCCCTGGATCAGGCCATCGTATGGCAGTGCAGGAGAACATCCGATATCTGCAGACGTCCTGAGATAAGAGAACAGGGAAGAAGGATCACCGAGATCACAGGTCTTAAGATCGACCCGTATTTCTCAGCTACGAAAATGCTCTGGCTCATGGAAAACATCAGGAGCTTAAGACAGCGCTGCGCAACAGGTGAAGCACACCTTTCCACGATCGACGGTTTCCTCGTATACAGGCTCACTAACGGAGCTTCCTATGCTTCCGATTATTCGAACTGCTCGAGGACCATGCTTTTCGATATCGCAAGAAAAGAATACGACCAGGAATTTTTGGAGCTCTTTGGAATCCCTCAGAAAGCACTTGCGAAGCCCATGGAGTCCTGCGCTGATTACGGCGAGATCGACCTCAAGCCGGACTTCCTTAAGGACAGCGGTTTTGATAACGATGAGATCGAGGATCTCCTCTCTATAAACGGCGTTCACATAACAGGCGTACTGGGTGACCAGCCTGCGGCTCTTCTTGGCCAGAATGCAGTAAATAAAGGCGATTCCAAGACCACATACGGTACGGGAAGCTTCACGTTGATGAACCTCGGAACAGAACCCGTATTCTCCAAGAACGGACTTCTTACATCCTGTGCATGGTCTATTAAGGGTGTTACGAATTATGCCCTCGAAGGAAGTATCTTCCAGGCAGGTTCAGTAATCAGCTGGCTTAAGGATGAGCTTCAGTTTATCAATACTCCGGCTGAGTGTGATGACATCTGCAACTCGATTGAAGATGCCGGCGGTGTATATCTCGTTCCCGCATTTACGGGCCTGGGCGCACCTTACTGGAAGCCTGATGCAAGAGGCATCTTAACGGGTCTTACAAGAGGCACCGGAAGAGCGCAGATCGTAAGGGCGGGCGTTGAATCTATCGCATATCAGGTCACGGAACTTGTAAACCTCATGACTGACGATACAGGTATTAAGGCAGGCACAATGAAGGTGGACGGCGGCGTCTGCGCAAGCTCATTCCTGATGCAGCTTCAGTCTGACCTTTTAGGCGTAAAGATCACCAGAGCATTAAGTGATGAGATGACCGCAATGGGTGCGGGACTTGCAGCAGGAATTGAAGCTGGTATATTTGATTCCGTTGAATCGACCGGCAGATTCTATCAGGCAGGCGCATCTTATGAACCTGATATGTCTGCGTTCGAAGTATCACAGAAGATGGAGGGTTACCGTTCAGCTGTAAGAGCAACGCTTCTTTCCGGCAACGACTGATCTGATGGTTCAGGTATATATAGTCTTTTTTAAGATATTCGTTTTTCTGGCTCTGGGTTTTGTTTTAAACAAGACCAAAGTAATAGACAGCACAGCCGAGAAGGCTCTGTCGAAGATCCTTCTTACGGCCGTACTGCCGTTCATGATCTTGAATTCGAGCCAGCACACCTATTCAAATGAAGCAGTAAACGGCATGATCACGTGTGCTGCTTTCGGCATCGCGTATTATGCACTGACACTTATTGTCATGCGCCTTTCGCTTAAGAAAGCGAAGATGTCAGAAGATGAGAGAAGGATAATGGTGACCTGCACGGTCTTTGCGAATACGGGCTTTGTAGGTTTCCCTCTTATGGAAGCCCTATTCGGCAATTACGGTCTGCTTTTAGCTGCGGTATATAACCTCTGCTACAACCTTTTCTTCTACACTTATGCTGTCTATCTCTTTTCGAGAAAGCCAAAGTTCAGGCTTTTGGAGATATTTAAGAATCCAGTGTCTGTCGCATCGATCCTCGCGATCGTTCTGTTCATAATCCCGTGGAGGATGCCTGCGTTTTTAAGCGAGACATTTAAGCTCATCGGAGACATGACAGTCCCCATGTCCATGATGGTAATGGGTTCCATGCTGGCAGGTGTTAAGATAAAGAAGCTTGTAACGGACAAGAATGGTTATATTGTCTCGGCATTAAGGCTCATGGTGCTGCCGGCTGTCGTAATGGGCGCTGTCATGGCCGTATCGCATTTTTATCCTGTTATGTCCGAGACAAAGAGCGTCATCGTCCTGATGTGCGCTTTGCCCTGCGGCTCAATGAATGTAATATATTCCGAGAATCACGATGTCGCACCGCATTTTTGTGCGCGTACGGTATCTTTGTCGATGATATTTATGCTTGTGACACTGATGTTCTGGACATGGGCGGTCAAGGCAGTATTCTGATATTAAGAGGTATAGGAAATGAGTGAGAACAACGGAAAGATCGAAAGGATCGAGAATGAGAAGCTTGTAGAGCTTTTAGGCAGGATCCGTCAGGACAGCTCCGAGGAGAACATGATCGCAGTCCTTAAGGAAGCAGCTGTTGCAAAGTTCCTCGTTCCGGTTGACGGCACCGAAGGAAGCTACAGCTTCCATGCTGTAAGTGATTCCAAGGGTCTTAAATATATGGTCGTCTATTGTGATTCAGACAGTTTTGAGGTCGCTTTCGAAAACAAGAAGGAACCGCAAAACGGCGTGGTTGCCGGCTTTGCAGATCTCATCGATGTCGTTATGGCACCCAAGATGGGACTTTCCGGTTTTGTTATTAATCCCGGTTCCGAGGAAGTCTTATTCGGCAAGGAAATGCTCAAGATGATCGCTGCGCAGATGGGAATCGGCGGCGACGGCACGGCTAAGGTCGGTGAACCTGACAAGTATCCTCCGGAACTTAAAAAAGCTCTTGAAGGCTATCTCCAGATCGAGCCCACGGTATCTGACATCTGGGTAAGGCTTATGAGGGAAAACGGCACGGACCGCCTTATCTGGCTTATCGTTGCAGACGCCGAAGGTGAGGGCGAACCTCTCAAATATACTCTTGAGAACCTTAGAAAATATTGTCTTCCTTATCTCGATAACATGGATGCCATGGTCGTATCCAGCAAGGAGGATTTTGCAGGCAGGGTAATAGAAGGCGTTAAGCCCTTTGTTACAAGGAATGACGGCTAAGCATGAGCAGAGGCAAGACGGGTCTTATCGTTCTTACGATACTGGCGGCGATGTTCTTCCTGTTCATTGCCGTTCTTTTCGGCTCGAGTTCTAAAAGACAGGAAGTGATCGACAGGAAAGCCGCTCTGGAAGAGAAGCTTTCTGCCATTGCACAGATGGATATTACGATCTACTGGATCGGCGAGTTCCCTTCAGAACTTGAAGTCCTGGCTCCTGTTACTCAGGTGATCCCGCCTGAGAGTGCATCAGCAGAAAATCTTCCCATAAAGTCAACGACGTTCCATACCACCGAGAGGGATGAATACGGGAAAATAGTAAAAGAAGATATCCCCAGGGAATACTCTCGTTATATGCTCATCGTTGTCTCAGGCAATCCGGTCCTTTCAGATTCCGCAAAAGAAGCACTGAACAATGCGATAGCAGCTAACGGAGTGCCGGTTTATGCCATAGGTGATGAAGCATCTGAACTTGTCGGAAGCATTTTGCTGTACAGCCGCCGTAAAAACGGCCCCGGGAGCTCACTATTCTACAGTTTAAGCTCCAGATACAAGGAAAATCCCATATCTGAGGACATAGTTCAGGCCGGGGGCATGGATCTGGCCGAAGCTCTGCCCGGGATAATCGATCTGGCCATCGCACAGTATCCCACGGACGAACGCATACTTCCTGCAGGCAAGTGATTTTCCAGTGGCAGATTGCCACATTTTCGATCCCCTGAAACCGCCTAAAAAGTGCAAAAAATAAGCCGTTTCGGTTTGACACAAAATTGTAATAATTATAATATAGGAGGGTGTTTAAATCCTTTTAGGAGGTGGTTCTTATCCGCGCGTTAGAACAAAGGATACTCACCGAAGGACAGATTCTTCCGGGTGAAGTGCTTAAGGTTGGAAGTTTCTTAAACCAGCAGATCGACACAAAACTCCTTAAGGATATGGGCGAGGAAATCGCCAGGCTTTTTTCCTGTAACAATGTTACAAAGGTATTAACCATTGAGTCTTCGGGCATTGCGCTCGCTTATTCGGCAGCGGTGGCTTTAGGGGTTCCAATGGTCTTTGCCAAGAAGCATAAGAGCAGTAATCTTGCCGGCAACATCCTCACTTCGAAGGTTTTCTCTTATACACACCAGCAGACATACGACATCATGGTATCGGGTGATTACATTAACAGTGATGACACGATCCTTATCGTCGATGACTTCCTTGCGATGGGAAATGCGCTTAACGGTCTGATCGATATCATAGGCCAGGGCGGTGCAAAGCTTGCAGGCTGCGCCATCGCTATCGAGAAGGGTTTCCAGGGCGGCGGTGACGCCTTGAGGGCTAAGGGGATCAGAGTAGAGTCTCTGGCGATCATCGACAGGATGACCGATGACTCACTGGAGTTCAGGCCTCAATAAGCCCGGGGATCCTGACTGAATCAGATATGCAATTGATTGGCATATATCAAATTTGAACGGAGGCAGTTTATGAAAAAACTCATTTCGATGTTAGTAACTGCTGCACTCGCAGTTACATCAGTCTTCGCACTTGCAGGCTGTAATTCAGCTAACGGGGGCAAAGGCGGAGATAAGGCATCTAACTTCAAGGTAGGTGCTATCTACATCAACAGCCAGAACGACACATCAGGTTATACCTATGCTCATCATCACGGTATTACCGAAGGTATGAAGAAGATCGGTCTTGATCCCGCAAAGGATCTCTACATCGTCGACAACATTCCTGAGGATGACGAGAAGGTTAAGCAGGCAATCGACCAGCTCGCAGGTAACGGATGCAACATCATCTTTGGTATCAGCTTCGGCTACATCAATGCTTTCGAAGCTAAGGCTAAGGAATATCCGGATATCATCTTCTCTCACGCAACAGGTTATCTTTCCAACGACAAGAACTTTAACAACTATTTCGGAAGAATCTATCAGGCTCGTTACCTCGCAGGCATCGCAGCAGGATATAAGTCTCTCGAGATGAAGAACAACAATATCGGCTATGTTTCCGCTTGGGGTACTGAGTATGCTGAGACATGTTCAGGTATCAATGCATTCGCTATGGGATGCATCGCAGTTAACCCTGATGCAAAGATCAGCGTTTACGAGATCTCCACATGGGGTGACCAGCAGCTTGAGAGACAGGCAGCTGAGACATTGATCGACACATACGGATGCTGCGTAATCGCTCAGCACTGCGACTCCGCTCAGCCTCAGATCGTTGCTAACGAGAAGGGTGTATTCGGATGCGGATACAACTCAGACATGTCTGCTGAAGCTCCGAAGGCTCACCTCACAGCACCTGTATGGAACTGGGATGTTTACTATGCAACAGCTATGAAGGCTGCTATGGAAGATCCGGCAAACTTCATGACAAAGGTTGGTAACTACTATGAAGGTCTCAAGGCCGGATTCGTTGATGTATCACCTCTTACTGCTAACTGCACAGCTGAGACAAAGGAAGCTATCGATCTTGCCAAGAAGCTCATGACATCAGGCGAGTGGGATGTATTCTCCGGCGTTAAGCTTTCATTCTCCGGCGCAGCTGGTTCTGTTGCAGTTACTAAGACAGACGCTGCCCTCAAGACAAATGACGGCACAGAGATCGTAGCAGCAGGCGGCCCTTCTGTTGAAGACGGTGTAATCCAGGGCTCAATGAACTACTACGTAGAAGGCGTTACACAGGTTAACTGATAACAGTAATTTTGATCTAAGAGGTGTTTTATGGAATATGCCATAGAGCTAAAGGGAATAACTAAAAGTTTCGGCCCTGTGGCGGCCAATAAAAACATCAATCTGTCTCTTGCAAAGGGTGAGATCCTCGCCCTTTTAGGAGAGAACGGATCAGGAAAAACGACACTTATGAACATGCTGTCGGGCATCTATATGCCCGACAGCGGTTCTATTTTTATCGACGGGAAAAAGGTGTCCATCAATTCACCTGAGGATTCCGGCAAACTGGGAATAGGAATGGTTCACCAGCACTTCAAGCTGGTCGAGCGTTTTACGGCGCTCGAGAATATCCGTATCGGTATGAGGGATGCAGGACGTTTTATGCATGGTGCAGACGTCCGTAAAAAGATTGAAGATACAGCCGCAAAGTTCGGCTTTGATATAGATCTGGATAAGACAGTCGCCAATATGGCGGTGTCAGAGAAGCAGACTTTGGAGATCCTTAAGGTCCTCTGCTATGGCGCGAAAATAATCATCCTCGATGAGCCTACGGCAGTGCTTACAGTCCAGGAGATAGACCGTCTTTTCGATGTCTTGCGCAAGATGAAGGAAGAAGGCCATTCGATAATAATCATTACGCATAAACTTAACGAGGTAATGGCAATATCTGACAGAGTCGCTGTATTAAGACACGGCGAATACATAGACACTGTCGTTACCAAAGAGACAAATGAGAAGGCTCTTACAGAGCTCATGGTAGGACGCAAGATCGAGCTTAATATCGACCGTCCCATCATGGAAAAGACACATCCTCTTCTCGAGATAAGAGACCTTACCGTAAAAAATGACGAGGGTGCAGTAGCAATAGATCACATCAATTTCTATATTAGAGGCGGAGAGATGCTGGGCGTTGCAGGAATCGCAGGCTCAGGACAGAAAGAACTCTGCGAAGCGATCGCAGGACTCAGAAAGATCGAAGACGGACAGATGATCCACGAAGGTGAGAGCATCGTCGGAATGTCACCTAAGAAGATCTTAGATCACGGCATCTCCATGAGCTTTATTCCCGAGGACCGTCTGGGCATGGGTCTTGCACCGTCGCTCTCTATCACGGACAACATGATCCTCAAAAACTACAACGAGTCCAAGGGCATTTTCGTAGACCGCAAATCCGCCCGTGAAGAAGCTCAGAAAGTCATCGACAGGCTTGAAGTCGTAACTCCTTCAACAGAGACTCCGGTAAGAAGGCTTTCAGGCGGTAATGTCCAGAAAGTCCTTCTCGGACGTGAGATCAAATCAGGTCCTAATGTACTTATTACCGCATATCCTGTAAGAGGTCTTGATATCAATTCATCTTACACGATCTACAATATCCTGAACGAACAGAAGAAAAAGGGCGTAGGTATTCTTTTCGTCGGCGAGGACCTGGATGTTATGCTCGCTCTGTGCGACAAGATCATGGTCATCTGCCACGGCAAGCTTCAGGGTGTTGTTAACAGCAATCACACGACCAAAGAAGAGATCGGACTTATGATGACAGGTACAATCAACATCGTAAACAAAGACGGTAAGACTGACGGTATTGCAAAGGATTCAGCTTTTACAGATGAGGAGGTCAAGGCCTGATGAAAAAATATCATCTGATAAGAAGAGCTGACGCCAAGCTCAGCAGAACGCTTATTTTCTACTTAGTGGGAATACTCGTATCACTTACGATCGGTGCAATTATCCTTGGTGTCTTGGGAATCAATCCTTTTGATTACTACGGCAAGATGTTCACTATAGGACTTGTCGGAAACAGATACGGTTATAAGAGCATCGAAGGTCTTCTTAAGATCTTTGTTCCTCTCCTTATCACATCACTTGCCTTAAGCCTTTCATTCAAGATGCGTTTCTGGAATATCGGAGGCGAGGGTGAGTTCCTGATCGGTGCCATCACAGCATCCATCATCGCATTCAACAGTTCCGGAATGCCTAATTTTGTAACTGTCCTTCTTATGTGCCTTGCTGCTATGATATCGAGCGGAATAATCGGTATCGCAATCGCAGCACTTAAGGTCAGGTTCAACACAAATGAGACTCTCATGACGCTCATGATCAACTACATCATGCTCTATGTCATAAGATATATCGGCGAGACAAAAGCCGACTGGAATTTCTTCTTAAGAGAAGACTCGGAAAGACCTAAATTCGGTACTTTCCCTGATTCCGCGGTAATGTCGGGAATCCCCATGGGACAGTTCAAACTCCTGTGGTCAGTGATCATTGCGCTTGCTCTTACAGTAATCGTATATATCTATCTCAAATACACCAAGCAGGGATATGAGATCTCTGTTGTAGGTGACAGCAGCGCTACAGCAAAGTATGCCGGAATGAGCGTCGGTAAGATCGTATTAAGAACGATGTTTATCTCATCTGCCATGATCGGTCTTGCAGCAGCTCTTACGGTATCTGCATCAGGAACGATCTCAGATACTGTAACCAATAACGTAGGATGGACGGGAATCATCGTCGCATGGCTCTCAAAGCTTAGCGTTCCTGCAGTGTTCGTAACATCGGTCCTTATCTCTATCCTGCAGTACGGATGCCAGGCGGCAGCAACACAGTATCCTGCGATCGACATCAACTATGCGGATCTCTTGCAGGGTCTCATCCTGTTCTCCGTACTTGTTGCTGACTTTGCAGCAAACTTTAAGATCGTAAAGAAGGAGGAAGCAAAGAATGCTTGAAGTAATTACATTGTTCCTCTTCAACATAATCGTTTACAACATCCCGCTCTTATACGGAACGACCGGTGAGATCATGATCGAGAAATCCGGCTCTCTGAACTTAGGTGTAGAGGGTACCATGGCTATCGGTGCGGTTGCAGGTTACCTTGCAGGCGTAAAGGCAGATAATCTCTTTGTAGCAGTCCTTGTAAGCTTCATAGCTTCAGGTCTTGTAGGCCTTCTGTTCTCATTCCTGACAGTTACCCTGCAGGCAAACCAGAATGTAACAGGTCTTACTATTACCACTTTCGGTGTTGCATTCTATTACTTTATCGGCAATGCTCTGGCCAACAGCGACGGCGGCTGGCCCAGAATGAACGATACAAAGCTCGCAGCACAGTCACAGGCTTTTGCGGTTCCCGGCCTGTCGAAAATACCCTTCATCGGTGAAGCGCTTTTCTCCCACGGTATCCTTGTATATCTCGGTGTGATCATTGCAATACTCATGTGGCTTTATTTCAACAAGACAGTGCCCGGCTTACAGCTCAGGGCGATCGGCGAGAATCCTGCAGCAGCTGACTCTCTCGGCGTCAACGTCACATTCTATAAGTATGCGCATATCATCGTAGGATCAGGCATCATGGGAATCGGCGGACTTTACATGGGTCTTAACATGGGCGGTACGTTCGAAGGTTCCAACTGCTGGATCAACGGTTACGGCTGGATCTCGATCGCCCTCGTTATTTTCGCGAACTGGAGTCCTGCAAAGGCGCTTCTCGGAACGCTGGTATTCGGATTCTTCAATACACTCAGAGTCCAGAATGCAGCACTTGCTTATGCGTTCCCGGACGCTCTTGGCTGGCTTACCAAGATACCATCTCACTTCTTCTCGGCACTGCCGTTCATCATAACGCTCATAGTCCTCATCGCAAGCTCTCTCTCATCCAAGAAAAAGAGCGGTGAGCCTCAGGCAATAGGACGCAATTACTATAGAGAAGACAGATAACAGGAAAAGGGGAAAGTATGCACAACATCAGAAAATTAACGGACAATCTTACCTGGATCGGCGTTACAGACCGCAGGATCTCCAAGTTCGAGAAAGTCTACAAGCTTAACTCCGGCATGAATTACAATTCGTATTTTCTTGATGCCGGCGCCACTGTACTTTTCGATACAGTCGACAGGGAAGTGGCTGACACATTCTTCGATAATCTCAAGCACTGCCTCAAAGGCCGTGATCTCGACTACATCGTGATCCATCACATGGAGCCTGACCACTCTGCCACATTGGCAGCAGTTCTTGATCTTTATGAGAGTACTAAGATCATCTTAAATGCGAAAACACTCCAGTTTCTGTCGCAGTTCTTCCCGGACAGGGATTATTCGGAAAGAGCGGTAATCGTAAAAGACGGCGATGAGATGGATCTCGGATCTCACAGGTTCAAGTTCGTCTTCGCACCGATGGTCCACTGGCCTGAGGTCATGATGAGCTTTGATGAGACAGACGGAACGCTCTTTTCCGCTGATGCATTCGGCAGCTACGGAGCGGTCAACGGTTCTATCTTTGCAGATGATAAGGACTTTGTGTCAGAGCTTCTTAATGAGGCGCGCCGCTACTACACAAATATCGTCGGCAAGTACGGCATGCAGACAATAGCTGCAATTAATAAAGTCTCATCCCTTGATATAAGCATGATCTGCCCTCTGCACTCATATGTATGGCGCAAAGATATAGCTAAGATCATTGACTGCTACAAGACATGGGCTTCCTACACACCTGAGGAGAAGGGTGTATTTATCCTTACTGGTTCTATCTACGGACATACTGCAAATGCAGCAGAAGTCCTCATGACAGAGCTCGATAACAGGGGAATTAAGTCCGTGATATTGGATGCCACATCGGCTGATATCTCGGACATTATCGCTATGGCATTTAAGTACAGCCACATAGCTATAGCATGCGCTACATACAACAACGGTATCTATTCTCCGGTAGAGCATGCGGTAAGAGAGCTTGCTGCCCACGGGTTGACGGGAAGAGGCTTCTCTGTTATAGAAAATGGTACATGGGCTCCTGCAAGCGGCAAGGGCCTGCTGGCGATCATCGAAGGTTTTAAGAACTGCAGGGTGGTAGGCCAGACAGTAACTATTAAGTCGTCAGGTAATGATGCTTCGGCACTGGCTATTTCCGGGCTTGCTGAAGCTATCAGGGAAGATATTGGAAACACATAAAGAATAAGAGAGGTAGAAAATGCACTGTCCAAATTGTGGAAAAGAACTTAATGATAATCAGAAATTCTGCGGCGGATGCGGAACTGATGTATCCCATCTCTGGCAGCAGGCTGCACCTGCACCCGCTCCGGCTCCTGTAGCTGCAGCGCCTGCACCGGCACCTGCTCCTGCACCTGCTCCTGTGGCTGCAGCACCTGCACCTGCGCCTGCTCCGGCTCCTGTGGCTCCCGCACCTGCCGAATCAGCTTTCGGACCTATCGGCACACCTATGCCGGATCCTGCTCCTGCTGCAAAGACGGCAGCAAATGAGCCTCCGAAGAAAAAGAAGAGCAAGGCAGGTCTTATCATCGGCCTTTCGATCGGCGGTTTTGTGCTCCTCGCAGCTATCGTTGCGGGTATCATTTTTGCTGTAAACAGCATAGCTGCACCTGAACCGACACGCACAAAGAAGCCTACAACTGTTGAGACTGACGATCCTACAGAGCCCGTATCAGACAAGGCCAAGAGAACTATCATGGTCTATGCGATCGGAACCGATCTTGAGTCAAACGGCGCAAACCTTTCTGCAGATGTTAAGGAGATGATGGCTGCCCAGCCCGGCAAGGATGTTAATATTGTTCTTCAGACAGGCGGATGCAAGAATTTCCAGAATACATACATGCAGGACGGCGCATGCCAGCGTTTTGCCATCCAGAACGGAAATATCAAGGAGCTTGAGAACCTTGGTGACGTAAGCATGGTTGAGCAGCAGACTTTGCAGGATTTCATCAAGTTCGCGAAAGACAAGTATCCTGCTGAGAACTATATCCTCGTACTGTGGGATCACGGCGGCGGAGTACCTTTGGGATTCGGCCAGGATGAGCTCCATGACGGTAAGCTCACTGAGATCGAGATCGCAGACGCCATCAGGACTTCCGGTATCCAGTACGAGACTATCATCTTCAATGCATGCCTTATGGGTTCACTCGAAGTTGCAAAGGCATTGGATCCTTATACAGAGTACATCGTTGCAGCAGAGAGCCCTACATGGGGAAGTGCTTACTATGATGTAGGCATCAATTACACCAATTTCCTTAACTATATCGGCAAGGATTTCAAGGGTACTGCAAAGGATTACAGCGAGTACATCGTAAGAGATTACATGGACAATATCGAAGCAACACAGAATGCTACCGGTTACTACGGAATCGATACATGTATGTCTGCTATCGATACAGATAATGTAAACGAAGTCCTTGAAGCTTATGAGAAGTTCATTGCAGCTCTCGACAAGAGGGTTTTCGAGAACAACGGATATGCTGAATTTGTACAGCTGAGAGAATCATGCGGTGCATTCGAAGGCACAGACTCTGTTGACCTTACAACTTTTGCAAGCAAGTACATCAACTGCGGTGACAAGGACATCGAAGGTGCAGCAAGCAAGCTCATCAACGAAGTCGGCAACTGCGTTTTCACTGAGAGCAACAACTCTTACACATACGCACACGGCATGACAACATATGCTCCTTATCTCTATCCCCAGTATTACAATGAGGCAAGGATCACATTCAAGACACTGGGTTACCACGATTCGACGATCCTTTTCTACGATAAGTTCGTAAGTAAGGAACTCTATATCCTCAACATGACTGATTCTGCAGGTGACTGGTATATCAAGCCGGCAGACGCAGGACAGATCCAGTCCGGCAATGTCTATGATATTTCCAACCTCGTTGTGAATATGGGCACCTATGAAGCCATCAAGCTCGAAGCTGATGACTGGAAGATCATCCGCGAAGTCAAGGTAACACTTGCTTATACATTCCCTGATGAAAAGAATAAGATCTTCTATCTCGGTTCTGACAACCAGTATGAGGTAGATAAGAATAATTACATCATCCTCGAGAATCCGACAAAGTGGGTATACTTCAACGAATTCGGATTTGTCACCTGCGAGTGCCTTAAGTATGAGGTTGCAGAAGACGGTTCATGGAAGAAGTATCTTGCTGCAGAGGCTCTGGTCAATGACAAGACAGCTTATATTATCATTGCTTCAAGTTCCGAAAAGCCGAACGGAGAGATCATCGGTTACTACTATGCCGATATCCTTGAAGACAAGTTCGATGCAAACCAGGGCTTGCAGTTCACTGATACAGATAAGATCGTATTCCTCCGTGAGTACTACGATTCAACCACACAGAAAATGAATTACGAGAAGCTTGGCAAGGGCAAGGTCGTATCTTACGAGGAAGCTGTAAACCTCTACAGATATTCCAACGTCGATTACGGCGATGTTAAGGGCTATATCGGATTCGATATCTATGACGTTTACAACAATGACTTCAGACTTCAGTTAAGAGAAGGCAAGCCCGCAGCTGAGATCGATGCCAGCGTAAGAGGCGGTGACAGCAATTTCGATAAGGGCACTACAGATGCTTCCTATATGGTCGGAACAGTTGTTACATACGATGCCGATTCACCTTTCAACGGCGCTACATGTGACTTTGTATCTTCAAACAACAAGATCAAATCGGATTTTGTCTACTATAAGGACACCAAGAATATTTCACTGAAGATCGAAGTCGTGAAGAATACGGATGAGGAGTATTCCTATGCGTATTACTACAGTGAAGACAATATGTTCTCACAAAGAGAATTCTCTTCTGCTGTAAAGGCCGGCAAGGCAAAGATCAAGAAGGAAGGTGACAAGTATGTTATCTCCTTCGATAACGAAGAACACATCAAACCGGGCTATTACATTATCATTGTCACAAACAGCGTTGGTGCAAAGCAGATTGTGTCTGCGTGCCAGGTAGTTTGAACGGTTTGGGAAAAGGATCATTAAGAGGTGATTTAGCATGAAGATGACCGGAGCACAGATACTTGTCGAGACCTTGATAGAACAAGGTGTTGATACCGTGTTCGGCTTCCCGGGCGGAATGGTCGTAGATATCTATGACAAGCTCTACGATAAGCAGGATAAGATCAGACATATCCTGACCGCTCATGAGGAAGGTGCCGTACACTGCGCAGACGGTTATGCAAGAGCCACAGGCAGGACAGGTGTCGTTATCGCGACATCAGGTCCCGGTGCGACCAATCTTGTCACCGGAATCGCTACGGCATATCTTGACTCGATCCCTCTTGTAGCCATTACAGGAAACGTTAGTAATTCCATGATCGGAAGAGACTCGTTCCAGGAGATCGACATCACCGGAATAACTCTTCCTATCACGAAGCATAACTTCTTCGTACACAAGGTCTCCAAGCTCGCCGATGTGGTCCGTAAAGCATTCGAACTTGCACAGACGGGCAGACCCGGACCGGTCCTCATCGATATCCCGAAGGATGTCCAGGAGGCTGTTTTCGAATATAAGAAGCAGCCTGTCGTAAAGACTGAACCGATCCCCTGCTGTGACGATGAAGAGATCACAAAAGCCGTTAAGCTCATTAAGGAATCTAAAAGGCCCTATATCTATTTCGGAGGCGGTGCGGTAAGGACCGGACTTGGTGAAGATATCGTAAGGCTTGCCGATAAGCTCGATGCCGTTATCGGATGCTCCATGATGGGCCTTTCCGAGATCCCTTCGGATTCACCGAGATTTTTGGGAATGCAGGGAATGCACGGAAGATATGCTTCTTCAGTTGCACTTGCGAAGGCTGACCTCATAATCGCTCTTGGTGTCAGATTCTCTGACAGGGCGACCGGAAAGACTGAGAAGTTCTCGCTCTCGGCTACTAAGATCCATGTCGACTGCGACCGTGCAGAGATCGGAAAGAACGTTCCTGTCGATCTTGGCATCTGCTGTGATATCAAAGACTTTACGGAGCGCCTTATTAAGGCTGCACCGCAGCGGAAGAACACAGAGTGGATAAAGAAGGTCGACCAGCTTAAGCAGAGAGAATCTGACGCTTACGAGGGCCTTCCTTTCCTGCCGAGGGACACGATCAACATCATCTCCGATAACATAAAGCCTGATACAAGGCTTGTTACCGATGTCGGCCAGCACCAGTGCTGGGCTGCACAGTTCTTTAAGTTCAAGAACAAGCGCACATGGATAACATCAGGAGGCTTAGGCACGATGGGATTCGGTCTTGGCGCGGCTATCGGAAGCTCTATAGCCACAAACACAAGGAGCGTTCTTATAACAGGTGACGGAAGCTTTGGCATGTGCCTGAACGAGCTTGCGACAGCAGTTACATACAATATCCCTGTTACTGTCGTTATCTTCAATAACCACGCCTTAGGCATGGTAAGACAGTGGCAGAAGATCTTCTTTGACGGAAGATTTTCGAACACATCGCTCGACCGTAAGACCGATTTTGTAAAGCTCGCCCAGGCGTTCGGCGCAAAGGGCTTTAAGGCAACGGACAAGGAGTCTTTCGAAGAAGCTTTTAAGAAAGCATACAAAGTCAAAGGTCCTGCGATAATCGACCTTACGATAAAGAAGGACAGCCTCGTTCTTCCGATGTTAAAACCCGGCGGAACATTCAATAACCTTATCTTAAGAAGGGAGGATATCAGCGATGCCGAGAAATAAGATAATCATTGCCATCTACGTTGATAACCAGTATGGTGTCCTCTCACGTGTCACCGCAATGTTCACGAGAAGAGGTTACAACATCGATTCACTTACGGTAGGTGAGACCGAATCTCCAGAGTATTCACGAATCACTATCACCCTTACTGCTGAGAAGAATGATAAGGATCAGGTCGTATCGCAGCTTAGAAAACTCTATAACGTTAAGAAGGTGATCGTCCTTTCCACTGAGGATTGTATCAAGCGCGAGCTCCTTCTCATTAAGGTAAGGAACACCGAGCAGCAGCATGCCGATATCGTTGAAGCAACGAATATCTTCAGGACGAAGATAATCGATTTCACCGATGAGGCCATCAGTATCGAGGCGACCGGAGACAGCCAGAAGATCGATGCCTTCATAGAATATATGAAGAAATTCGAGATCATCGAAATGTGCCGTACCGGTATCGTTGCGCTCGACAGGGGCGGCACGAATATCTGGTCTGAACACGAAGACTGATTTACTCAAATTAATACAAATTTAATCAAAATTACTCCCTACTTCGTTTATAATAAAATCAAAGGTCAAAGCCTTTTGAAACTTTCAACGGAAGGGAGTGATTTTATGAAGATCACTACACAGGGTAACGGAATTCGCA
>CADCJM010000006.1 GCA_902801755.1 Oscillospiraceae bacterium
TAATATAGTACCAGTGAGTGTATTTTGCGGATATGATGCACATCAGGGCACTTCCTGCTGCAACATAATATGTGAACGAAGCTATAACACGTGATACTTTTCCTGCTCTCGCAAGATACTTTACGTAGCCTACGAAAAGCGCGACCATCAGATACTGCAATATCATCGTCGCAAGCATGGAGATCGGGAATAAGATCTTCGCCCATGGCTCATTGACGCCCTGACTGATTACAACGCCAATGTCGAACGTCAGTGCCGCTGCAGCAACGAACTGCATTATACACATAACAAGATCCGCTCTGTTATTGATCTTCGTTACCAGGAAAAAGTATATTCCGATGCCGGAACATATAAGGATTCCCCAGATCTCAAAAGCTGCCAGTAAGTTCTCAATTCCCATTCGTCGTGCCTTCCGGTCTGCGCATCTGCGCTACTTCCTCAGGTGTCAAAATTCTCATATCTCTATAAACAAAGCATATAACATCAACTATAAACATTAAAGCACTAATTGCGATCATTAAAGGTGTGTATTTATCACACATGACCACAGGAGTCGTCATATCCTCTGTCAGGAAGAATGAGAGAACGGATGAGACCAGTATAAAGATCTCAATAGCAGTACCGGTATTTACCCTTAAGCGGAACCTCTTGAGCTTAGCCTTTATCTTGTCACCATATTTGATAATCGCCATAGCGTCAGCACCGCTGTAGCCATAACCGGAATAGAGCTCTCTTATCTTTTTTGCCGCCCTGCTTTGGCTGAACTTGAGCCTTGTCTTAGTGAAAGGCAGTATTACCACGACGCAGTAGATAACGCAGACGAGATTTAAGAAAGCCCAGTTGTCAGATCCGAAAGGATGGCCGATAGCGGTGAGTTTGTCGATAACAGAAGGAGTCTCTGGAGTATTATCACTGTTACCGCCATTCTCACCGCCGCCATTATTGTTAAAGCCGGGTAGGTCTTTAGCGTCAACCGGTGTGGCCTTGAAGAAGACGACGATTCGGCCGTTAGTAATCGCAGATTCACATGTGGAAAGCGCGAGGACCAGCGCGGGATCACCGGACTTCTGGAGTTCATCAAGGACTTTTACGCCCTCTTTCTCAAAACGCTCGAGCGCTTCCTTGTCAGAATCGGTCAGGATCTTATAGTATTCGGAATTTGAAAGTATATAGTTGATCCTCTCTTTGATCTTGAGAGCATCTTTATCGTAGATATTTTTATTATAGGCATCTGTCATCATGACAGCGAAAACATCGAGCCTGTAATAACGGCCGTTTGCATAAAGCCAGCCTGTTTTGTGCGAATCGAAATAATCCTTATCCTTATACTTTTCGAGGTCACCGAACATCGCACCATTATCCATATGGTGACCGAAAATAACGTTATACGGGTCGCTGAAATCACCGGCATTATCCGTCATAAGATAGATGGCGCCGGTAATGCTCGTATTACCGTAGATGTCCTTGGAAGCGTATTCCAGGTCATCCTTGCCCTGCACTACCGGGTAATCGATATTGGTGTTGTGGACAGTAAGCCAGCCCTTGGCATCCTTATTTACTTCCTTAAGTCTTGTAAAGCTGTCCTCATCGTAGTCAGTGCCGCTTCCGTCGCCGTTACGCTTGCCGGAGTTATCATCCACTACGACCGGCACAGGCTTATATTGCTTGAGCTTATAAGATGAGAACGCGTGCTGGTTGATATAGAACGTATCATAAAGAGAATATGCAGCAAACATTATTATGATCACGGCAACAACGGCTACGATAGCTCTCATAACCGTCTCCGTTTGCCTCTGTCAACTTAAATGAATTACAAGTTATTACGCCTTATTATCGTAACTACCGAGCCCTTGATCTCTTTTGCCTTGACCATGCCGTAATAACGGCTGTCCTCTCCGCCCTCTCGCTTATCTACAAGGATGAAGTACTCACCTTCAGGTACTTTCTGCGGGTATTCCTCATAACCCTCATAGCGGGGCGTTGTATAGAAGATCTTAGGTTCACTTACGGCATTGCCGTTAACGATAAGCGTTGCATCATCTGTGATATCAACAGTATCGCCGCCAACCGCAATAACTCTGCCGAGATAGATCGTGTCGTTCTTATTGAGAACAACGACTTCATTGATATCGAACTTCTTGTCGAATCTGAAATAAAGGAGAAGGTCGCCGTAATCGACTCTTGGGGACATATCGTTTGACGGAGCCTTCATGATTCCGAAAACGACGCCCAGCATGAGCCATACGAGTATTATGATGATCAGAATACTAAGCAGCGAAAAATGGAGCGATCTCATCTGAGACTTTGCCTTGCCGATCGTCTTCTGCGTACCGGCTGCTGCAGCATTCTCCTCATTTTTCTTCTCAATTGGATTAATATTTTCGCTCATATGGCTACCTCTTACAGCTCCCCATCTTTTTTAAAGAAGGTACGGATGCTCATTTAGCATCCGCACCCGTTAATTACATTTTACCGATAATCTGAGTTATCCGGATACCGGCTTAGATCAAGCCTGCTCCTCTTTTCTCTTTGTTGTGCTGATTACCATGAATCCGATACCGAATCCTAAGAGGATTACGAACGGAAGGATTGCCATTGCTACGCCCGTAGGTGAGATGAGAACGTAAGTATTTGTGAATGCAACTGTCTTATCTGCTGTTGCTTTTTCGCCTGCAGTTGTAGTAACGGTAACTTCATCTGTAACAGCCTGGGGTTCAAGCAGGAAGTTGTCGAGATTATCTGAATCTGCGCCTGTTGTCTTAACATAGTAGATCTTTGAATCTACATTGTTTTCCTCAGTTATAGCTACTGTTGTTCCGCAAGGGATACCAATATATTTAACTGAATCTCCGTTTTTGAGACCTTTCTCAATACTTGCGTCCATAGCAAGAGGATCAGTGTCAGCAGTAATAAGGTTGAAATTACCTGTACCAGCGGGCTTTGTGAAAGCCATAGTGAACGGGAATGCATTAGTGTCATTGGCAGCATCGTTTACAAGAGTCTTAGATACTTCAAGATTGTATGTATAGTAAGAATCTGCCTCAAGTGTTGTTGAACCTGCAGTTGTATCAACGAAACCCTGCGTCTTAACAACATCATCAAGATTGTTGCCGGTAGAAGATCCATTGATATCAGAGTTGTTTACGAACAAAACATAGCCGTAGATCTGGTAACCTGTTTCACCCTGCTTAGGATCTCTTACATAAACATCAAGATAACGGATCGTTGTCTCTTCCTCTTCACCAACTACTGCACAAGCAGCTTTGTTTGAACATGTCTCTGTAACTACATAACGATAGACACCTGCGCCGGGGAATGATACACCGTTAAAACTGATTTCAATGGATTTAAGGTTAGATGCACCGTCAGCAGCAGCATCGACCTTAGTATCAATAGGGTAAGAAATAGATGAAGTAATTGTTGGAGCTCCTACGCCGGCCTTTGTTAATGCCTTAACACCTTGAGCATCTGTAATTTGCTTGTCAGGTGTGCCTGCTGCAATAGTATATGTATAGCTGACGCCAGGTCCATATACTTCATCCTCTGTAGGATTGTAAACCTTGAGATCCTTCTGGATAACGAGTGTAGTTTCAAGTGCTGCGGCAGGATCAGCATCACCTGTTACTCCTGATTCCGGTAAATTTGTAGCCAGCGCGGTCACGCTCATCGCGGCGACCATAGCAGTAGCAACGAAAATACCTGCTACTTTTCTTAATATGCGTTTCATAATAGTATCCTCCTCATAATTATCAGTTTTGAGTTTGTTGTTTGTTTGTTTAATAATTCACTTATAACATTTGGTTAGGGACAGAAATGGGACACTTCGGCCCTTTCCGGCCTTCTTGAGAAAGTGTCACATTTTTCAATTTTCAGTTTCCGGATCCTGCCCCCTTTCCCGCTTCTTGCGCTCGATCTGTACTACAGCACCTGCAAAGCATGTTGCAGACGATATCATGACGATCAATGCTGTCATGCTGTCATCCTTAACCGCTGTAGGAGCTACGAGAGCTGCTGCTGTGTTTGTAAATGTAATTGTTATATCGTTGTCTGCTGTTACGAACCCGGTGGAATAACTGTCATCCGACAATATGATCGTACCGTCTTTACGAACATCATATGATGTGTTGTATTTTACGGTTGTGTCCTCTGCTTCAGTAACGCTTACGTTCATTCCTTTAAGGACTGTAAAGACTTTGCTGTCTGTTCCGTTTGTTGCCGGAGTCAGTGTGAATTCAGCAATGCCATCAGAATCAGTAACGATATCATCAGACGCATCATCCGTACCGTTATTGCTCAATGTATAGTTAGCTACTGCAGAGCCATTTTCTTTGAGCTCTAAAGTGAACGCAAATATGTTACCGCTTCCAATTACATTCTTAATTACAGTTACATCAACTTTCTGTCTGATGTTGGTAAAGAATACGTACTTATCAGTATCAGCAGTGAAATTCAGAGATGTTCCGGGTGTCTTTTCTCCGCTGCTGTCATCAGTTGTTCCGATCTTATAGAATGTACTGTACCTGCTGTCAGCACTCTCCTCTATCTGGACTTTCGCATTTCCGGGAACATAGAGCAATGCTGTCTGGTTGTTTACCAGAGTGAAATTCAGCTTGCCTGTTGCATCTGTTCCCTGATTGCCGTAGACATTGGACATCTGGATCGGCTCATCGCTGCTGTCAGTCAGAGTAACCGTAAAGAGGAAGCTGTTGGTTCCGTAGTCATCGGAAACAGTCTTTTTGACAGTTACACGCATCATCCTAGGATTGACTACCTTGATGATGTAAGTCTGAGTATCCGTATCGTATTCGACGTTGACAATATCAGCCGGATTGCCGGTTGTTACAGTAACGCCTGTACCATCGATATTAACTGTTGCAGGAGCCTGCAGCTTTGTATGACGGACACCGTCATGGTCAGGCAGGGATGTTTCTGTAAGTGTATACTCACCTGCATAAACAACGCCCTCCCAGACAAGACCTGTTCCTGCTGCTGAGAACTTCGTGCCCTCGAAAACACCGGGGAACGTAAAGTTAGCACTATCCAAAGGAACATCCAGCTCGTCTACTACTACAAGACGGATCTTCTGCGTCTTGAGTGTGTTCTTGAATTCAACTATCGTATCAGCTGTTAAAACGAACGAGAAAACATTACCATCTGCCGCGTTAAGATCTGTTACAGGAGTGCCGTCAGAATCCCATTTTCCTAAAGTCTCTGTGTTGAAACGGTCACTGTCGACATTCTCTGTAATGGTAAGCGTAGCACCCGTAGGAACACCTTTGATCTTCCATTCGCCACCGTTCTCAGCATCCGCACCGCTTACGATGTAATTGCTTGTAGGATCGAGCGTGTAGCTCTCGCCATTTTCGAGCGCAACATTAAACTCGAAGCTCTCAGGATCCAATGTCTCCGGCAGCAACGTCTTCTTGATGGTTACGTCTGCAGTCTTTCTTGTATTTGTATAGATTACTGTTCCGCCTGCAAAAGTATCTGTCCAGGTAAGCTTTCTTTCTGCTTCATTGGCTGTCAACTGCGCATTTGTTGTATGCGCAGCTATTTCCATGCTCGGAACGTACTCTGCTGTATAGTCAGCTTCAGTAACAGAGAGATTGAGATTTTGGAAACTAAAATCTTTATAAAACCCTGTTCCCGTTGGATTACTTGTCGTAATAGTATTTCTCCAATACCAGCTCAGAACAGTAGCATTGCCAATCTGAGTATCAGGGTTGCCATCAGAGTTTCTTTGCCACTTGGTAACAGTCATTGTCAAAGAAGGACGCACACCAGTCTGATTAGTCTCGTTCTTCTCAGTAACAATCTTCAAATACTGATTATGTTTCAAGGTAAAATCATCAGAAAGTTTAGCAGCATTGTTCTGGGCCGTGTTATTAGCAATCTCACCAACAGTCTGCGAATTTTTCCAACGGTAATTTGGATTCCACCAACTGCCATTTGACTCAGATTCGGTATATCTGAAGCCGCCACAAAATGAAACCGTAAATGTGAAGTCCTTACTCTGATCACCCGGTTCCGGAACATTCTTCCATACATAAACCGTGCTGGCATCAGCATTTGCTTTCCAGATAGCATAGAGCGTCTTCTCTTCTATATCAGCTGAAGATGATCCGCTATTAGTAAAGAACGCAGTTAAGTCAGTAATCGTCCATGCACCTGTTGTATAGGCAGGTGTTGTTGAATCAGGATTCTCATCCCAACCTACAAGCTCCCAACCGATACGTGTACTTGTACTAGGTAATGTGTAAGATGTTGTTGTCTCAGTCTGATAGAAAACAACACCGGTAGGAGTTTCAGAGAATGTGACTTCTCTTGTAGCTCCGCCAGTATAGTTGTCATCAAGTATCAGTGTATGCGGCGCTTTCTCTGCAGTAAATGTAATGACAACGCCTTCTTCATGAGTTACTAATCCCTGTTCATCTGTAAAAGTAAATGTCTCAGTGTTCGGGACACGGTAATAATTTCCAGACAGCGTTCTTGCTGTAGGATTTGTTGTTCCAAGTTCACTCTTAGCACTAAGCCAATAACCTGTACCTAATGTATTAGTACCGCTTAATGTAATCTTTTCGAGTTCACCGTAAGGAACAACCAGTCTTATATACTCGCCATCAGCTACAGTAATACTCTGATTTGGATTAAGAGCTGTACGTGAGAACGAGCCGTCGGTCTGATTGACGATGTGAACTGCCTGATTTGTACCGCTGACAGTGAAAGTAACAGGACCGACACCTGTATCATTCTTAATCGTCAGGTAAACCATCGGTTCCCAAACAGCATACAATGTGTGCTGCTCACCAGGTTTTACTGCGATTACAGCGTCTGCAGGATAATCAGGTACAAAATCAGTATCCGGAGCATCCAGATCGAATCCGATCAGCTTAAATCCTTTGCTGTGTTTGAATACATTAGTACCTGCAGGATTTAATGTCTCACCTGTAATCTCACTTTGGGTAAGTGTTGTCGCATACTTATAAAGCTCTACAGCAGCATTAGACTGTGTATCACCGAAATAGATGCAGGTGCTGTCAGAATGATAATGTCCAGGCCATCTCCATTCAGGTAATGTGCCATTAGCAAGATCAATCGATCCTGTTCCGGAACCCATTGCATCCTGACTTGCATTCAACGTCAGGTTAACAACGTCAGGTCTTCTGTAAGCCTCACTTCTCTTCTGGTAAACGGCCTGCATGTGGATAACCATGTTCTCATCGGAATATCTGGCCTTTACAGTAAGATCCTGACCTGCTGTGTAATAGACACCGGGCTCAAGAGGTGTGTAATAAGGCCTGCCGTTTACTGTTGTGACTCTGACGATCTGCCAGCCCAAGAACTGGTAATCAACATACTCTGCATCCTCGGAATTCTTACCGTTAACCCTGATGGAAGTAGGCTCCTGCATTGCATGAGTTGCAGCTCCGTCAGAATACTTGGAATGTCCATCCAAAGGATCAGTCCAGTCTTCAAGGTTAGCTGTGATGTAATCGTTATTGTCAGCGTAATACTCTGTTGTATAGAGCAGGCTGTATCCGCCTTCCAAACGCCATTCGGCGATCAATGTAGTCTCACCTGTAGCAGGCTGTGAGAAATCGAAAGGTGTATTTTGACGAACGCCGTTTACAACTTCATACCATGCGAGGAAGACGTACTCCTCACCGCTTCTGAGAGTTCTGTACTTTTCGCTAGATACGTATGTTGCTTCCCACTGGGCACGAGGCAGAGGTACCAATTCAGGATCCCTGGCCTGACGGGTTTCTACTTCGTGAACATAATACTGATAGAAAATATTCAGGGACTGAACAGTATCCTTGATATATACAGCAGCACGGCCGGGAGCGGAGATCTTACCTGCTCCGCCTTCCTGATTAGATTTATAAATGTAAACATAGCGGTATACATCATTAGGATCCATCTGGGCTGCTTCAGCATCACTTACTTCAACATAAGGACGCTTGACGTTATCGTAACGCTCGATAGTCTGAGTCGCTGTATTGTCAAAGTATGTAGCAAAGCTGTTGTTTGTGCCGGAAAGACCTGTAGTTGCCAACTGTTCAGCTGTGAACCATCTGTAGTCGATAGAATCGATAACACCGCCGTTAGGATTGATGTTAACAGGGTATGTTACCAAAGACCATTTAGCATAGATAACTTTACGTGCCGCCGGCATAGTAGCATTTGCAAAATCGAACGGAACTGAACCTGCCGCATCTTCATACCAGCCATCGAAATAGAAATTGTTATTAGGTGCTGCAGGAGCTGCAGTTCCACTGTACGCTGCAAGGCTCGTTTCGTAAGGAGGTGCATTTTCTGCATAATTGTCAGGATAGTTAGCAGAGAATGTCAATCTGAAAGATTTGCGATCATAAAAGAAATTAACAGCATTGCCACCTGGGTTCTCTTTTTGTCCGTCTTCAAAACCATCATAGCTCGGAGCGTTCTGCTGAGAGTAGTTACCATTGGATCGTGCGATAAAAGATAGTGCTTTATAATATGTCTTATTATTTCTGGTTACAAGCGACTCACTAGGATAGTCCACTCCGTCTAAAACTTCCCAATAAATGTTGTATGTCCAATCAGCAGGCGAAGAAGATCTATAACTGGCTATTAGGAAGTTACCATCAATCGAATTAGTAAATCCCAGGATACTCTTATCCATTCTATAAACAATACCTTTAACGGTATCATTTTGACCGGAGCTTCCATATATCCCGGCATTTGACATAAGCCACCAACCAGAAAGACCCCTATTATTATCGGGGAAATTATCGTAATCCGGCCAAACAGAGGAAATCTCAGCTCCGTAATTAGCAGTTATAACATAGTAATAATATCTATAACCGTTATAAACATCCGATTTGATACTTGTATTCTGATAAGTACATATATCACTTAACTGATTTCTGCCTGAATCATCCCAGCGCATTCCCGAGCCACCTGTAACATAAGACTGCCATGTTATATTCGAAGGCGGATTAAATGAACCACTTAACGTAGGAACGTAGAAATTACCTGTTTCATTACCAGTGTTATTTACTGCACGTCTGGCAAAGATAAATCTCAAGTTGTAAGTAATACGGTCATAATAAACATTGATAACAGTACTGCCCTGGGGATCAATATACCCGGTATTCTCGCATCGGTCATACACAAATCCATCTGGCTTATTATTTGTATTTGGCTTATTACCATTAGGATCTTCGTAAAAAACCATACCAAGAAGATCAACATTATTAACAGTTCCGCCATCAGCATCTTTACCACTGAAACTATGCAATACACTTTCAGTTACAGGATTGCTGGTATTCCAAGTTTTGTCATAATAATAGCTGTAATAGTCATACGTCTTATCTTCATTATCAATGCCAGGTGCATCAGTAGACTTCTGCTTCCAGATAACGACCTTATACTGTGCAGTAGTATTAGGAATCCAATATGCATAGAGCGTCTTACTGTCAAGAGCATCATAAGCCTTGATCTTACCGCCGGAAACCTTGAAGCCGGGCTCATCAACAGAAGCCGTTGCTAAAACGTTTCCGTCAGCACCGGTAATCTGAACCCCTGCTCCGTCAGCCTCGGTATACCAGCCGCCGAATGAAAAACCGTTTCTTGATGTTGTAGACAAAGATGTTACAGCATACTCATCACCCTCAGCGTCCTTTACGAACAATGCGCCGTTTCCGCTGGGACCGATATTGAAATTGATATAACGGGCCTGTACGAAGTGAGGATAAAGATCAATGGTAGCAGCACCGGCGGTGATATATGTGCCGTCTTTGCCCGGCTGGATGATCTCTTCGCCATTGGAATCGATCGTTCTGATCAATTCAGGAGTAGAACCGTTATATCTGTCCCAACCGATAAATACAACGTGTACAGGATCGTTGCTCGGTGACTGAATATCACTTACTTTAACTTCAGTCTGATTGCTGCTTCCGAGAACGATGAGTTTACGCGAAAGAAGTGTATCACCAATCGATGTGCCTTTCTCACCGAGATGGAAATTAACGAAGTAATAATTGCTGTAAATCGGCGCGAGATATACATGAGCACAGCCTTCGGAATCGATATCTGTACCTGCACATGTACCGGAAGCATTGCCTACGGTCCAGTTGATGGAAGTGATCGTAGAACCTGATTTAACTGCACTGACAGTTACATTCTTATCGAGTTCAACACGGATAGGATCATTTAACGGCCAGCTGTATTTAATTGTGCCGCCATATGTCTTACTGGAATTGTTATAGGTAACCGAATCCTCAGACTTATTAACTGTGTACCATCCGTAAAAGTATGTATTCTGGGTATTCATCGGCGCTTCGATTGATTCGAGCTTGTCGCCGTCACGGACGATCATCGAGACCTGCTTGTTGCCAGCCTGAGGATCGGTTGCCTTGTTGGTAAATATATAAGGAGCAGAAGTGTATTCATCGCCATTAGGCTGATAGTCTTCTGCAACGGGTGCGATGAAGTGGAACTGTACACGGGGAGTAACAACCTCTCCCCCCTCGTGCTCAATGATGACATAAACGCTGAAGTGACCGGCTTCAAATTCAACCTTGCCGTTTTTGACCTCAGCATCGATTTTTTCGATTTTCGTGTTCTTGATGTCGACCGGCTTGCCACTCTCTGCGAGCTCGTCCGGAACATAAATGACTTCGGTTTCATTTTTTGTAACACTGTTACACTCGTCTGATGCTACCTCGATCTTGAGGGGCTCAGCGGGCTGCCATTCGTTGCCTTCCTTGTCGAAAACCTTGATATCATAGGCTGCAATGACCTTTGCACCGCTAACCTGGACCTCAACACTCTCAGCCGTTACTTTAACGTCTGCGGGTAAGAGTCCTGATACGTATATATCTTCGCCTTCTGCCTTTACCTTGCGGTATTTGAGCTCGATATCGGTCTTTGTGGGTTCTGTTTCAGAGGGAGCTGTTTCTTCTGTTTTTGATTCAGTAGGCTCTGTCTCAACCGGTTCTGTCTCTGTAGGTTCTGTTGTTTCTACTTCGGTCTTCTCAGGCTCTGTCTCTTCTGTATTTGACTCAGCGGGCTCTGTTGCCTCGGTTGTTGTTTCTGCGGGAGCTTCGACTGTATTCTCAGGTTCTGTTTCCTTGGGAGGTTCAGGTGTCGTCTCAGCCGGCTCTGGCTTTGCTTCGGTCTCTGCCGGTTTGGTGGCTTCAGGAGCTTTTGTCTCCTTGGGCTCAGCCTTGGGAGCCTCGCTCTCGGCCGGGGGTGTGTCAGCACCCTCGACCTCATCAGCGAATACAGTCCTTATGGAATTGAAAAACTGGCCGGCCTTGTCGTATGTAATGATCACGGACGCAGTCAAAGCTGCAACCAGAATGGTTGCTATAGCTTTTTTGAGTATTAAGCGGATGTCTATACGCTTCATAATCATGTCCTCAATACATAGTTTTCCAGCCTTACAATCCGATAATACCAATGCACCGGGGACAGAATGGGGACAAAAATAAAATTAATTTGCTAATAAGAAATAATAGAAAAATAGCGAAAAAACGAGAAAAAGCGAGAAAATGCGCGAAAACCGTTTGATTTTTGTCAATTTTCGCGTTAAAATTCCAATCCTGCGTAAATTTATATATATGGGAAATAGGAATTTATTTTATGACACAGATTAAAGACACATCATTCAGAAAGAAGCTGATCTCGCTGATCCTGCCGATGACACTGCAGAACTTCGTGTTCGCATTGGTACCGGTATCGGATGCTATCATGCTGCTCTTCCTCTCACAGGATTCAATGGCAGCTGTATCTTTGGCTACCCAGGTCGTACTCGTACTGACCCTGTTTACCATGTCCATCACAGCCGGCGGCTCCATGTTCGCTGCGCAGTTCTGGGGCAAGGGCGACAATAATTCGATCGAAAAGGTTTTCGGTTACATGTTCGCATTGTCGCTCCCTGTAATCATCGTATTTTTCTGCTGCGGCATGTTCATGCCTGAAGGGGTAATGAGAGTATTTACAAACGAGCCTGAGCTCATCGCTAACGGAATCCCTTATATCAGGATCGCGTCATTTTCGTATGTCTTCATGACGCTCGCATCTGTTTTCGAGACGCTGCTTAAGAATGTCGGATATGTTAAGGAATGCACTATCGCAAGCGTTGTTATCGTATTCTTAAACATCATTCTGAACGCCATCCTGATCTTCGGTCTTCTCGGCGCTCCCAGAATGGGATCTGCAGGCGCTGCACTTGCGACGACAATCTCTAACGGTGCAGGATTCCTTCTCTGCGTAATTTTCATCCTTGTGAAAACGAAATTCAGGCTTAAGTTCAAAAACATCTTCAAAGTCGATCTGGACTTAAGAAAGAGATTTTCAAAATATACTCTCCCCTACCTTCTGAACTCACTTCTCTGGGGATTCGGCTTTACCATGATCACGGTAATCATGGGACACCTTGGCGCTGATGCTGCGGCTGCCAACGGTATCGCTGCGATCGTCAAAGACCTTGTTTCCTGCCTTTGCTTTGCCATCGCAGGCGGAAGCGTCATCATCATCGGCAACGAGCTTGGTGCGGGAAGACTTGAACAGGCTAAGGTATACGGCGATAAGCTCTTTAAGATAACAGTTATCTCAGGAATCATCCTGGGACTTGTTGCGGCTGCGTCAGCACCTCTTGTCCTCTACTTCGTTAACCTTACAGAGACCGCTGAGCACTATCTGTTCATCATGCTCCTGATGTGCAGTTACTACATTCTCGGAAGATCTATAAACTCCACACTCATCAGCGGCATCTTCTCAGCAGGCGGAGACACAAAGTTCGGCTTCATCTGCGATACCGTCACAATGTGGGCTTTTATCGTGCCTGTCGGATACATCGCAGCGTTCAAACTCGGCTTGCCTGTAATGGTCGTCTACTTCATCTTAAACCTGGACGAGATCGTTAAGATACCTGTAGTAATCGCCCACTACAAAAAATACAAGTGGGTCAAGAACATCATTAACGAGGAAGTTTAAGCAAACGCTACGGCCGAAGGACTCCCGGCAATTGAACCACTATCGCATCAGCTATTTTTATAGGCCGATAATTATAGAAAAGCAGCTTTTTCTGTAATTATTGGCCTAATTTTTTGCCTTATGTGATAGTAACATAAGAAAAATAAAAGGCTGCTCTATATGAGTCAGCCTTGCTTTTATCTTGCGTAATCCGTGTTTTCGAACGATTCGTAGAGAGCGATGATCTCTTTCTTCAGTGAGATAAAGATGCGGCCCAGGTGCGGATCGAAATGGTGTCCCAGTTCCTGTCTGATGATCTCGAAAGCTTCATCGTAGGTCATAGGATCCTTGTAATAACGGCGGCTTGCAAGCGCGTCGAAAACATCTGCCAGAGCCATGATCCTTGCCTCGAACGGGATGCTCTCCCCTCTTAACTGGTCAGGGTAACCTGTGCCGTTATACTTCTCGTGGTGATAGTGGGCCACATTGGTAGCTACTCTTACGAATTCCTTATCCTCAACGTCTTCAAGTACCTTGCTCATGATCTTCGCGCCGTAAGGTGCGTGGATCTTCATCTTCTCATATTCCTCATCTGTAAGGCCTGAAGGCTTTCTTAAGATAGCGTCATCAACGGCGATCTTACCAAGGTCATGGAGAGGTGCGGCATTGATTACGGAATCCCAGTAATTCTCGCTCATATTGTAGTCGTCAAGCTTACGGAGGTGCTCAACGAACAAAGCGACGCAGGCGGATGTCCTGTTGATGTGACCGCCTGTGGAGTTGTCACGTGATTCGATCATGGCAGCCATGCCGAGGATAGTAGACATCTGCATCGACTTGGCTCTCTTGGTCTGACGTTCTACCTCACGCTTCAAAGATTCACCCTTAAAGCTCATGGACTCGATCATGTTATGCTGCTCGGTGTCGTCAATAAGCTCCACCAGGTATCCTGAAACGTGTTCTTTGAATAATCCGAAATGAATGAAGCTCATCTCACATTCAAGGTGACGTCTCTCACTGGGGCTCCTGTCATTGATCACGATAGCCTTCTTGAATTTGCCCTGAGAATTCTCGCTTTCTGAAGATTCTTCAGCATTCTTGGCGATCCATTTAAGGAGATCCTTCAATGCATAATCCTTGGGGATTATCTTGGAGTCGATCCTTGAATTCTTGATCTCAGGGAAGAATTTCTGGGCTACGGCATTGCTTCCTACATACTTGAACTTCCGGTCTAAAACGAGATAACCGAATGTGCTGAGCTCATCGATCTTCTCCTGGACGCTCAAGTTAACGTTGTAGATCGTGGATCTTGCGACAACGTAGTCCAGCATCAATGTGCAGATAAGATAGAAGAACGGAATGATCTCGACTTTAATTTCAAACAGTCTTGAGCCAAGGTAAACGAGCATTACACCAAACAGAGAACCTGCATAGGTAACCATGAGTCTGAACGAAGCGCTGCGCTTGCCAAGATATGTCAGGATAGTAAAGAATGCAGCAAGTCCGACCTCTACCGCCAGTATTATGTATCTGATGTAATAGATCTGGGCAGGCTCTTTAATAAGGTAAGAAGGATAACCCGGAACAAACTGGACTGCTGCATAGAAATAAGGAAGTCTGTCCGTAAGCAAGACAGACATAAAGACTATAATATTAATAACAAGGATGACGATCGAGAACCATGTGGGAACTTTGGAGTCCGAATAGTCGATCAGTATATACACAATAAGAAGAGGCAGGAATATTCCGCCGACGTAAGCCAGAGTATTGGCAAGGAGAGCTTCCTGAACGTTTCTGGAACACGAAAGGATGAAGTAACCGGAGTTACTTATCGTGACACAAACGGACATCAAAACCTCAAGTGTATTGGCGCCACGTCTCGTAAAGAGAACGAGCGCAAAAGTAGATAACATGCTGAGTAGCATTACTACTCCCAATACGATCGAATATATACCCATGTTCACCCTGTTAAAATAAAAAGCACTAAACCGAATATATTTTACCGCAAATTCGCTATAAAGTGTTATTATTTTTGCAGTCTAATTAGATATTTTTACTAAAACGAAGGTCAAAATCAGGGAGAAATGTCTGAAAAATGCTAAAAGACGACGTACTGAAACTCATCTCCAGAGAGGATGATTACATATCAGGAGAAGCTATAAGCCGCAAGCTGGGTGTCACCAGGGCAGCCGTAAATTCGGCTGTAAAAGCACTCCGTGACGAGGGATATGAGATCACTTCGTCCACCAACAAAGGCTATCTTCTGACCAAGAGCCCGGACATTCTCTCCAAAGGTTCCGTCTCAGTCTTTCTGCCGGATGACTTGATCCCTAATGTCCATGTTTTCGAATCCGTCGACTCCACGAACAATGTGCTTAAGGATATGGCAAGGAACGGTGCTCCGTCAGGTACGGTCGTTATCGCCGACTGCCAGACCGGCGGTAAAGGCAGGCGCGGAAGGAGCTTTTCCTCACCGAAGGGTGTCGGGATCTACTTCTCCTTCCTGTTTAAACCCGAGTCAGGCTTTGATAAGATCTCAAATCTCACGAGCTGGACAGCTATCGCGGTATCTGATGCGATCTTCAATGCCTACGGTATCGACTCACAGGTCAAATGGGTAAACGACCTTCTCATGAACAGGAAAAAGATCTGCGGGATCCTTACGGAAGTTACGGTCGAAGCCGAAAGCGGTCTTATAGACAACTGCATCATCGGTATCGGCATCAATGTCAACGAGACCTCCTTCCCTGAAGAGTTATCACAGATTGCAACTTCAATCTCACTCGAAAACGGCAATAAGACATTCGACCGTTCAAAACTTGCAGCAGAACTCATCAGGGCTATGTACGACATCGCATACAGATGGCCCGATGATGACTACTATCTTAACCGCTACCGCAAGAATAATGTCACGGTTGGAAGTAAGATCGTGGCTTATCCGCAGCTTGCTGAGAACAGTCAGGGCCGCTCAGGAACGGCTATTGCCATCAACGAGGACTTTACACTTAAGGTTAAGTTCGATGACGGCTCCATCGAAGATCTCAGGAGCGGAGAAGTAAGCGTCAGAGGCCTTTACGGCTACACCTGATCAGACGCAGATATAATCCTTTATCCTGTTATATTTTGAGTCGCCTATTCCGGTGACGTTCTTAAGGTCCTCTATCTTCTTAAAAGGATTTTTGGCCCTGTAATCGACTATCGCCTGCGCCGTCACACCTCCGATCCCCGGCAGGGTCTTTAGTTCATCTACCGTAGCAGTATTGATGTTTACTATGCTTATTACAGTGCTTCCTGTATCAGAAGTTCCTCCCTGCTGGCTGCCCCAGACATAAACACCGTCCGGCCTTATTATGTCGCCGCCGTTAAAGCCGCTCGCGGTCTCATCTCTGGACGGAATATAGATTGACATGTTGCAGGTTATCTGATAGACGAAGTTGATGTTATTCACTGAAGCTTCGTCCGTAAGACCTCCCGCATCTTCGATGATGTCATTGAGCATCGCGCCTTTGGGAGCTTCGTAGATGCCCGGATTTATGACCTCACCGCAGATATAGACGCTTACAAGCTGGACTTTCTCAGCAGCAGATGCGGAAGCTGACTCTGATACAGATGTTTCCGGCTCATGAGGTTCTGTCAAAGCACTCTCATCCGCCCTTACAACTTCAGTCTTCCCGCTCTTAAAGGTTTTTACGGTAAAGTCCGTATTCCCTTTGAATACCAGCTTATATACGGCACTCAGGATTATCACCAGAATGAATGCCAGAGGAGAGATTAGTTTCCTGATCTTATTAGCGACGCTCTTTTTCATAGGTAGAGCATAGCACCCTTCTTTGTCGGTTTTTACCGACAAAACCATACAAAAACCGACAAGGAATTTCCTTGCCGGTCTCAAACATTACTTTAAATAAATTACTATAAGAGTTACTCTTCGCCTTCTCTTCTCTTTGTCTCCCAGAACTTCTCGATATTGTAGTTCTCACGCTCTTCTCTGCCCATGACATGGACTACAACATCCTTATAGTCCAAAAGGATCCACTTGTCGCCGGAGCGGCCTTCGATGTGGTCGGGAGTGATATCGTAATCCTTCTTAAGGACATACTCAACTTCGTCAGCCAGAGACTTGATCTGTGTGGTCGAATTACCGCTTGCAAGAACGAAATAATCAGCGAGTACTGTCTTTCCTGTTAAATCTATCGTCTCGATATCGATACCCTTCTTTGAATCAAGAATGTCAACGATCTTAGCGGCTAACTCTTTTGTGTCCATAAATATCTCCTTGGTTTATTGATGATTTGATTATAACAAACTTAAATCTTTATTCCATTCCGAGATCACGCATCATTAACAGCGTCATCAGGTGGATGTCCCTTCCCTGCGAAACGAACTTGTCCCTTACGGCGGATGCTGTCATCCTCATCGCACTGTCGAGATCTGACTCTGCTGCAGTCCTAATGGGCGTAAGATCAGTATAGTTTCTTGAAGGCTCGATCTTATCTGCAAGATATACTATCTTCTCCAAAAGAGTCATGTCGCCCCTGCCGGTCGTGTGATAGCAGATAGCATCAAGGATCTCTTTATCTTCAATGCCGAATTCATTTTTCGCGAACGTCGCGCCCGCAGGTGAATGAAGAAGCTTCTTCTCCGTAAACAGATCGCCTGCATATTCTTTGGCGAGCTCTGTCTGCTTCTCGAGAGGGAGTTCTTTCGCGCAGTCGTGAAGAGCGCCTGCGATAAGGGCCTTATCCTTGTCACAACCGAAGACATCAGCCAGGTGCGCAGACAGATAGCCTACGTTAAGAGTGTGAAGAAGTCTTTTCGCGCCCAGATACTTATACATCCATACAGAGCTCTCATAGAACTGTTTCTTTGCTTCCTCCGAAACGCCTTCAAGCTTTGTGTTTTCTGTATAAAGCGCATGTCTTTTGATGAATTCCCTGGCAGGCTCCGGAACCTTCGAAAAGTCACCGGATGTGGTGATCCCTGACGAAGAGCAGTCAATGCCCTTAAGACGGAATATCTCTACCTTGCCTCCGAGATTCTTCTTGACCGATGCTGCAGCCTTATCGACATCCGTCGTGTCACCGGGCCTTACGGCAGCAAGGAGCGTAACGTAATTAAGTATCTCACCCGGGTTATACCATGTCTCGAAAGTACCAAGCGTGTCAGATCCCATGATCCAGAAGAATTCATGGTGCTCCTCGGCCTTCTTTTTCTTGACATCGTTCTTTATCAGGAAATCAGTAATATATTCTTCAGAAGTAAGCTTCTTAAGGACAACAGCAGTATAGCTTACGCCGTCAATGCCGTATTCCACATCGCTCACTAAGCAGTTTTTGATGCCAAGACCTTCTATCGTCTCCTGCATCATGTAGAAGCGGTACGGGGGCGGAAGCTTATTTGCGTAGAGCTTGAAATTATTTCTGACCGAAGGAATAACGATCACAAGGTCAATGAATCCGCTCTTCAATGCGGAATTGATCATTGCTATGTGACCGTCATGAACGGGATCGAATGAGCCTCCGTAGATGCCTATTCTCATTTATTAACCGAGTGTCCTTCCTATATCGTGACGGAAGTGCATGTCCTTGAAGGAAATCTTGGCGACGCCTTCGTAAGCACCGTCGATCGCCTCATCAAGGGTATCTCCTTCATCGTATACGCAGAGAACGCGTCCGCCGCTGGTAACGAGCTTGCCGTCCTTAAGTGCGGTGCCTGCCTGGAATACGATCTTGCCGCATGTATCGATACCTGTGATCTCGTAGCCCTTTGCATAGTTCTGCGGATATCCGCCGGAAGCCATAACGACAACACAGGAACACTTATTCTTCCACTTGAAGTCGATCTTATCGAGATAACCGTCAATGACCGCATCTACTATATCGAGAAGGCTGTTCTCCAGAAGCGGCAGCACTGCCTGTGCCTCAGGATCTCCGAAACGCGCATTGTACTCTACTACCTTCGGTCCTTCAGGTGTAAGCATAAGTCCGAAGTAAATAACACCCTTGAACGGTCTTCCCTCTTTCTTAAGAGCTTCGACTGTAGGTGTGATGATCTCGTTCTGAATACGTGCCTTAAGCTCATCTGTCATGTCGGCACCGGGTGTAACAGCACCCATGCCGCCTGTGTTAAGGCCTTCATCGTGATCGTATGCTCTCTTATGGTCTCTTGAAGATACCATCGGAACACATGTGTTGCCGTCAGAGAAAGCAAGAACTGTAAGCTCGGGACCTGTCATGCACTCTTCGATAACGATCGTGGAGCCTGCATTGCCGAACTTCTTGTCTTCCATCATGTCCTTTACGGCCTGTTTAGCCTCATCAAGTGTCTGGGCAATGATAACGCCCTTACCTAATGCAAGTCCGTCGCACTTGATAACGATAGGCATAGGCTGAGTCTCAAGGTAATCAAGAGCCTTCTGCTCATCTTCGAAGATCTCATACTTTGCAGTAGGGATCGAATACTTCTTCATAAGCTGCTTTGAGAAAGCCTTTGAACCTTCAATGATCGCTGCATTTGCCTTAGGACCGAAGGCTCTGAGGCCTGCTTCTTCCATTCTGTCGACCATACCAAGAGCGAGCGGATCATCAGGAGCTACGAAAACGAGATCGAACTGCTCTTTTTTCGCGAACTCGACCATAGAATCGAGATCAGTAGCCTTAATATCAACGCAAGTGGCGATTGAAGCGATACCTCCGTTACCCGGAGCGCAGTAAAGCTCAGTTATCCTGGGATCCTGCTTGAGCTTCCAGCAAATAACATGCTCTCTTCCGCCGCCGCCAACTACTAATACCTTCATTTAAAATATTCCTCCAAATTTCTATTTGGACTTACTTAAGATAGTGCATCCAGGACTTAGCGCCTGTACCAGCTACAAGTGCTTCGATCTCCTTATGCTTGATTCCGCTAACGAGGATTGCCTCATCGGAAAGATAAACGCAGCTGTAGCCCTTAACTACGACTTCAGCAGCATTCTCCACTCTGATAACGATATCAGTCGTGATCTCATCGTAAGGAGTGATCTCAACGCTCTCAGCCGTCCATGCCCTGTTCTCATAAGGCTTGCTTACTGCAGCCTCTAAAACATCACCGCATACAGCAGATGCCGTGGGAAGCGTGCCGGCTCCCTGTCCATAGAACATAGCCTGTCCTAAGCTGTTGCCATCAACCATAATAGCATTGAATACGCCGTTTACGTTATATAAAAGATTGCTCTTTTCCACCAAAGCGGGAGCAACAAAAGCGACAGGCTTTTCGCCGGCTTCATAAAGAGCGATGAGCTTGATATCACAGCCGATAGATGTTGCAAATGCCATATCATCTGTCGTGATCGCGGAAATACCTTCAGCAGAGATCTTCTCAGGAGCGATGTATTCGCCGTCGTTTGCGATCGTAGAAAGGATCGAGAGCTTTCTCTGGGCATCGATGCCGTCGATATCTGCAGAAGGATTAGCCTCAGCAAAACCGTTCTCCTGAGCCTGCTTTAAAGCCGTAACGAAGTCTACACCCTCATCCTTCATCTGGGAGAGAATGTAATTCGTTGTACCGTTGACGATACCTGCGATCTTTGTGATCTTGTTTGCAGCAAGACACTTATAAAGAGGTCTTATTATCGGGATGCCGCCGCCTACTGCAGCTTCGAACAGATAGCAGCAGTTATTGTTCCTTGCGATCTCGAGAAGTTCAGGTCCCTTTGTGGAGACGAGCTCTTTATTTGAAGTAACAACGCTGATACCTGAAGATAATGCACGCTTGGTGTATTCATAAGCGATCCTTGCGCCGCCTATAGTCTCTACTGCGATCTTGATGTCCTTATCAGTGAAGACATCGTCCGCATTATGTGTAACAAGAGCTGCGAATCTGCTCTCAGGGAAATCCCTGATGTCAAGGATATGCTTTACAACGATCTCTTCTCCAACGCGCTTTGCGATAACATCCTTGTTGATATCCAAGGTCTCGGCTACACCAGAACCTACTGTACCGAAGCCTAAAATTGCGATGTTAATTGCCATTTCTACTTTTCCTTACCTTTCATTATTCCCTGCTCAGGATCATGCACTTACGCACGCCCGCGAGCTTGGATATATCATTGATTATGTCGTCAACTGTACCATACATCGATACGGTCTCAATGGAGATCGAGATATCTGCAAGGCCGTTGATCGGGATATTCTGATTGATAGTCAGAATATTTGCGCGGGATTCCGCAATAGTCCTTATGATCTCAGACAGGATGCCCTGGAAGTTCTCAACAGAAAGAAGGAGTGTAACCTTCTTGCCGCTTGCCGCCTCATAGAACGGAAGGACTGAATCCTTATACTTGTAGTATGCACTTCTGGAAAGCCCTGTCTTTCTAACCGCTTCGTTTACGGAAGCAGACTCACCGGTGTTAAGGCGCTGCTTAACTTCCATTACCTTAATGAAGACTTCAGGCAAAACTCTTTTGTCGACTAGGAAATATTCGGGGTTATCCTGATGCATAAGGTCAAGACCTTTCTATGAGATTTTCGCGCCCAAGTATACTTCCACAGACGGACATTTGTACGCGCCTGACAATATTAACACGATTACATGGTGTTTTCAATAAATATAATAAGAAGGGACGCAGTTTTATTGCGTTTGCAGATTATCGTTAATCTTTTTGGCGCGATTTGCGTCAGAAATACAGAATATATCCAGCCTAATAGTGAGATGAATCCGGAAAAATCCGGAAAAAAGTCCGACTATGTCGGAACTATTTCTGGATTTCTATTATCGGATCCGCGTTTGTCCGGAAAAAAGTCCGACTGTATCGGAACTATTTCTGGATTTTAGCGGCTGCATAATAAGTTCTGCAAAAGACGATCACCAAAAAGGATAGAAAACCTCAGCCTAACTCCTCTTTGAGCCTCTCCGCCATAGCTCTTGAAGCCTTGCCCCTGTGGCTTATCGAATTCTTCTGCTCCTTGGTCATCTGGGCAGTGGTCATGCCGAATTCAGGCACGTAGAAGATAGGATCGTAGCCAAAGCCACCGTCTCCCATGGGCTTCTCGTGAAGAACGCCGCAGATCTCGCCCCTTACTGTGAATTCGGAGCCGTCAGGTCTTACGACCGCGATGCTGCATACGAACTTTGCTGTGCGCTTGTCTTCAGGCACGTCCTTAAGCATCTCAAAGATCTTCGCAAACTTCTCGGGATATGTGGAATCCTCGCCGCAGAATCTTGCGGAATATATGCCAGGAGCGCCGTCAAGCGCGTCGATGCAGAGGCCGGAGTCATCAGCCATGACGTAAGCGCCCTTAGCGAGAGCATGTACGGCGCGCGCCTTTATAAGTGCATTCTCTTCAAATGTCTTGCCGTCTTCAACGATATCGGGATCAAAGCCCTCTTCCTTCATTGTCGTAACAACGAAAGGTGTGCCGTCTAATATCTCTGCGATCTCTCTTGCCTTGTCCTTGTTGGATGTCGCAAGAATAAGTTTGAATTCCGTCATATAAGCCTCCATGCCTTGGGATACATATTTTTAGCGGTCTGTCCGTTGATCTTGGCAAATCCCAGCGGATAGTCTCCGATGCCTACAAGAACCGTTCCTGAAGCTTTCAGGCCGTCTTCAGAAGTAACAGATATAGTCTCGCCTCTTAAGTATTTAAGCAGCCTGTCGTCGTCACGTGAAAGCCCCAGATATGAGTCATCTCTGATCTCAGACCTGTCTAAAGCAAGCGCAATGCTATTGGAGGGCTCGAAAACCTTCTTTCCCGACTTCAAAGGCTTGATATCACCTACATAAAGGCCTGTCTTTACGACCTTGAGGCCCTTAAAGAGCTTCTCGTCAAAAGTCATCTGGAAGATGCCCGTGCCATGGCTTATGAATTCACCTTTGAGGATGTCTTCCCTGCCCTTAACGGATAAGACTTCATCGAGCATATCCATTGCAGCTTCAACATTCTTGTCCTTAGAGCGCACTTCGTTCCTGATAAGCAGTTCTTCTGCAGATTTAAGGTCCTTTTCCTCACCCTTAACGATATGAACGCAGAAATGGCCGTCACCTTCGGACAAATGAGGCCAGATCCTCATGGAGCCGGGCAGGATCGAATCTTCTCCGTTATGGGTAATGCCTTCTATCTCAGGATGAGCTTTTACATGGTATTCAGGGTGTCGCTCAATAAAGCGCTTGATCTGGTTCTCATCCTCGTCAACGCAGAAAGTGCATGTGGAATAAACGATGGAACCGCCTTCTTTAAGGCATTTGTGGGCTGCTTCGAGGATAGATTCCTGCAAAGGAACACAGACCTTGGGACCGTAGTTCATGTAGCTCTTAACTGCACCCGGATCTCTTCTGAACATTCCCTCTCCGGAGCACGGTGCATCGATAAGGATCTTATCGAAGAACAGAGGAAGCCTGGACGCAATATTCTCGGGCGTCTCATTGAGGATAACGGCGCCCTTGATGCCTGAACGCTCTATGTTGCGGAGAAGCGCTTTGGAGCGGTCGAAGCTGATCTCGTTAGCAACAAGGATACCTTCGCCCTTCATGTCTTCGCCAAGCCTGCAGGCCTTGCCGCCAGGAGCGGCACAAAGGTCTAATACTATCTCACCGGGCTTAGCCGCCATGACCTGTGCAGGAAGCATCGCGGAAGGCTCCTGGGGATAGTAAACGCCGGCGTGGTAGAGCGCTTCTCTGCCACCGGTCTCGTTATTGATGTAATATCCGCCGGAGCACCAGGAAACGGGGTTTTCGCCCTCTCCAAGGTCATTTAAAAGCTGCTTTTCCTCATCAGCTGAATTTATCTTTGTTCTTGAGAATCTTATTCCCTTCAAGGGTTCTTTTTCGAAGCTCTCATAGAATCCTTCCTGCGGTACATACTTGTAACGCGAGAAGAAATCATTCATCTCATTTAAGAACTCTTCTGGGAACTTCATCTAAGCCTCACAGATTAAGGAAATCCGCACACTTGAAGGCAAGGCGCTTGATGACATCGACGTCAAATGGAGACTCAATGCCGGACTTCTTTATGAGATTTAAGAATGTATCGCTTCCGCCCAACTGGCAGAGCGTATTGTACTTCTCCAGTGCGACCTTAAGATCAGTTCTGGACTCGTCCCAGAGCTCAAGAGCGCAGATCTGCGAGAGGCAGTAATCGATATAGTAGAAAGGCGTTGTGAAGATATGGTCTTTCTTCATCCAGGCGCCGCCCAAAGCATGGAAAGGCGTGTCATTTACATCGTATTCGGTAAACGGCTGGTAGGACTGCTCAAGCATTCTCCAGATCTCGTGACGCTCATTTGGTGTCATGTTCGGATTGTCGTAGATTATGTGCTGGAACTCATCGACCATACAGCCGTAAGGCAGGAACAGAAGGCCGTCAGTCATGTGGAGCTCGCAGTACTGTTCAGCCTGATTGCCGTAGAAGATGTTCATGAAAGGATATGACATGTATTCCATCGATGTCGAGTGGATCTCACATGTCTCAAGCGTAGGTGATAAGCACTCTACAAACGGTGAGGATTCAGCGCCTGCAAGGGCTGCATATGCATGTCCGCCCTCGTGGATCACAGTCGCAACGTCATCGAAAGTGCCGTTGCCATTCATGAAGATAAACGGAATGCAGTAATCTTCAAGATACATACAGTAGCCGCCCGTGGATTTAACGGGACGGGACAGAAGATCCGTATAGCCGTGGCCTGAGAGGATATCGAAGAAGCTCGGATTGGCGCCGAACATCTTACGGAAGAACTTTCCAGCTGCTTCCTCATAAGTATCTTTGCTTACAACAGGTGCAGGATTACCATCCTTAAAGAGACACGGCAGATCGTGGAACATAAGCTCATCGACGCCGAGCCTGTCCTTCTGGAGCTTTCTTATCTGCACCGTAAGCGGAACGATGTATTTCTTGATATTCTCCCTGAAAGAAGCAACGTCTTCCCTGGTGTAATCGTAACGTTCCATGCGCTTATAGCCGAGCTCTGTAAAGTTCTCATAGCCGAGCTTTCTTGCTGCCTGTGTCCTCACCTTAACGAGGTCATCGTAGATAACGTCGTAGGTGTCTTTACGGGACATGTAATACTTATCAAGCGCGATATGAGCCTCTCTTCTTACCTTCCTGTCAGTTGACTGGAGATAAGGCTGGATAAGGCTTAGATTCAATGTTTTCTTGCCGAACGGGATCTCAGCTTCGGACTGCTTCTGGGAGTACTCATTTTCGAGCTTTGATTCCTCGGTGAGGTCATCAATTACCTCGCTCGAAATGATCTCCCTCTGGTTTTTTGCCTTGCGGAAGATCATGGGACCGTACTTGACCTTCAGGGAATCAGCGCAGGGCGCCGTAAGAAGGCCTGATAAAACAGCGGATGAGAGCTCCTGGACTCTGGCTGTCGCCTCATCGAAGAACTCCATCTCGTTATTATAGAATTCGTTTGAAGTATCAAGATCGTGAAGGATCTGGCAAAGCGCATACTGAGTATCGAAAGAGCTTATTGCAATCTCGTACTCACTTATCGCCTCATCCGCCGCCTCTATAGTCTTTGCGGTCATGAGCCTTAATCTAACGGCTTTTACTGTCTCCGTGAACTTATCAAGATCAGGTCTTGTGTATTTCAGTTCCTTAAAATCAGGCACCGAGCTGTTAGTTGTGTTCTCCATCGATCTGCCTTTCTAATTACATCTTCTCGACAACGCCGATTCCGAGCATATCGAGTCCGGACTTGATGCAGTCGGCAACGGCTTCGCAAAGCTTAAGACGTGCATCACGAAGTTCAGCCGAATCGCAGTTTAAGATCCTGGAATTGTTGTAGAAACGGTTGAAATTCCTTGCGATCAGTGAGATCTGGCGTGAGATCATGAAAGGCTCATAGCTCTCAGCAGCCTTAACGACCGCATCCTTGAAGTCTGCAAGGCTTCTGATGACAGCATACTCATCTTCAGCAGTAAGCCCAGCTGTGGCATCAACAGAGCCCTTAAAGCCCTGATCTTCAGCCTTTCTTAAGATCGACTTGATCCTCGCATATGTATAGATGAGATAAGGCGCTGTATCGCCCTCAAAATCAAGCATGTCATCCCAGTCAAAGAGGATATCCTTCTCTCTTCCTGCCCTGAGATATGTATAAGAAACCGCACCGAGACCTACGACCTCAGAAACCTTTGCGATCTGCTCTTCGGTCATGTCACCGCCTCTAAGCTCGCTGTTCTTTCTTATGATCTCAGCCGTCTTCTCTGTAGTCTTATCAAGGAAATCGTCAAGCTTGATGATGTTGCCGGCACGTGTTGAGAATGCCTCAACGACTTCATTGCCGTTCTCATCCTTCTTGGGTTTGAACTTCAAAAGTCCGAAGCCTACGTGTACGCAGTCGTCAGCAAAGTCGAAGCCAGCCTTCTTGAGCACAGCGAAAACCTGCTTAAAGTGGAGCTGCTGCGGAAGTCCTACAACATAGATATTCTTGTAGAAATTGAACTCCTCATGTCTGTAAAGAACTGCTGCAAGGTCTCTTGAAGCATAGATCGTGGTACCGTCGCTCTTTACAACGAGGCACGGAGGAAGGCCCTCTTCATCGAGCTTTACGACCTTAGCGCCTTCGCTCTCTTCCAAAAGGCCCTTATCTTCAAGCATCTTTACGACGCCGGGGATCCTTGATGAATAGAAGGATTCGCCGTTGTAGTTATCGAACTTGATGCCCATTCTCTCATATGTCTTCTCGAAAACCTGGAGTGACAGGTCCCTGAAACGCTGCCAGAGTGCCACTTCCTCAGGTTCGCCCTCTTCGAGCTTCCTGAAGTTGTCTCTTGCTGTGTCTTCGAGCTCCTTCTCGCGATCGGGAGATACCTTGCACTCATCGTGGAACTTAACATAGATCCTCGTGAGCTCGTCAATGGGGTTGTCCTGCATTGCCTGCTCGTCGCCCCAGAGCCTGTAAGCCGTGATGAGCTTTCCGAACTGTGTGCCGTAATCGCCCAAATGATTGAATCTGATTACGTTATAACCGAGTCTTGAATAGATATTTGCAAGTGAATTGCCTAAGATCGTCGTGAAAGCATGGCCTACATGGAAAGGCTTTGCGATATTAGGAGATGAGAACTCAATGATGACATTCTTGCCCTCACCGATGTTCTTATTGCCGTACTGATCGCCGGCTTCTGTGATCTCAGAGATAACGCTCTTTGCAAGAATCCCCCTGTCGATCCTGAAATTGATGTAAGGACCTGCAGTATCAACTGTGACCGCGCCGTCAAAGCCCTTAACGAGCTCAGGAGAGTCCTTGAGTTCATTAGCGATCATGGGCGGAGCCTTGTGAAGGGTCTTAGCCAGAACGAAGCACGGGAAAGCAAAATCACCGAGCTCGAGCTTGGGCGGAATCTCTATAAGTCCTTCGACCTGAGCCTTATCAAGGCCTGTGCATGCTGCCAAATTTGTAGCTATCAAATCTTTGTAATCCATATCTGTTACTCCTTAATTACAAGTTGTTATATTAACATATTTTGGCCAAGACTGACGAGGCAATCAGGTCGATTTATTGCACTATTTGATGATTTTTTTATGCGATTTGTTAGGATATAATGCTTTTGTTATAGAAACCTTAACGAGCGAGAGGCATTCTTAATGTACTTTATATACAAGATGGCAATTGGCCTTGCGGCCGCTTTTGCCATTACAATGATCCTTTTGAGATTCCTTCCCGGTGAGAAGGTCTTATTGGGACATGACCGCGGACGTAAGTTCGCCCAGGGCGCAGCAGCGAACATCGGTAAGCCTACCGGTGTCGGTTTTTACTTTATGCTGGTGTTCCTTGTGATCTCCGCCCTCCTCTGCTTCATCTATAACCCGGTAACATCAGAAAAGGGCTTTTTCGAGAGCGGCAATGAAGTAACAGGCCTTGCTATGGGCCTTATCGCAACCCTCGCCGCAATGGTCACAGGCTGGCTCGATGACAGATCCGTAGATGCCTGGAATGAATATCTCAAAGGCGCCCTTGACTTCATCGTTTCTCTAATAGGCGCATTTATCTGTGTCCATTTCTTCGGCACAAGAGTCTATATCGCTATCACAGGCACATATTTCGACTTGAATCCGATTGTTTTCTATATCCTCGCGGTAATCCTCTTCGTAGTATCGATCAACTCAACAAATGCCACTGACGGCATAGACGGCCTGTCGGGAACGCTCTCGATCCTTGCAGTATTCACGACATTCCTCATGGGATTCATGGCACTTTCCCTGCCCGACAGGAATTCGATAATTCTCCTTATCGTCTTTATTCCTTCGGTCATGGCATATCTTCTTTACAACTTCCACCCGTCAAAGATGCTCATGGGTGACGCCGGCTCCCGTGGTCTCGGCTTTTTTATCGCATTCTTCCTGATCTACTGCAGAGTGCCTCTCCTCTACTTCATCGTAGGACTTCCCTTCCTTTGTGACGGCGGCATCTCCATCGTTAAGATCACAGTCGGAAGACTTACCAAGAAGAAGATCATCCTTTTCAAGAACATCACAACACCTCTTCACGATGAACTTCGAAAGAACAGAAAGTTCAGCGTCAAGCGCGTCTGGTTCGTCCTCGTCATCGCAGCAGGCATGATCGACTTCCTCTACGTATTTGCCGCAACGCTGCTGAGGGTGTTGGGTGTTGTCCAATAAAACAGTTAATTAAATGCAAAAAGGCCGGAGAAAAACTCCGGCCTCTTTTCCTATCTTATCTATCCCCTACATCTCCCTTACATATTTGGTTACGCGGTCATTGATGTAATTAATCGCATCGTCGAGTGAACGGTCGCCTGCATAGTATGGCGCGAGTTCTTCATCCATGAACTGAACGATCGTGTAGTCCTCGTAATAGTAGATAGAGATCGATGCGAGGCTCTCGCGGAAGATACGGATCATTCCATCGGTTGAATACTTATCGCCAAAAACCTTGTCATAACCCGTTGCAGGACGGAAGACTCCACTCTTTACATTGGCTTCATAAGCTGCGTAAATATCGTTATTGTGATCCGAGAGACACTGAATGTTTTTATCCATGATCTCTTTATTGGTTACTATCTGCATGAAATTGCATTCGGCTGAAGCAAAAGCCGTGCCGGAGAAAAGATAGTTAATAAACTTTCTGCATCCTTCCTTAACATCGGTTGCAGCCGATACAGATATCGTCTCAAGCGCACTAAATCTGGGGCCAGTTGCATCAACAGAGGGCGTACCGATTATCGAGTATTCGTCTTTGGCATTGTAGCAGGAATGAACATAATCAAGATAGTCAGCGATCTTAGTGTAATAGCATTTGCCTCTGTATCTGTCCCAGCTGCCTATATATTCGACGGGCGTTTCTTCCACATTGTTATATTTGATGTTGGCTTTTGCATATTCTGCTGCGGTCCGGAACTGTTCTGTTCCGAACTCGATCTTGTCACCTTCGATGGCGCGCTTTGTATCAATACACGACAGAATGAATGCGCGTTTGTTATAGGCCTTTGAATCCGTATAGTCATAGGGCGAGAAACCGTTCATTTGATCCTTTATCAGCTTGTCAAATTCTTCGAAAGTGATCCCTGAAGCTCCGTCTTTCACCATATCAGACTTAGTAACCAGACCTTCTATTTCGAGTGTTACCGGGAGGAAATAAAGCTTGCCGCCGATTCGTCCTGCCTCAATAATGTTTTTATACTGCTTATCCAGAACCTCGGGATCAAGGAAATCTGTAAGGTCAATAAACACGTCGTCTCTCATCGCATAATTCTTCTGGATATCAAGAACAAGGTCGGGCGCATCATCAGCTTTAAGGTCCTGGATCATCTGAAACACCTCAGACTCATTGTTGCGGTTAATCCCTATACCCCTTGCTGTGAGTTCCGAACTGACAAAACCGTTCTTATACTTGTCCCAGATCCTGATGAGATATTCATTATCCGATTTGTTGAATTCAAATATGGCTCCTGAAAGATATTCGGTAATTCCTGAATTCGGCGGCAAGGCAAGTTCTATTACCTTTTTGCCTTCATGAGGATTCTTTTCTGCCTTCTTGAGGATCCTGAAATACTCAACTCTTTCGTATTCTAAACATGCATATGTTACCCATTCATAATCCAAGATGACCGCACCATTTTCGGAACAGCTCAGAACAGTAGAAGAAAACGTCTTATCCTGAGAAACAGGAGGGCAAAAATACGGCGTGTACCAGTTAGTATCAATAGCAGTCTCAGTCGTCATGGTGTCAGCATTGACCTTCACGATATTTCCGAGAGAGTCAATCTTGCACATATCGCCGGTATTAGTAATCTGGTATTCCCAAAAGTTAATTGAATTATTGTCTGTTGTATCAACAGGATTCCTGCTCTTAAGTTTGCCGCTGTTAATATCAAATTCCAGACTTAGGATGTCAGCTGTTTCATAGCCATACACGAATAATGAACCTTTAGATTCATCTATATTAAATCCGCCGAGCAGGACCCTGAGCTGTACTGATGACAAGTCGAGTGTGGCAACATATTCATTATGCTTAAACAACTGGAGATTATAACCTAAACTATTGCTATCAAAAACATTAAATGACACAACTGAATAATCACCTAAGGGATAGATCGTATCAAGAGAGCCTTTGGCTTCCGCTTTGGTTTTGTCATCAAATATTTCTCTTTCGTTTACTACTTTTCCTGATTCAACATCAATGTCTAAAAATACGTCATCGTTCCTGCCATATGGAACGTGATACCAAACAGCTGCAGTAACTGTTTTCCCATCAGCATCGGCACTGAGATAATAAACATTTACTATGTAGTGATTATCCGCACAAATTATTTCCTTGCGGTCTGTCAGATTGCCATCATAATCATAAACATCAAGGATTGTTCTGTACGTGCTGCCACTGTCTGCTGTCAAGCTATACATATAGAAAATGTTGTCATTGCTTGTACAGATCCTGGACAGCTGCTCCTCCTCGTGTTTGCGGATGTCTTTATTGATCCTAACCCTGGTCGATTCGTACCATGGATCATCTTTTTTTACTGTGTTTGAGCCCTTCTTACCAGACGAGCAAGAAGTAAACAAAGTCATCAGCATAACGGCAGTCATCGCAGCAGACAGAGCTTTAGCTTTATTCATACATAAATCTCCAATCTTTGTTTACATCTCTCTAATGTACTTGGCAGTCCTGTCATTCAGGAATCTTACTGCATCATCAAGAGAACGGTCGCCTGCATAATACGGTGCGAGCTCTTCATCTACAAATTTAACTATCATGTGATCCTCGTAATAATACGTGGATATCGAAGACAGACTTTCCTTAAAGCTCCCGCTCATGTCATCTGTAGCTTCCTTGTGACCAAATGCCTTGTCTAAGCCCGGCGCAGGAATAAACTTGCCCGTCTCAACACTGGTCTTATAATCATTATACGCATCGTTATTGTGCTTTGTAAGGAACTCAATATTCCTGTCCATGATCTCCTTATTAGTTGTGATAAACCTGAAATCACATTCGGCGGAATTATATGCCGCACCTGAATACATATAGTTCAGGAACTTCCTGCAGCCATCCTTTACTTTAGTAGTTGCAGATACCGATACAGTCTCTACGGCTTTGAACCTGGGACCGGAAGCAGTGGTTGACGGTGTGCCTATGATCTTATAGCTTGCATTTGATTTATTGCAGGCATACACAAAATCAAGATAATCTCCGATCCTTGCGTAATAACATTCACCTCTGTACCTGGTCCAGTCGGTTGCATATTCTTTGGGTACACTCTTCTCATTATCGTAAACGAAATTATCTTTCGCATATTCAGCTGCGGCACGGAATTGTTCCGTTCCGAATTCGATTTCCTGACCTTCGATTGCTCTCTTCGTATCTATGCACGACAGTAAAAAAGTGCGTTTGTTATAGGCGTATGAGTTCGGATAATCATAGGGCGAGAAACCGTTCATTTTATCCTTTATCAGCTTTTCGAATTCTTCGAAAGTAAGACCTACTGCGCCATCCTCGATCAGGTCTTTATTTGTAACAAGTCCTTCTATCTCGAGCGTGACCGGAAGAAAATACAGTTTTCCATCGATCCTTCCGGCTTCGATAATGTTTTTATATTGCTTATCCAAAACCCCCTGGTCAAGGAAACCGGTAAGATCCATGAACACATCGTCATTCATTGCATAGTTTTTCTGGATGTTGAGGACAATGTCCGGCGCATCTTTACCGTTAAGGGCTTGGATCATCTTATAAACTTCCTGATCATTCTCTTCCAGTACACCTGCTGCCAAACCAATTGTAAAACCGGAATTATACTTATCCCATACCCTTATGAGATATTCATTATCCGCTTTGTTGAATTCATATATCGTTTTAGCCAGATAATCTGAAACGCCGGAATTAGGCGGCAGAGCGATTTTGATGATCTCTTTTCCTGCATGAGGATTTTTATCTGATTTATTAAGCACCCGGATATAGGACTTCTGTTCGGTTATGTCAGCTCCATACAATATATACTCAGAATCCACGATTACTGTTCTTTCTTCACCGCAGCTTATGATCTTGGATCTGACTCCCTGCTCTTCAGAATAGACAGGATAGAAATACGGAGTGTACCAGTTAGCATCGATAATGGTCTTTGGAGTCATTTTGCCGGTATCAATACTGATAATATTTCCCAATGAATCGATCTTACAGAGATCACCATCGGCAGTAGCAGTATATTCAGCAAAATCAAGGGTTTCTCCGCCTGTCTCCAGAAAAGACCTGGCACTTTTCTGTTGTCCGGTCGCTATATCAAATTCCAGAGATAAGTTGTCATCCATAGTATAAACACCGACAAAGACGGAATTAGCAGATTCATCGACTGAAAAGCCATCCATCAAAGCCATGAAAGAAACATTCGACGGTTCAAGCACTTGAACAAATTCCCCATCTTTAAACAAAAGCAACTGACGGTTTGAACTTTCACCTGTGCGGCGGGGGTGCCACATAACTGCGAGCGTATATTTTCCGGAAGAATTTATAAATAAGAGCTCAGACTCCGGTTTCAGTCTTCTTTTAACCGCCTCTCCAATTAATTCTTTCATGTTTGTTACTGTTCCGCTCTCTACATCGATCTCAACAAAGGCGGTATCTTGATAAGCCGCAAATTGAATAACAGTCTTTATAGTTTTTCCTTCGGGATCGACAGTGGAACCACACACGTCATAGAGCTGAAGCTCATCTGGCAAATCGATAGTCTGACGGTTTAAAAGATTACCTTCATAGTCATACGTATCAAGAACCGTCCTTACAGTAGCCCACCCGTCAGGTGTTACGCCGTACAGGGAAAATATCCTGTCATTGCTTACACAATAATCGACGCAGGTTTCAGACTCGTTTTTCTTGAAGTTTTTTACCAATTCGAATTTAGTCGATTCATACCAGGGGTCATCAGCCCTAACTACACCCGCACCATTCTTGCCGGATAGAGAGCACGCTGTAAACACTGGCATCAGCATAACGGCTGCCATAGCAACAGATAGGAATTTACAATTCTTCATACATACCCCCGTCTCTTAATTATCTCCAGATTGTTTTTTATCATGTAGACTACATTTCCTTGATATATTTTGTTGCCCTGTCATTCAGGATCTTAATAACATCATCCATGGAACGGTCACCTGCATAATATGGTGCGATCTCTTCGAAAATGAATCTCGTTATCTCAGGATCCTCGTAATAGTATTTGGATATCGTGGACATGCTGTTAAGGAAACTCTTCTGCATTTCATCTGTTGAGTACTTGACACCATAAGCCATTTCCACACCAGGAGCAGGGATCGTGGCTCCACTTTCAACAGAGGCACGGTAAAGCTTAAAATCATCATTGTTATATTTTGCAAGGAGTTCAATATTCCTGGCCATTATCTCCTTATTGGTAACAATATTTAAGAATCCGCAATCATCAGGCCCAAAGGCAGAACCGGAAAACAGGAAATTAATAAACTTTTTGCAGCCTTCTTTCACATCTGTGGATGCAGACACTGATATTGTCTCATATGCTTTAAATCTGGGACCGGCTGCATCTTCCGACGGTGTTCCGATAATGACATAATTACCTTTTTGCGTTTTGCACATCTTCACAAAATCAAGATAACAGGATATCTCTCCGTAACAGCATTCACTTCTATGTCTGAGATTCCAATCAGAAATATATTCAGGTGGCACGCTTAGTTCATCTTCATAAGGGAAATTCTCCTTCGCATAGTCGACTGCACGTTTGAACTGCTCCGTTCCGAAATCGACCTTATCACCCTCTATAGCACTTTTAGTGTCTAAGCAGGACATAATAAAAGTCTTTTTGTTGAAATACCATTCATTCGGAAGATCATAAGGCGAATATCCGTTCAGATCTTCTTTTATCATCTTTTCGAATTCATCAAACGTAATTCCGGATGCACCGTCCTTCAACAGATCGGTATTTGTAACCATACCTTCTATCTTTAAAGTGACCGGAAGGAAATAGAGCTTGCCGTTCACAGTTCCTGCTTCGATAATGTTCTTATACTGTTTATCCATTACCTCAGGTTCAAGGAAACCTGTCAGATCCATAAAGATATCATCGCGCATCGCATATGTGTTCTGAACGTCGATTACGATGTCAGGAGCTTCGTTTCCTTTAAGCTCCTGAATCATTTTATATGCAGGAGTATCTCCGCCATTTCCCAAAGATTTAACAACCTCAGCCAAAGACTCGTCAGTATTACTCTTGTCCCATAATCTTATAAGATATTCATTATCTGTCTTGTTGAATTCTGATATGGCTCTATAAAGATAATCTGATACTCCATTATTATATGCAGACGGCGCGATCTCAATTATCTGTTTACCTGCATGTGGATTTTTCTCTACTTTCTTCAGCACCGTAATATATTCTTTTTGTGTAGGATTAGTAATACCATATGATTCCTGCACAGAATCTAAAAGAACAGTCCGCTCTTCAGTACAACTCAGGATTGTTGTAAAGCACGATCTCATTTCTGAGGAATCATAAGAAAACACCGGAGTATACCATGTGCTGTCCACCATGAGCTTTGTAGTCATGTTATTTGTATCATACTTCTCAACTCTGCCCATAGAAGTGATCCTGCAAAGATCTCCAAGATCCGTAGCCTTAAAGTCCAATAAGCTTAAGGTCTTATCATCTGTATCCTGGAGGCTCTTTTTACTCTTCAATCTACCTGAATTCAAGTCGAATTCAACATTGATAAAACTGCCATTCTCTACACAGACAATATATAAAGATCCTTTAGCCTGATCCAGGGAAAAAGTGTCAAATATTACACTGAAATTGAGTGTCGATGTATCAAGAGCACCGACTAATTCTGAATCTTTGAATAATAACGGCGATATAGAACCATCAGGCATGCCCGAAGAATCCTCAACCGATACAACAGCATATTCGCCTATCATTGATACATTCCAGATCTCGTTTATAAAGGTATTCCCTTTATTCAACATGTCCTTAATATTTGTTACCTCTCCGGTCTCCGTATTGATATCTGCAAAAGCCGGATAGAATTTCCCGCCGCCATAATTAAGGAATATCGCAGTTTTTAAAGTTTTCCCTTCAGGATCAGAACTGATCGAATAAACACATGGGAAAAAGCAATCTTCAGAACAGGACAGTTCCTTGCGGGAAATAAGATTTCCTTCAAAATCATATGTATCAAGGACAGTTCTGGCTGAGCCCCATTTATCCTGAGATAACGGATACAGGCTGAACACCTTGTCATTACTCGTACAGATCCTGGCTTCTGCCACTTGCTCGTACTGATGAATGTCTTTCTTCATCTCGAACTTCGTTGTCTCAAACCACGGATCATCTGCCTTAACCACGTTGTCCTTGTTCTTTCCTGCCTGACAAGACATAAGCATGGGCATCAGCATAGCGACTGCCAGAGCAACAGCTAATAATTTAATCTTTCTCATAATGAAACCCCCACAAAAACAGAAAAAACAAATTACCTAAATAGTTCCCCAAAATGCGGCATCAATTTTCTTTGAATTAATTTCATACTAAAGCGAAATTACATCAAATCGGCATCGAAAATATCATCATTTTGTCTGCTTTTTAGAAAGGCTCTGCGTTCTTGACCGTTCTGTTGCCGGCAAGTGCGACGCAAAGGACTTTTGCCGCACCTGCTTTATATAGTGCTTTTGCAGCTTCATGAAGGGTTGCACCTGTCGTAGCGACATCATCGGCAACAATGATCCTAAGTCCTCTTACATCCCAGCCGTCGTTTACTTTGAAGGCATCTTTTACGTTGCCTTCTCTCCTGCTGCTGTCATTGATCTCAGATTGTCTTCCTGTATCCCTGGTCCTGATAAGGCAGTCTTCAGCTGCAGGAATGCCATTGATCTTCGCTGCCGGATAACAGATCTCATACGCCTGGTTAAAGCCTCTTTCCTCTAGTCTCTTCTCCGACAGTGGAACCGGAACAATAAGATCTGCCTTAATCCCTTCATTGCGCATACAGGACCCGAGTATAATTCCGAAGAGCCTTGCAAGCTCTACATTCTTACCGAATTTAATTCTTGGAACGGCCCGTTCCAAAATGCCTTTATATGTGAACGGCATGTAGAGAGCAAGGCCCGGGCACGGGTCATTTTCGACTGGATTGGAAAGACAGAGGAACCATCTGTTATCCTCATCAACTGTGTTTGTCATGGAAAGGCACTTACCGCAGATATGCAGTTCAGACTCCATTCCATAGATTGCTCTGTAAAGAGTTTCGTAGTTTCCGAACCGGTCATCTGTATCGGCGACGCCGCCGCAGACCGCGCATTTGAAAGGAAGGATAAGTTCTGCCGCCCTCTTAAATGCTTCTCTTACTTCGTTTGGGATTAATGATTTTTCTGACGATCTCCGCACTACTTATTCCTGCGGAAATCAACAGTCTTCAGAAGATCCTTAAGACACGTCTCACGGATCTCACCCTTTGGTGCCTTTAAGAACTTCTGAAGTGTTCCTTCAAGTTCAACGATGGTAACGTTCATCTTGCCCCTCGTTACCGCCGTATAGAGCAGGCTGCGCTTATAAAGGAGCATATTCATCTTGCCCAAAGCGATAATGACCCTGTCAAATTCGCAGCCCTGTGACTTATGGACCGTAACGGCATAAGCCAGATCGATATTCTCCAAAAGCTTACCCTTATACTCGGCAGATTTGCCTTCATCGAAAGTGATAGTGACGCTTCCCTTCAAAGGATCGATATCACTTACAACACCGAGCTCACCGTTGAATATGCCCTGCAATACCTCACCCGTAACAGGATCTATCCATTCGGTCTGGTAATCGTTCTTATTCTGCATGACCTTATCACCGACATGAAGTGTCAGGCTCTGGCCGCGTTTAATAACCTTCAGTTCATCTTTTACTTCAAGCGCCTGGATAAGCTTATTAAGCTGCACTGTACCCAAAGCGACATTCTCGTTCTTGGTAGGCGTAAGACAGATAAGGTCTTCATTCTTATGTTCAAGAACGAGCCTTGCGATCGTATCCTGCGCTTCTTCTTCAGTCTTGCAGCTGATTATCTCAAAATCACCGCCTGACCTGTCCGGCTCAGCACCTTCAAGAATGAGTCCGGCATTCGCAGCGATAGAGCCGTCATCAGACTGTCTGTGCAAAGCATCGAGCCTTATCTTCGGTATTGAATTACAGGACAAAAGGTCTCTTAAGATATCTCCTGAACCTACTGAAGGAAGCTGGTCCGGGTCGCCAACAAGGATTATCGACGTGCCCTTATCAACGGCATCGAGAAGATGCCTGAACAGCATCGTGTCCACCATCGACATCTCATCGATGACTATAACTCTGCATACTATCGGATTATCTTTCCCATGCACGAAAAGGAGGCTGTTATACTGCCCTGCCCTGTCGTCAGGAAGCAGTTCATCGTCATCAGTACTGACAGTTCTTCTAACGCCCAGAAGCCTGTGAATAGTGGATGCTTCGGTGCCGCTCGCCTCCGACAGTTTCTTCGCAGCTCTCCCTGTAGGAGCGGCAAATACACAGCTGATCTTATTCCTTCTGAAGTACTCGCCCAAAACGCCCATAATGGTCGTCTTGCCGGTACCGGGGCCGCCCGTAATAACGCTTATGGGACTGTACATGCAAAGATAAAGAGCATCAAGCTGCGACTTGTCTGGAATGATCCCCAGATCGGAAGCGACTTCCCTTATTATCCTGTCGCTCTCATCCCTTGCCGGAGGATTCGTCTTCATCTTCAGCATCTCATTGATGCGCCTCTCAATGGCAAGTTCAGAAGCAAAATAGCTCATGGTGGCAAACCTTGCATCATTGTCCTCCACATCACAGACCGCGCACTTGCCGTTATCGTATTTATAAACGGCTATACGCTTGTCTTCTATCGCAAGTGATACGGGGGATCTTGTCACGCGCAAAGATCTTTCTCTGGAAAAGGCATATGAAGTGAATGAAGGAGCAGTTGCCCGCTGTATGAATGCGGGTCCTGTACGTGCGGAAACCAATGCGGGGGGAATCGTTGGCAGCATCGGTTTTGAGCTTGCGTTTGATATGGAAGATTCGCTCAACACATCCGAACTTTTAACCCTGCACGCCGAGCAGACCCTCTTTGCTGTGATTCGCGCCTGCCGAAACAGTGCGGAAGTTGTTTCACGCAGCGATGCAGCGGGGGGAATTTCGGGGCGTATGGATGCCGGTGCAGCGATTGACTGTATAGCGTCCGGCCGTATTTCTGCCCAGAACGGTGATTATGCGGGCGGTATTGCAGGCCTTTCCAAGGGAACTATCAGCAGATGCTGGAGTCGGAGTGGGTAGCCTCGTTGCGCAGTCGTTATCCCATACAGATAAACCAAGAAATATTGAAAACAGTAAACCAGTATCAATGAA
>CADCJM010000007.1 GCA_902801755.1 Oscillospiraceae bacterium
CATCGGGGTGTAGCTCAGGTGGCTAGAGTGCTTGCTTAGGGAGCAAGAGGTCGTGGGTTCAAGTCCCGTCACTCCGACCAATAAAAGGACTTTGATTAGAAATAATCAGAGTCCTTTTTATTATTCCCGGCTAGTGTTAGACTTTTTGTGTATCTGTATACAGTGCCCGAAAACAATTAGTTCAGGAAGTTTAATGAGATTATTTACTAAAAAAGACTGGCTTTTCGCATTAGCTGCAACGCTTATTGTTTTATTGTTTGGCTCATTAAGCCTTACAAGAGGTATATATCCATGGGATGATGACTGCGCCGCTTATATAAGCGAGGGAATAGCTATTGCTGACGGTAAGCTTCCCGAGCAGGCTAAGATGAATCTTTTCTATCATCCTTCTGATCTTCCTCTGGAAGCCTATGAATCCGGATCTCTGGTCTATGTCTGGGGATATCCGCTTTTGCTTTCGGTAGTTTATAAACTGGTTGGTTTCGGAGCTGACAAGATTATATTTTATAAACTGCCACTTTTGCTGAGCCTGGCTCTTACAGCGGGCGCACTCGTTTTATTGTTCCGCAAAAGGCTGTCTGCATGGTTTTCTTTCCTGATCTCTGTGATCTTTTGCATGAGCAGTTATCTGTTCAGTGCGTTGAATCAGCTTTATTCGGACATTCCGTTTGTGTTTTTCTGTATTCTTTCGATCCTTTTGATGGAGTGCCTTTGTGAACTCGAGGAAAATGGTGGGAAAGTATTGCCTGTCGCAATTGTCTATGGCTTGTCTTTGTGGTTTACATACGAGACGCGTTTAAGCGGAGCAGCTGTATGTGTGCTTGCGTTCATTGAACATGTGATCCTTGTATATCCTCTGGTAAAAAAGGCTGCTAACCGTAAACGCCTGATAGTTCTGCATATTCTTCCGTATCTGCTGTTTGGATTGCTTGTGCTGGTCTCTGAACGGCTCTGGCTCATGCCTGCGACGCCGAATTACAGCGATTTTGCCGTTCAGATAGATAAATCCTCCTTGTTCGGATATTACATGACGCTGATCTACAAGTTCTTCGTAAGCATCGACGGTGAAGGATATATCCTGTTTGCTTTATTCCTTGCAGGATTGGTCATGACCGGTTTTCAGAAGAAGAACATATATTTAACGGTGCTTCTTGTCGGAACTGTCATCGTTAACTGCAATCTCCCGTATGTTCAGGGCCCCAGATATATATTTAATATTTTGCCTTTTGTACTGCTCTATACTGCAAACGGCATTGTCTGGACTGCTGGCCTTATAAAGAAACTTTGGAATAAGATCAAATTAAAGAGCAGGAAAAAATCATTTACGGAGAAGCTGTCGTCTTTTGCAAATAAGTATTCAAAGCTCTTTGCTGTCATAATCTTTGTTTTTGTAATGATCTTTGAACTGTCTTACGGTGCAAATTACGCTTATAACAACATTACCCATGGGGGACAAACTCAGGATAATGATGCTTATTCACCCTATGCTATAGAGGTATATCAGTACATCAGCGAAAAGACAGATGCTGACAGCGTAATATGTTTTGAAAAGCCGAGAATGCTGTATCTTAATACGGGCCGGAAGAGCTTCAGATACGGTAATAACGGACATGAGCTGTCCGATGCCGATTACTATCTCAAATTCAAAGCGGGATTTACGGGAGAACTGGAAGCTGAGCTTCCCGATAATGAGACAGTTTTTGAAAATGAGATGTTCGTTTTATATGTTTTGAATTCTTAGCTCCTGATTTGTTTGTTATAATCAGTTTTATCAATAAAAAGGCGGTTGATACCATGAGTCGAGCAGATGATATTTTCGATGAGAACATTAGAACGATCCTTAATTCCGGCTATTCAACCATCAATGACAAGGTAAGACCCCATTGGGCTGATGACGGTGCGCCTGCTTATACATACAAGGCATTTGCGATCGTAAACCGCTATAACCTGGCAGAGGAATTCCCGATGTTCACTCAGCGCTGGATCAATTTCAAGGCTGCTGTCGATGAGCTTCTCTGGATCTGGCAGAAGAAGTCCAACAATGTTAACGACCTTAATTCCCACATCTGGGATTCATGGGCTGACGAGACCGGCTCTATCGGTAAGGCTTACGGATATCAGCTCGGCGTAAAGCATAAGTATAAGGAAGGTGAATTCGACCAGGTCGACCGTGTTCTTTTTGACCTTAAGAATAATCCTTCATCCAGAAGGATCATGACTAACATCTATGTTCATCAGGATCTTTCCGAGATGCACCTTTATCCCTGCGCATATTCAATGACATTCAACGTTACCGGCAATAAGCTTAATGCGATCTTAAACCAGAGAAGTAACGATATGCTCGTCGCTAATGCCTGGAATGTCTGCCAGTACGCAGTCCTCGTTCATCTTATGGCAAGGTGCTCTGGCCTTGAGGTAGGTGAGTTCGTCCACGTTATCGCCGACGCCCACATCTATGACAGGCATGTTGATATCGTAAAAGAGCTTATCGAGATGCCCAAGTATCCGGCTCCGAAGCTCGTCCTCGATGAAGGAATCACTGATTTCTATCAGTTCACTACAGATAACATCAGACTTGAAGGCTATGAATCAGGCCCTAAGATCAAGGGCATTCCGGTAGCAGTCTGACGGCGGAGATTTAATGAAATTAATATTCATAAGACACGGGGATCCTGATTACGAGAAGGATTCATTAACTGAAAAGGGCTGGCGCGAAGCAGAGATCCTCGCAAAGCGCGTAGCCAAATGGGACATCAAGCAGATATACTGTTCGCCTTTGGGCAGAGCCAAGGATACCTGCTCAGTATCGTTAAAAGAGACCGGAAAAGAAGCCATTACCTGTGATTGGCTCAAGGAATTCTATTACAGGATCTGGGATGAGCAGGTAAACGAATGGACTATCGCCTGGGACTTTTATCCCAGAGACTTCAATTACCGCGATGATTTCCACGACAAGGACCAGTGGTATGAGACTGATATCATGAAGTCGGGAAACATCAAGGAACACGCTCTTGAAGTGTTTGCAGGATTCGATGAACTTCTCGAAAAGCACGGCTATAAGAGAAATGATAAAGGCTTTTACGACGTTTTAGAGCATAATGACGACAATATCGTATTCTTCTGCCACTTCGGTGTTACGGCGCTTATCATGAGCCATCTTATAGGTGTTGCAGCTCCGGTTATCTGGCAGGGAATGATGATGGCACCGACATCTATTACGGTATTGGGTTCTGAAGAGAGAATACCGGGAGAGGCAAGCTTCAGAGTCCAGACTTTTGCTGATTCAAGGCATCTTCTGGAAGCGGGCGAGCCGATATCACAGTCAGGATATTTTACAGAGATTTTCGAGGGGTAACAGACATGATCGCAATTTCAGCAGTAGATAAGAACTGGGCTATAGGAAATCAGGGAAAACTCCTTATTTCATTGCCTGAGGACCAGAAGGGCGTATTTAAGAAATATACGGCAGGTCATACTGTAGTTTACGGCAGAAAGACCCTTGAGACGTTCCCCGGCCAGAGGCTTCTGCCTAACAGAGTAAATATCATTATGTCCAGAAGCTTTGAATATGAGAAGGAAGGAGCTATGGTGCTCCATTCCGTAGATGAGCTTGAAGACTTCCTGGCTCTTACGGCAGACGAGGTATATCTCATCGGCGGAGCTTCACTCTACAACTCATTGATCGAACTTTGCGACAGGGCAATAATCACGAGCATTAAGGCAGAATTTGAAGCTGACTGCTGGTTCCCGAACCTTGATGAAGATCCGGCATGGGAGCTTATCGAAGAAGAGCCTCCGGTAATGAGCGCCAAAGGTGTGGAGTTCACCGTAAGACACTATAAGAGAAAGTGATCCTGATCTATATATAATAAATATTAATTTAGCCCTTGCACTTGCAGGGGCTATTAGTTATAATACTCCCGCATAAAAATCACGTATACACTCCGACTGTGGCCAATTTGAGCTGAATATTACTTGGTGTATACGGAAGAAAACAGGAGGATTTATTTTATGCCAGTTATTTTAATGAAGCAGCTTCTTGAAGCAGGCGTACACTTCGGTCACCAGACACGTCGTTGGAACCCTAAGATGTCCGAGTACATCTTCACGGAGCGTAACTCAATCCACATCATCGATTTGCAGAAGACAGTCAAGAAGGTCGACGAGGCCTATGACGCTATGCGCGAGCTCGCTGAGAAGGGTGATATCCTTTTCGTAGGTACAAAGAAGCAGGCTCAGGATTCCATCAAGGAAGAAGCTCAGCGTTGCGGACAGTTCTATGTTAACTATCGTTGGCTTGGTGGTACTCTCACAAACTTCGTAACAATCAAGAAGAGAGTTGCAAGACTCGAGGAACTCCGCAGAATGGAAGCTGACGGATCTTTCGAGCTCAGAACAAAGAAGGAAGTTGCTAAGCTTAAGCTCGAGATGACAAAGCTCGATCAGAACCTCGGCGGTATCGTTGGTATGGTTAAGCTTCCTGCAGCACTTTTCATCGTTGACACAAAGAAAGAGCACAATGCAGTTGCAGAAGCAAAGAGACTTGGTATCCCGATCATTGCTATCGTTGATACAAACTGCGATCCTGACGAAGTAGACTACGTTATCCCCGGTAACGATGACGCTATCCGTGCAGTTAAGCTCATCACAGCTAAGATGGCTGATGCTGTTATCGAAGCTCATCAGGGTGAGGATGCTACATCTGAGGGTATGGATCTTGATTCCGCTGAAGCAAAGGCTGCTACAGCTGAAGTTGCTGAAGAGCAGGCTGCTGAGGAAGCAGGCGAGAAGTCCATCGAAGAGATCGCTTCTGAGTCTTAATTCAAATCTTAACTAAAATCGCAAAGGAGAATATATATGGCAGTTACAGCACAACAGGTAAAAGAACTCCGTGAGCTCACAGATTGCGGCATCATGGACTGCAAGAAGGCACTTATCGAGTGCGATGGTGATATCGAGAAGGCTAAGGGCTGGCTTCGTGAGAAGGGTATGGCTAAGGCTGAGAAGAAGTCTGCCAGAATCGCTGCAGAGGGTGCAGTTGTTTCTAAGATCGCAGACGATAAGAAGACTGGTGTTCTCGTAGAGATCAACATCGAGACAGACTTCGCTGCTAACACAGATAAGTTCAAGAACTTCACTGACGCTGTTGCTACTCACATCCTTACAAAGAAGCCTGCTACAGTTGAAGAGCTTATGGCTCAGCCTCTTTACAGCGACGAGTCCAAGACTGTTGAAGTTTTCCAGAAGGAAGCTATCGCTGATATCGGTGAGAACACATCAATCAGAAGATTCGTTATCTATGAGGTAGAGGGCAATGGTGCTGTTGCTTCTTACATCCACATGGGTGGTAAGGTAGGCGTTTTCGTTGAGGTTACAACATCTGACGATTCCGTTATCACAAAGCCTGAGTTCGATGAGTTCGCTAAGAACATCGGCATGCAGGTTGCAGCTTCCAGACCTGGTTGGGTTGAGGAGAAGGACGTTCCCCAGTCTGAACTCGACAAGGAGACAGAGATCCTCAAGAACAAGGCTCTTGAAGAGGGCAAGCCTGAGGCTATCATCATGACAAGAATCATCCCCGGCCAGATCAAGAACTTCTACAAGATGAACTGCCTCGTTGATCAGGAGTACATCAAGGATGAGGACATCAACGTTGCTCAGTACATCGAGCAGACAGGCAAGGCACTTGGTGCTGAGCTTTCTATCGTACGTTTCACACGTTTCGGACTTGGTGAAGGTATCGAGAAGAAGGTTGATGACTTCGCAGAAGAAGTTAGAAAGCAGGCTGGTCTCTGATAGACCATACTGAAACTGATTCAGTTAATAACCCCGCACGACTAAATGTGCGGGGTTTTTCTTTATATATTTATTAATATTAAGGTTCACCTTAAGACAAATTATTGATAAAATCTATTGAAAGATATTTTCATGGAGGTTTTTTACCAATATGGGTGAAACAAAATATAAGCGTGTGCTTTTGAAGATATCCGGTGAGGCTTTGGCTGGTGATGCCAAGCTCGGTATCAATGACGAAGTTCTTAAACAGATCTCAACAAACATTAAAGCAGTTGCCGATTTAGGCGTTCAGGTTGCAATCGTTGTAGGCGGCGGCAACTTCTGGAGAGGAAGATCCTCTGAGAAGATGGACAGGGTTACAGCTGACCACATGGGTATGCTTGCAACTCTTATGAACTCTCTTGCTCTTTCAGATGCATTAGAGCAGCAGGGTGCAGTTACAAGAGTGCTTTCGGCTATCGAAGTAAGACAGATGGCAGAGCCCTACATCAGAAAGAGAGCTGTAAGACACCTGGAGAAGGGACGTATCGTTATTTTCGCATGCGGCACGGGCAACCCTTACTTCTCCACAGATACAGGCGCTGCATTGCGTGCCACAGAGATTGGTGCTGATGTTTTCCTTAAGGCTACTATGGTTGACGGTGTTTATGACAAGGATCCTAACGTATATCCTGATGCAAAGAAGTACGACAAGGTATCCCACGATGAAGTCTTAAGACTTAACCTCAAGGTCATGGATGCTACAGCAGCTGCGCTTTGCCGCGATAACCACACGAAGATCTTAGTATTCTCCATGAAGGATCCTGAGAATATTGTAAGGATCGCAAAGGGCGAAGAACTCGGTACAATCGTTGAATAAATAAATTTATATAACAGGAGGCTTGAATTATGGCTATGATCGAGATCACAAAGAAAGATTACGATGATATCGAAGCAAAAATGCAGAAGTGCATCGATAACCTTCAGGAGAACCTCAACACTATTCGTGCCGGACGTGCTAATCCGCATGTTTTGGACAAGATCCAGGTTGAGTATTACGGAGCTATGTCCCCGCTTAATGCCGTAGCCAATATTCAGGTTCCTGAAGCAAGAATGATCACATTGTCACCCTGGGATCCGAAGATGCTCAAGGAGATCGAGCATGCTATCCAGGCTTCTGATCTCGGAATCAATCCTACCAACGACGGTAAGATGATCAGACTCGTTTTCCCTATGCTTACAGAGGAAAGACGTAAGGACCTTGTTAAGCAGGTTAAGGTTTACGGTGATGAGACGAAGGTCGTTGTACGTAACAACCGCCGTGATGCTATCGATAAGATGCGTGCTGCTAACAAAAAGAAGGAACTTACAGATGACCTTCTTAAGGAATTCGAAGAGAAGGTTCAGAAGATCACAGATAAGTTTACTGCTGAAGTAGACAAGGTTTGTGAAGCAAAGAATAAGGAACTGATGGAGATCTGATGGCCTTATTCGGTAATAAACAGGAAAAGACTTATGATACGGGAGACCTTAAGGTCCCCGTATCTTTGGGTGTAATAATGGACGGCAACGGAAGATGGGCAACTCAAAGACATCTTCCGAGATCTGCCGGCCACAAGGTTGGCGCGGAGAACCTTAAGGAACTCTGCCGCAACTGCGTAAGATACGGTGTTAAGTATCTTACGGTTTATGCTTTCTCTACCGAGAACTGGGCAAGACCCCAGCCGGAAGTTGATTTTCTTATGAAGCTCTTCGTCGAGCTTTTCGACAAGTATGATGCAGAGCTTGCAGAAGAAGGCATCAGAGTAAGATTTACGGGTGATGATTCAGAACTTCCTCCTAAGGTCAGAGAAGTATGCAAGACTGCTGAGGAGAGGTCCAAGGACCGTCCCAATATGCAGCTTATCGTAGCGCTTAATTACGGCGGCAGAAGAGAGATCTTATCTTCATGCCGCAAGATCGCTGAGAAGGTAAAGGACGGATCTTTAGATCCTTCTGATATCACGGAGCAGATGATCTCCGATAATCTCTATCTGCCTGATGTTCCTGATCCGGAACTTATCATCAGACCCAGCGGTGAGATGAGATTATCCAATTTCCTTTTGTGGGAAAGCGCATATTCCGAGTTCTGGGTATCCGATACATTATGGCCTGATTTCGGCTATGAGGATCTTACACAGGCTTTCAGGGATTTTGCGGGAAGAGACAGGCGCTTCGGCGGTTTATCGAAAAAAGAAAGTAAGAACTGAAATTGAGACAGAGAATTATCACAGGATTTGTATTTACCGTTATAGTGCTGTCACTTTTTGTGCCGGCATTATTCTTCCCGATTACGGGTGTGATAATGGCTGTCGTGATCGGTGTTATCTCATGCATTGAGATGTATAAAGCTATCAGGAACGGCGGATACCACCCTTCGAGACTGCTTCTTATAATCGGCATGTCTCTGGCGACTCTTATGGTCATCTGCGGCCTTTTGTTCAAGCTCAATGTTGAGAACATAATGGCTTTGTATCTTATAATCGTCGGAATGTACTGCATTGCCTGCGGTATCAATCTGCCTCTTGTAAGACCACAGGACGAAAAGGCGTTTTTAAACGGTTTCTTTACAGGCGGAATGATCTTTTATATCTCATTCCCGCTGTTCTGCTTTGTAAGTGCTCTGCTCTTTGTGCCTCACGGCTGGTATTACATGGTAATCGGACTTTTCGCGCCCTGGGGAACAGATACTTTTGCATATTTTACAGGGGTGGCATTTGGCAAGCATAAGATCGTACCGCATATCTCTCCCAAGAAGACATGGGAAGGATGTATCGGCGGTGCTCTGTTCTGCGCCATTTGCGTAACTGTTTACTGTTGTCTTGTTATCTACAGGATCGATGAGATCGATATAGGAATCGTTCCTTATGGTATCCTTACATTCTTCCTGGGATTACTGATCTCAGTTATGTCTCAGTTAGGCGACTGGTTCTGTTCTGTAATCAAAAGGCGAACGGGGATCAAGGATTTCAGCAATCTTTTCCCGGGACACGGCGGAATGCTCGACAGATTCGACAGTACATTCTTTACGCTTCCTGTAGCACTCCTTCTGGCTTTGCTTGCGAATAACCTGTACTGATCAGACGGAATATAGATATAAGGGAATTTGGGAGATTAAAAATGAGGAAACTTTCAATACTGGGCTCTACCGGTTCAATTGGAAAACAGACCCTTGAAGTAGCACGCAAAGCGCCTTCAGACTTTACTGTAGAAGCGCTTTCCTGCGACAGTGATATCGATACGCTTTATGGCCAGATCGAAGAGTTCAGACCTAAGGTCTGCTCTGTTGTAAATGAGACTAAAGCCTTAGAACTCAAGGCACGTCTAAAGTCAGCCGGAATTAATACCGAAGTTTTGACCGGCAAGGAAGGCAATATCACGATAGCAACGCTTGATTCCATTGACACGGTTGTCGGCGCTATCGTCGGTTTTGCAGGACTTGAGCCTGTATATCACGGTATCTTAAGCGGTAAGGATATAGCTCTTGCAAACAAGGAAACACTTGTTGCAGGCGGCGATATTATTATGCCTCTTATCAGGGAAAAGGGCGTAATGATGCTCCCAATAGACAGCGAGCATTCAGCTATCTGGCAGTGCCTTAAAGGTGAGAAGAGAGCTGATCTGGACAGGATCCTGATCACCGCTTCAGGCGGACCTTTCAGAGGCATGAAAAGAGAGGATTTAGAGAACGTTACGCTTGAAGATGCACTCCATCATCCGACATGGAACATGGGCGGCAAGATCACTATAGATTCTGCAACGATGATGAATAAAGGCCTTGAGATCATTGAGGCTCATCACCTTTACGGTATCGCTTGCTCTAAGATCGATGTAGTCGTTCATCCTCAGAGTATTATCCATTCAATGATAAGACTTAAGGACGGTTCTGTTCTTGCCCAGATGGGCAAGCCTTCTATGGTCCTTCCGATCGAAGTTGCTCTTTATTATCCAGAGAGAGGCCCTTCGATCGTTACTGAATTCGATCCCTTCGCAGAGGGTATGAACAATCTTACTTTCGAGCCTTGTGACAAGAAAGTCTTCAGGCTTGTAGACCTTGCTTACGAGACAGGGGATAAGGGCGGTCTTTATCCGACGGTAATGAATGCTGCAAATGAAGCTGCAGTAAGAAGTTATCTTGCGGGAAAGATCAGGTTCCTCGATATCGAGAGAACTGTATTTGAGACAGTGGAAAAAATGGATCCGGTTATTAAGACACAGGATCTTACTATAGAGTCCATCGAGCAGACTGATAAAGATGCAAGGATCTATGCCGGTGAGATTATAGACAGAAAGATCAGATCATGAATATAGCAACAAGTATTATTTTCGTAATCATAATGCTCGGAGTGCTCGCGACGCTTCATGAGCTCGGACACTACTGGGTGGCAAGACTTCTTAAGATAAAGGTCTATGAAGTATCGATCTTTGTCGGTCCCAAGCTATTAAAATGGAAGCATAAGGACGTTGATTTCTCCTTAAGGCTGATCCCTGTAGGAGCTTATGTAAGATTTACCGAGATAGACGAAGAGGGAAATGCAGTAGACAGCAAAGACCCTGATCTTCTCATTAACCAGCCGAGGATCAAGAGACTGATAGTTGCTCTTGCAGGTCCTGCAATGAACCTTCTTCTCGGCATGCTGATCTTCGTTGTTATGTTCTGGTTTACCGGTTTTACGAGCACGGATATCGCGCTTCCTTCGGCTAACTCCCAGCTTGGAGTATATTTGCCTCAGGTCCACGAGGGAGACAGTATTAAGAAGGTCAACGGATCCACCGTTTATTCAGCGTATGACCTCTTTTTTGTTTTGGATTCTGCAGATCCTTCAAAGGAAATGACGCTTACCTTGAACTCTAAAGAGACCGGCCAGAACTATGAAGTCGAACTTAGTCCTGTTATCAGAAAGAGACCAATGCTCCTTATAACAGTCGAAAATAAGAGCACTGACAACGATTATAAGGGCTGGAAGGTCTATACGGTAGATGATGAGCAGAATAACGGCAATCCCGTTCTTAAAGCAGGGGATTATGTTACACATATAAACGGAAAATCTGTAGATGACGAGGATTTTGAAGAGTATCTCTACAATGTTACAGATGATGTCCTTACAGTAACTTATGTAAGAGACGGTAAGACAAATGATGTGGAACTGACGCCTAAATATGTTGACACGGTCAATTCCAGAGGTATCGCACTGATTCCTTATGAGATCGATTCGCCCGCTAATTTTTTCAAGGCGTTAGCTTATGCGGCCAAAATGCCGCCTACGATCTGGAATATCACGGTAAGAGGCATAAAAGATGCTATCGCCGGCAAAGTAAAAGCTTATAATTTGGTATCGGGTCCTATAGGAATCACAACGATGGTCAATGATGTGGTTGCTGCAGAGGAAGATACGGTAGGTGAGAAGGTCTATGTCCTTATCATGCTAAGTGCGGTTATTTCTATTGCGCTGGCGTTCTCCAATCTTCTTCCGATACCTGGTCTCGACGGCATACAGATTATCTTTATCGTCGTTGAGATGGTCATTGGACGTAAGTTGTCCGAGAAGGCGGAATCTGTACTTACAGTCGTCGGTTTTATTATGATCGTGCTGCTGCTGATATTTGCATTTATCTCGGATATTCTGAGGATCATACTCGAGCATTGACAGGATTTGGGAGAGTACTTTTATGACAAAGAAAGTCTTTATCGGTAATGTTGAAGTCGGCGGCGGATCTTCTGTTAAGATCCAGTCGATGAATAATACTGACACGAGGGATGCAAAGGCTACCCTTGCTCAGATCAATGAACTTGCTGATAACGGATGCGACATCACCAGAGTTGCTATCCCCGATATGGAAGCGGCATTAAGTCTTAAGGAGATCACTTCAAAATCTCCCATACCGGTTGTTGCCGATATCCATTTCGATTACAGACTTGCTTTGGCAGCGGCTGACAATGGTGCTTCAAAGATCAGGATCAATCCGGGTAATATCGGCGGACCCGATAAGGTCAGACTCGTTGCGGATAAATGTAAGGAACGTCATATCCCGATCCGTGTCGGTGTCAATTCAGGTTCTATCTCCAGAGAGATCCTTGCCAAGTACGGTGAAGTCAATGCAGATGCTATGACTGAGAGTGCTCTTGGCGCGGTTAAGCTTTTGGAAGACCAGGATTTCGATGATATCGTAATATCGATCAAATCATCTTCTCCCAAGCTTACTATCGATACATACAGGATCTTGTCCAAATCATGCGATTATCCTCTTCACGTCGGTGTTACCGAAGCAGGTACCGTGCGTGAGGGTGCTATCAAGTCAGCAGTAGGTATCGGTGCGCTTCTCGCAGAAGGCATCGGAGATACCATCAGAGTCTCCCTTACGGGGAACCCTGTTGATGAAGTTATTACAGCTAAGCAGATCCTCAAAGCTCTTGATTTAAGAGATGGCGGCATTACTTTCATTTCCTGTCCCACATGCGGCAGAACACAGGTTCCGCTTATTGAGCTTGCAGGACAGATTGAGGATAAAGTCTCCAAACTTCCCTATAACCTTAAGGTTGCTGTTATGGGTTGTGTCGTCAACGGCCCCGGAGAAGCTCGCGAATGTGATATAGGATTAGCCGGCGGCATCGATGAATTTGTTCTATTCGAGAAGGGCGTTCCGGTCAGGAAGATTCCGGCATCCGCAGCAGTTGATGAATTTGTAAGGGAAGTGATCAGAGTTGGAGAAGAAAAGCGTAAAACTACTTGAACTTTTCAATGTAGGTGAAGACAGATATCAGGAACTTTCAGGCCTTACTGTTGTTAAGGTCGATATTTATAAGGCCAAAGCATCGATCAATATTATCCTTGAGGGTGCAGAGACCATTAAGGATAGCAAGAGCCTGGTAAGTTTTGTTGAAGAGCTTGAGCATGATTTCGGAACAAAAGTTAACTTCACGTTCAAGGATGTTAATTCAGGTAATTTCTTAAGCCTCTATGACCATATCAGAGGCCTTGTAAATCATTACATCGCCCGTGACAGCGAGGGCGGTATCAGTGATCTGGTTGATTTTATCAATCTTAATTTCGGTGAAGACCACAGCACCGTTAATATTGAGATTCCTTCCGGCTGGGCAATGATGCTCAGTGATTCTGACAGGAAGGCTCTTATTTCCGCTGTAAATAATGCTATCCATATCTGCGTTTCAGATCAGATCTCATTTGAATACGAGATCATTACCAGTGATCCTGATATTGCGGGAAGCGATTTAGCGCCTGAGGACGATATCCTTAAGGCAATCGAGGAAGGCAGACTGGAATTCCCTGAAGATGAACCTGTCGAAGAGCAGGGCAAGAAGGGTACAAAAAAGAAGAAGGCTGAAGATGCCAAAGCTGCTGATGCCAAGCCTGCGGGCAAGGATTCCTGGGCGGCAAAGGCTGAACAGGTCAGGAAAGAAGCAAAGCAGGAAGATAAGCAGTCTTTTTACAGATCCAAGGAGAATGCAGAGAACCAGCTATATGGCCGCGTAAAGAAGCAGGCTACATTCATGAAGATTGCTAATCTCACCGTTGGCTGCTTTGATGTGAATATTGCTGGTGATATTTCTTTTAATGAAGACAGCTTTAAGCTTGCGAAAACTGGTAAGAGCGTTATCGTTAAGTTCATGTGTCTTGATGATACTGATGGTATTTCCTGTATTGCATTCTTAAAGCCTGAAGAGGCTGACGGCTTCCAGAAGGAATTCGGCAAAGGTGGTTTTATCGGCATTCAGGGCAACGTTGAGAACGATTCATTTACAGGCGATAAGACTTTAAGGGTATCCGGCTTTTTCAGTGCGGAAAAACCGCCTAAGAGGAAGGATAAAGCCGAGCGCAAGAGAGTCGAGCTTCACGTTCATACCAAGATGAGCGAGAGCGATGCTACTACAGATCCTGCCGATCTCATCAAGCTTGCTGCACAGTTCGGCCATTCAGCATGCGCTGTTACCGACCATGGTGTTGTCCAGGCGTTCCCGCATGTTTTCGAAGCCGCAAAAGATATAAACAAAAAGCGTAAAGAATCAGGTGAAGCACCTTTAAAGTGTATTCTCGGCTGTGAGGGTTATCTTGTTGAAGACGGTCCGACAGTTTTCTATAACCTTCCTTACGATGTTAAGAACGATAAGATAAAGCCTTCAGAGGCTGATGACGATGCTTCTTTGAACTTCATTGAGAAGCCAAAGGCTGTCGGCTCATTCGTTTCTGTTGTTATCAGACGCAATGGTGACGATGCATTGCGTGATACGTTTACAACAGTATGTGCATCCAAATTCAGACTTAAAGGCTATAAAGCAGTTAAGCCGGAAGAGGAAGGCGAATCCGATCAGGATGCGATGGAATTTGCATCACACGATATTGATAAATCACTCTGGAATCCAGATGAGATCCCTGAAAGCCTGAGTGATGAGAATATTTCTGTAAAGCCTTTGGAGCCGCACGCTCTGTTAGGTCAGGCCGCAAATGTTGATCTTGATATCAACGGTGAATATGCAGACGGTTCTGATGAAGTAATTCCTGAAGAACTGGTCTTTGAGCATGTAGCTGATTTCCATGCTGAATTTGAAGATATTATCTATCCCGGAACAGGAGAACCTTGTGATTCATATTTCGCGATGGGAGAACTTCTGGAATTCATCGGTGATTCCTATCTCACGGGACCTGATGCTTTCACAACTTTGGCTTTCCTCCGCCGTGCCGGATACGGCATCAATATTGAGGATCACGTTTACTACAGACATAAGTTCCTTATGCCTGCAACTACTGATGAGGATATCCTTGAGACTTATTACAAGAATGAGTATAAGAATGTAGATGAACTGCTTTCTGCTAAGGGCGCAGACTTTGTTTACCGTGCGGCAGGTGATGATTTTGATGATATGTTCGCTTCCTGCTACAAGTCAGCATCGCTTCTCGTATCCTGCCTTAAGGATGCCGGAACTGTTGATGCTCTTAAGATCAATTATTCAGTAGGACACTATGATCCTGCGAGAGTTAAATCGACAAAGAAGATAGGTGAATTCCCTGAATCACCTATGTACCATATCATTTATCTTGCCCGTTCCAATATGGGACTTTATAACCTGTACCGTATCGTGTCTGAATCCCAGATACATTACTATTCCAGAAGACCCAGAACGCCCAAGAGTTTATTGAAGTATTTCAAGTCCGGTATTATCGTCGGCGGTGCCTGTGAGCGCGGTGAGATATACAGATATGTTATTTCCACTTATAAGAGACTCGGCAAGGACAGAAATGTCACAAGAGAGTTCCTTAAGACCGACGAAAAGTTCCAGAAGATACTTGATCTTTATGATTATGTCGAGATCCAGCCTTTGTGCAATAACGTATTCCTTACAAGACAGGATCTTGCAAAATCCGACACAGGTCCTGTTGCAATCAATGATTATGACATTCAGGTCGTAAATGAGCTCCTTGTTGAGACAGCTGATGATCACGGAATGATGTGCTGTGCCACAACTGACTCACACTTCCTTAATAAGGAAGACGGACGCTACCGTAAGTACATGCTCATGAGCATGGGCTTCAGTGATGCAGAAATGCAGAGCGATCTTTATTTCAGGACCACTGACGAGATGCTTGATGAATTTAAGTATCTTGGTGAAGAAAAGGCTATGGAAGTCGTTGTCGACAACACTAATAAGATCGCAGACATGATCGATTTCGGCATTAAGCCGTTCCCGGACGGTTCTTATCCTCCGCAGATCGCAAGAGCGGCTGCCGACGTAAGAGATATCGCATATACAAGAGCTAACCGTATGTACCGTCATAAGGGTGTGCTTAATGAAGTGGTAAAGGCGAGACTCGACAGAGAGCTTGAATCCATTATCGGTAACGGCTATGCGATCATGTATTACATTGCATACAGACTTGTTAAGAAGTCTAATAACGACGGTTACGTTGTAGGATCCAGAGGTTCAGTTGGCTCTTCGTTTGCTGCGACGATGTGCGGTATTTCCGAAGTTAACCCTCTGCCTCCGCATTACAGATGTCCCAAGTGCAACTATGCTGAGTTTGATAACACCGGTAAATACGGTTCAGGTTACGATCTGCCTCCTAAGGTATGTCCCGAATGCGGTGAAAAGCTGATCCCCGACGGACAGGATATTCCTTTCGAGACATTCTTAGGATTCAAAGGCGACAAGCAGCCGGATATCGACCTTAACTTCTCCGGTGAATATCAGCCGAGAGCTCACGCTTATGTTGGCGTGCTCTTCGGTGGCACGCATACGTTCAAGGCAGGTACGATCGGTGCTTACCAGGATAAGAACGCATATGGAGTATGCCGCAAGATCTGTGAGGAGAAGGGGGAACCCTTTACCCAGGCGCATCTTGCTTTCATGGCAAGGGATATCATCGGTGTTAAGCGTACTACATCACAGCATCCGGGAGGTATCGTCGTTATTGCCAAGGAAATGGATATCTATGAATTCACACCTATCCAGTTCCCGGCCAATAAGACAGACTGCGGTATCATTACTACGCACTTCGACTTCCGTGCGATGCACGATACGATCTTAAAGCTTGATATCTTAGGTCACGCCGATCCTACTGTATTAAGGATGTTAAGCGATATTACAGGCGTTACAATAACTGATATTCCGATCCCTGATGAGAAGGTAATGAGCCTTCTTACAGGTACTGATGCATTAGGTTTTCCTATTGATGCTACTGATGCTGGTTCGGCAACGCTCGGTCTTTCAGAGCTCGGCACCAACATGGCAAGAGGCATGATCAAGGAAACAAAGCCTACAAGGTTCTACGATCTCGTTCAGCTCATGGGTCTGTCCCATGGTACTGATGTATGGACGGGTAATGCCCAGGATCTTATCAGAAACGGCACTTGTGACCTTAATTCAGTTATCGGATGCCGTGACTCCATCATGACTAGCCTTATTTACTGGGGACTTCCTAATAAGGATGCCTTTGACATTATGGAAGGTGTCCGTAAAGGTAAAGTTGCTGCCGGAAAGGTAGCTAAGTGGCCGGAGTACGTACAGGAGATGAAGGACTGCGGAGTTCCTGACTGGTATATCGAATCCTGCCAGAAGATCAAGTACATGTTCCCTAAGGCGCATGCTGCAGCTTATGCAATTTCTACATTAAGAGTTGCCTGGTTCAAGGTCTACTATCCTGAGGAATACTATTGCTCATTCTTTACCAACAGAGGCGAAGGTTTGTTCAATGCGGAAGATATGTGCAATGGCCCCGAAAAGGTTAAGAAGAGAAGGATCGAGCTCGCTGATGAGATGCATGCCAAAGGTGATCCGAATACAAAGCTCAAGTACTATTTCTATGAGCTCGTTGAGGAGATGTATGCAAGAGGTATAACCTTTGATCCCATTACTCTCGAAGATTCTTTGGGTACAAAGTTTAAGAAGTCAGGTCCCAAAAAGATCAGACCTCCTTTCTGTGCTATCACAGCTGTCTCGCCCGCAAACGGCGAAGCAATCGAGAAAGCAAGGGAAGACGGGCCTTTTAAGAACCGTGATGATTTCATGAAGAGAACAGGTGTTGGTCAGTCTGTTACCGAGAAGCTTCTGGCTTATGGAGGTATACTTGATGACCTGCCTGAGAGTGCACAGATCAACCTTTTCGATCTAATGTGAGGAAAACCCCATGTACTGCAGCGTTATCCTGAGAGGCGCCGTCAGGCAGACAGATAACCTTTATACGTATCGTGTGCCTGAAGAACTAAGAACTGAGACATTTGTCGGTTCGTTAGTTAATGTGCCTTTTGGTAAGGGCGACAGTCAGCGCTGCGGTGTTATCGTCGATATAAAAGATTCTTTTGAAGGTGATGAGGGAAGTGTAAAAGATATCGCTTCCTTCATATCCTCAAAGCCTGTATTAAACAGTGATCAGATAGCGCTGATAGATAAGATCTCTGACAGATTCAACTGCACAAAAGGCGATGTAGTAGAACTGATGGTCCCTTCCTGTGTGGTCAATCACAAGAATCCTCTTGAAGTGTTTGTGGAACTTGTATCAGAAGAGACTGCAAAGGATGTTCTGGACAGCGAGATCTTAAGGTCTGCAGCTCATATCAATATCCTTGAGTACTTGTTAGAGGGTGGTAAGTGCACTAGAAAAGAACTCATGGCTTCGCTCTCCTGTTCTGCTGCACAGGTTAAAGCTTTAGAAGATAAGGGCCTTATAAGGCTTTTGAAAGAATCTTCTGACTGCGAAATACCCAGAATGGCTATTCCCGATGAAGTTCCGGAAGGAAAGTTTACAGAAGAATATGACTTAAGTGACGAACAGCAGACAGCTGTTGATGAGATCCTTAAAGGAATAGATGAGAAGAAGGACAATACATATCTGCTGTTTGGCATTACAGGCAGCGGCAAGACCGAGGTCTATCTTAATATTGCCAAGAAGGTAATAAGCGAGGGTGGAAGCGTTATTTACATGGTTCCGGAGATCTCGCTTACTCCTCAGACCATCAACTGGATAAAAGGAAGACTGGGCGACAGTGTTGCAGTTCTTCACAGCAGGCTTACAGATAAGCAGAGATATGAACAGTGGAACAACATAAGGACAGGCAAAGCCAGGGTTATAGTAGGTCCGAGAAGCGGTGTTTTTGCACCTGCTGTTAATCTGAGACTCATTATCCTTGATGAGGAGCATGACGGCTCATATAAGGCGGAATCCCATCCCAGATACTCTGCAAGAGACATCGCAAGGATGAGAGCAAAGATCACCGGATGCAGTGTCGTTCTTGGTTCTGCGACGCCTTCTATAGAGAGCTTTTATGCAGCACAGGCCGGAGCATACAAAATGCTTGAACTCAAGTGCAGGGCAAGATCTGAAGCTACATTGCCGGAGATAATACCTGTAGATATGAAGGAGCAGATAAAGCTCGGAAGCGGTGATATGTTATCTGTACCGTTGAGACAGGCTATGTCTGTTGCTTTTTCAAATAATAAGCAGGTTATCCTTCTTCTTAACAGGAGAGGCTTTTCGAGGACATTAGTATGTGAAGACTGCGGTGAACCTGTCACTTGTAAGAACTGTTCTGTTGCAATGACTCTTCACAATAACAGACGTAACGGTACGCAAAGCCTTATATGCCATTACTGCGGATATACTGTGCCTGCTTACGAAGCCAGATGTTCATTCTGCAACAGCAATCACTTCACTAAGGCCGGCTTTGGTACCCAGCAATTGGAAGAGTTCCTTCATGCGACTTTCCCTCATGAGAAAGTCCTTAGAATGGACCAGGATTCAACAATGACACCTGGAGCGCATAAGGAGATAATCGAGAAGTTTGCAAATAAGGAAGCTTCAATACTTATAGGAACGCAGATGATAGCTAAAGGCCTGGATTTCCCGGATGTAACTGTTGTAGGCGTTCTCGGTGCTGATCTCATGCTCGCGTCATCTTCTTTCAAGGCATCAGAGAGAGCTTTCCAGCTTATTACCCAGGCTGCAGGAAGAGCGGGAAGAGGGGATACGCCCGGCAAAGTCTTTATACAGAGCTTCAGGCCCGAACAGCCGCTTTTCAAGTTCGCATGTACTCAGAACTACAGGGCTTTCTATGAACAGGAGATCGAGTACAGGCAGAAACTAAAACTCCCGCCTTATAAGGCTTTAGGTGAGATCGTCCTTTCGCTGCCTGATGAGGATCTTCTTATCAGAAGAGCCAATGAATTAGCCAGGTATCTTAACGACTTTCTTGGTTTTCAGGACAAAAGATACCAGTTTGAGATATATGGCCCTATGCCGTGCGTAATCTATGAGCTTAGAGGCCGTTACAGAATGAGTTTTGTAATAAAGGCGGTCAATAAATCCGCCATCAACGGGGTGTTCAAAAGACTTATCGAGGATTTCGATCATACGAAGTATCCGATGTCTTTCGACAACGACCCTCAGGACGGCTGAAAAAGCCCTAAATGTACACTGCTGATGTACATATGTACACCCCAGAAGTATAAATTGACTATTTATAATATAAGGTGATACAATCCACTAGTCAGAATGCGCTTTCTTGCATTTTAACCATGATTTTTGAATATATTTGGGAGGCATTCATATGTCCAAGCCTGTATTTGTCGGTGCCGGTGTTGCTATCGTTACTCCGTTTTTTGAAGACGGCGGAATCAATTTTGAAGAGCTCAAAAAGCTTATCGAATTCCAGATAGCTGAAGGTATCGATTCCATCGTTATTTGCGGATCGACCGGCGAAGCTGCTACCATGACCGAAGAGGAGCATGTAGCTGCTATCAAGTTCGCTGTTGATACAGTTGCAGGACGTGTTCCGGTTATCGCAGGAACAGGTTCTAATGATACTGCATTCGGTATCGAACTTACTAAGAAGGCATATGAGCTCGGCGCTGACGCTGCATTGCTCGTAACTCCTTACTACAACAAGTGCACACAGGAAGGTCTTTTCCGTCACTACGCTAAGATAGCTGAGGCAGTACCTGAGCTTCCCATTATCCTTTATAACGTTCCTTCAAGAACTAACGTAAATATCGGACCTGAACTCTTAAAGAGACTTTCCGTATATGAGAACATCGTCGGAGTAAAGGAATGTAATTTCGGTCAGGTACCTGAGATCTACAGCCTTTGCGGTGACAGATATGCTCTCTATTCCGGTGAGGACGGACTTGCTGTTCCTATGCTCTCACTTGGTGCAAAGGGTGTTATCTCCGTAATCGCAAACATCATTCCTAAGGCAACATCCAAGATGATCCACGATTACATCGATGGCAATACCGAAGCAGCAAAGAATGCCCAGATCGGTTTTATCCCGCTCGTTAAGGCTATGTTCTGTGAAGTTAACCCGATCCCTGTAAAGGAAGCTATGAATATCCTTGGCTGGAACGCAGGTCCTTGCAGACTTCCTCTTTGCGAGATGAGCAAGGCTAATCATGACAAGGTCGTTGAAGTACTCGCTCAGTACGATACTTCTGCAATGAACAGCTACATCGGAAAGTAATTAAAGGTAGGAATTCCAATGGTAAAGATTTTCCTTAACGGTTGCTGCGGAAGAATGGGTAAGGCTATTGCTGCCCTCTGCTACAACAATCCTGATTATAAGATCGTTGCAGGCGGTGACATCATCGAGAACAACACTTATGATTTCCCCGTTTATACCAGCCTTAATGTGTGCACTGAAGATTTTGATGTAATCATTGATTTCTCCAATGCAAAGGCTGTTCCCACGATCCTTGAATTTGCTCTTAACCGCAAGAAGCCTTTTATCTGCTGCACAACAGCTTTGTCTGATGAGACAGTGGCTTCTATCCTTAAGGCTTCAGAGACTATCCCTGTCTTTAAGTCAGCTAACATGAGCCTTGGCATCAATATGATGGTAGAGCTCTGCAAGCAGGCTACAAGGATCCTTTATCCTGAATTTGATATTGAGATCGTTGAAGCTCATCACAACAGAAAGCTCGATGCACCTTCCGGTACTGCTATCATGATCGCTAATGGCATTAAGGAAGAGATCGATGATAACGTCGAATATGTTTATGACAGACACAGCGTTAATAAGGCCAGATCCAAAAATGAGATCGGTATCTCATCTATCAGAGGCGGCAACATCGTCGGTGAGCATTCAGCTATGTTTATCAGTGACGAGGAGATCGTAACGATCAGTCACAGCGCACAGACAAGAGATGTCTTTGCAAAAGGTGCTCTCACAGCTGCCAAGTTCATGGCAGGCAAAGAGAAGGGTTATTACACAATGTCTGATGTAATAGCTCAGTATATTGGCGAATAATTTTTGGAGGAAATATAAATGATCAATTTCACAGACGCAACCAATATGGGCGCAATGGGCGGAGATGCAATGGGTTCCATCGCATCCTTCGGTATCCTTATCGTAATGTTCGTTATTATGTACCTTATCCTTATCAGACCGCAGCGTAAGAAGGATAAGGAACTCAAAGAACAGATGAGCAAGCTTTCCGTAGGTGACAGAGTTGTTACTATCGGCGGCCTCGTTGGATTCGTAGCAAACATCAAGGACGATCAGGTTACTATCTCAACATCTGCAGCTAACACACTCGTTACTTTCACAAAGAGCGCTATCAATTCAGTTGTTAAGCGTGAGAACCTCAATCCTGACGGAACTGTCAAGAAGACTGAGGAGCCTGAGAAGCCCAGCTTCTTTGGTAAGAAGAAGGAAAAGAAGGAAGAAGAGTAATCCTTCCTGTAATTTCGGCTTATTATACGGCCCGGAATCACACCGGGCCTTTTATATAAAACGAGGCATAAAGTGGGACTTATACCTGATAATGTAATCGATGAAGTACTTACCAGGGCGGATATAGAATCCGTTGTAGGTCGTTATGTCCTCCTAAAGCGTCAGGGAGGCAATCTCTGGGGGCTGTGCCCGTTCCATTCCGAGAAGACACCTTCTTTCTCTGTTAATCCTGCCAAGGGTATCTATAAATGCTTCGGGTGCGGCAAGGGCGGCAACGCCATTAGTTTCATAATGGAGATCGAACATCTTAACTATCCTGAAGCAATAAGACATCTTGGCGAGCTTTACGGCGTTGAGATCCCAGAGACCGGTTATTCCGGTGACAACATTCAGAAAGAAGAGAAGAACCGCGTCAAGGAAATCCTTAAGGAAGCTGCCAAGTACTATTACAAGTCGTTCAATGATCCTCAGATCGGCAAGCCAGCCAGAGACTATGCTGCCAAGAGAGAACTCTCAAAGCAGACTCTTGATCATTTCGGAATCGGTTATTCTCCTATAAAGGCAGGACTCTACGATATCCTGAGACAGAAGGGGTATAAGGATGAGGAACTCCTTAAATCCGGTATCTTTGCAAATTCACAGAAAACAAATAAACCATATGACCTTTTCCGCGGAAGACTGATGTTTCCTATCTTTGATTCGTTTGGAACCATCATCGCATTTGGCGGAAGGGCTTTAGGTGATGAGAAGCCCAAATATATCAATTCACCTGATTCTTTGGTCTATAACAAACAGAACCACCTTTATGCGATGAACTTTGCAAGGAAAGAGCAGTCCAAGCAGCTTATCGTAGTTGAGGGTTACATGGATGCTATCGCGATGCATGCGGCCGGTTTTAAGAATACTGTTGCTGCTTTGGGAACATCCTTTACAGACAGCCAGCTTAAGCTATGCGCCAAATATGCTGAAGAAGTTGTGTTCTTCTTCGATGCCGACAATGCAGGCCAGAATGCTGCGTTAAGAGCCATCAGCATGATGATGGAATATTTAAAGAAACTCACCGGAATCAATATCCGTATAAGGATCGCGAAAGTTCCTGACGGCAAGGATCCTGATGAATATATCAAGACTAATGGTGCTGAGAAGTTCAGAGACGTTGTTAAGAATGCCCTTTATGTTGAAGATTATCTTCTGGACAGGGCGAAAAATGACAATACTGATCCTGAGACAGGCGTTCTGGACAGGGGAAGATATCAGAAGGATATCTGTACATATGGTTCATGGATGAATGATGAGATCAAGATGAGCAGAATGGCAGGTGTTGCTGCGCCTTTGCTCGGTGCTTCCGCGCAGGCTGTCATGAACCAGATGCTCAAGTTCCAGCAGGCTGAAGATAAGAAACAGGAAGTCGTAAATGCCAGAGCATTGGAACGTGAGAGAAGGGAAGACATCGGACGCCGCAACAATGCTGATGAGTTTGAAGAGTATTCTCCTTCTGAGCCTTCTGAGGTTGTACCTGAACAGCCTGTATTTAAGAAGGTCGATGACAGTGCTACAAATGAAGAGATCGGTCTTTTCGCATATGCGTTATCACTCGGAAGCGCTCTTGCCAAGAACGACCGTATCGAAAAGACTGACATCATAAGACCAGATGATTTCTCCGGCGATACATTAAGAGAGCTTGTAAGGATCTTCCTTAATATATGTGACGGTAACAATGAGACATTGTTTGCCAAGATGAGCGACTATTTCTCAAGGCTTACGATAAACGGTATGCCTGCCGAGGACGTAATGCTCAGAGCTGTTGAGCAGGCTGACAGGAGTCCTGACGTTAATGTAAAGAGCGATATGTACTTAGCGCTTCTTCTGAAGGTAAGGGAGTCGATAATCAACCGTGAGGAAGAGCGCCTTATGTATAAGAGAGGTTCTGCATCCCCTGAGGAAAAGAAAAAGATAGACAGCATGTTAGGACGTCTTGCTGACTACAAACTGTCTTTAAGAAACAGGATTGGAGATCTCTGATGCAGGAACTGACAGTACGGCTTGAAATGGTATTTGAACAGGTTAAGAAGGCCAGGAAGGATGCTGTTTCCGGAAGGGTCATTGATGTAGGTTCCGATCATGGGTATCTGGCTGTAAGATGCTTGGAAGAAGGGCTTGCCGGTTCTGCCGTATGTACTGAGATCCATAAAGGACCTGCTCAAAGATCTCAGGATGCTCTTGTTGAAGCCGGATTTGGAGATATTTCCGGAGTTTATATCACTGACGGCCTGAAAGGCGTTCCGCTGATTGCGGGTGACACTGTAGTTATTGCCGGCATGGGCGGCCTTAACATTGTCGATATAATCACCAGAGCTCTTAAAGATAACGGCTATCATGTGTTTGAGAATGTGACTTTTGTCCTTCAGCCCCAGAAATCAAATGATATTGTTAGGAAATATCTCTCAAAAGCCGGTTTTGTTTTTGTTGATGAGGCTGTTTGTTATGACAGGGATATATTCTATAATTGTATGCGGGTAGTGTTTAAGGGGATCAGCACTACGATAACAGATGAAGAAGCATGCTACGGTCCGGTGCTTCTTAAGAAATACAACAGTGGGGATAAAGCAGTTGCAGAGTATTTCGATCACTTGAATGAAGTTTTCGAAGTCAGACAGAGAAGCAACCCGACCGTAAAAGCGGCATTGGAAGAAAGGAAGAAAAATGCAGGTCAATGATATTGAAGTTTTTTTGAACGGAGTTTTTCCGCGCGAAAATGCGCTTGATTACGATAACGTAGGCCTTATTGCAGGCAACAGGGATAAGGTTGTATCAGCAATACTGGTCTCATTGGATCTTACCAGCAAAGCCATCCAGGCGGCCAAATCGTGCGGTGCAAATCTTATTGTTACCCATCACCCGATTATATTTGGTGGTATAAAAGCTCTTACGATGGACGATTATGTCGGAAGGACACTTGTCGAGCTTGTTAAGTCCGGAATATCAGTAATCAGCTGCCACACTAATCTCGACCTTACGGACGAATTCGGCAATCTCGCGATAGCTGAAAGACTTGGCGTTACTGATGCCAAGCATCTTGACGGTTCTGTCTGCGGTGTATTTTATGAGATCGATTCAGATGAACCCGTGACACTTAAGGCTTATTGCCAGAAGGTCGCCGGGGATCTTGGCTGCAGCGGCATTATCACGATCAATGATCCTCAGAATACCGTTAAGAAAGTTTTTATCCAGGGCGGAGCTTTTGATGAGGATTCAGTCGATGCTATCTTAAAGGCCGGCATCGATACGGTCGTTTCCGGTGAGATCAAGCATCATGTATGTGTCGGTCTAGGCCAGATGGGCGTCAACACGGTTATCGCAGGTCACTCTGCGACCGAACAGGCATATCTGCCCAAGATAGCAAAACTGCTTTCGGATAAGTTCCCGGGCATTGATATTACTGTGAATTATAACAACGAAGTATCATCTATACTTTGATTGAGTTTATTTATAGAATAATTATGTTTTTCGGGCAGGCCGAGACGATCGCGGGCGCCAGGGTACGAAAGTACGGCGCATGAGGAAAGTCCGGGCTCCACAGGACAGGGTGCCGGGCAGTTCCCGGTGAAGGCAACTTTAAGGAAAGTGCAACAGAAAAGAAAACCGCCCGAAAGGGTAAGGATGAAAAGGCGAGGTAAGAGCTCACCGGCGGTGTGGAGACATACCGGCCTTGTAAACCCCATCCGGAGCAACGTCGTGGAAAGGCATATCGTGGTCCGCGAGCCTTAGGAGACGGCTTGAACGTTTTAGAGATATTACGTCTAGATAGATGATCGTCATATACAGAACCCGGCTTACCGGTCTGCACGGAAAACGTATACAAAGCATTTTAAAAATGGAGGATATAAGCAATGTCAGCAGAATCTTATTTGTCCAGAGGCGTTTCACCTACAAAGGATGATGTAAAGGCAGCAGTCAAGAATCAGTCCAAGGGTGTTTTCCCGGGTGCTTTCTGTAAGCTCATCGAAGATCTTGCAGGTGATCCCGAATACTGCACAGCGATCCACGCTGACGGCGCAGGTACAAAATCCTCTGTTGCTTACCTCATGTATAAAGAAACCGGCAACTACGACTGGTTCAAGGGTCTTGCCCAGGATTCACTCGTAATGAATACTGATGACCTTGCTTGCTGCGGAGTTACAGAAAACCTTATGCTTTCCAATACGATCGGCCGTAACGCTCATAGAGTAGACGGCAAAGCAATCGCGAAAGTAATCGAAGGTTATGATGAGATCATTTCCAAGCTCGCTTCCCAGGGCATCAATATTACAATGTGCGGCGGCGAGACTGCTGACGTCGGAGACCTCGTAAAAACACTTATCGTTGACTCCACTCTCGTTGCAAGAGCTAAGAGATCTGAAGTTATCAATGCAGCTAACATCAAGCCCGGCAACGTAATCGTCGGTCTTGCGTCTTTCGGTCAGGCCACATATGAGGACAAGTACAATTCAGGTATGTCCTCAAACGGTCTTACAGCAGCACGTCATATGCTCCTTAACAAGTATTATTTCGAGAACTACAAGGAATCATTCTCCGATACATTAGGCGAGGATAAGGCTTACTGCGGTAAGTACAGACTTTCAGACAAGCTTCCCGGAACAGATGTTACTGTAGGAGAGGCTATACTTGCTCCTACAAGAACATTCCTTCCTGTTATCTCAAAGGTACTCGCTTCATATAGAGAGAATATCTACGGAATCATCCACTGCACAGGCGGCGGACAGGCTAAGTGCCGTGACTTCGGTACAGGCGTCAGATATGTTAAGGACAACATGTTTGAACTTCCTCCGCTTTTCCAGGCAATCTATGAATCAGGTGAGATTCCCATGAAGGAGCTCTATCAGGTATTTAACTGCGGACACAGAATCGAGTTCTACGCAGACGAGTCTGTTGCATCCAAGATCATTGAAATTGCTTCATCTTTTAACATCGAATCGAAGGTTATCGGCCATGTCGAAAAGTCTTCAAACGGTAACACAAATGAAGTAATAATTAAATGCAATAACGAAGAGTTTGTATATAATTAATTAAGGGCAGGTCAATACCTGCTCAAATAATTAAAGGCAGGTGTTGATATGGACTCGTTCAAAAAATGTATTGCCGAGTTTATCGGTACATTCACACTCGTACTGGTAGGATGTGGTACTGCAATGCTCGTTGGCTGTGATTCAGTTAACGGCTGCGGCTATATTCTCACGGCTTTTGCTTTTGGTCTCGTTATTGTTGGTATGGCTTATACTGTCGGTAATGTTTCCGGCTGCCACATTAACCCGGCTGTTTCCTTAGCTGTGTTGATCTCCGGCAGGATGTCTGTTACTGACTTCATTTTCTATGTGATCTCTCAGGTTCTTGGTGCCATCAGCGGTGCTGCATGCCTTAAGATCATTTTCTCCTTGGGCAAGGTAAAGGATATGACCGGTGGTTTGGGATCAAACGGCCTTGCCCTTGTCAGTGAAAGCATTCCTGCAGGTCTTATTGTTGAGATTCTCTTAACATTCATTTTCGTTCTTGTAATCCTTGGCGTTACTGATTCCAAGTACAGCCACGGTTCATTCGGTGGAGTCGTAATCGGCTTTGCTCTCGTTATGGTTCACATTTTAGGCATCGGCCTTACAGGCACATCTGTTAACCCCGCACGTTCTATCGGACCTGCTCTCTTTGCAGGCGGTGATGCTCTTAAGTATCTCTGGGTATTCATTGTAGGACCTCTCGTTGGTGGAGCTCTTGCAGCTGTTATCTATAAGGTCATGGCAAAGAAAGATTAATTAGTAGTACCTTACTGATTCATTATTAACCCGACCGGGTACGAAGGGCTGTCTCATATGTAACCCGACCGGGTACGAAGGGCTGTCTCATATGGGACAGCCCTTCAACTATTTGAAAGGATTATTCTTTAATTAATTATCGACAAAAAAGGGGATGCCGTTTTCGACATCCCCATATATTTATTTAAATATACAAAGATCAGATCTGGTTATCGCAATATGTCTTGTACTTGTTCTTAAGTTCGTTCATTGCGTTCTTCATTGCGCGCTGATATTCGGAAGTCTTCTCCCAGTCGCCTGATTTAACAGCATTCTTAACTCTTGTGAAGATAGAATCCTGAACGTCTGTATCTTTAGCGAGCAGGAGCTTAAGATCTTCGATATCGTTCCAGAGCTTTTCATCGTAGCTTACAGAGCCGTCATCAGATCTTGTAATGCTTCTGATAAGAGAGAGGTTTGCCGGAATGATCTTTTCCATGAGCTCCATCTCCCAGCGTACGAGCATTGCCTGATAGTAGGAATTGATAAGCTGATCGTCGAAAACATTGCCTCTGCAGAGGATCTCGGCAACGCTTGAATCCTTGAGTGTGGAAAGTGACTCGTAAACTGTGGCAGCAGGTGTGCCGAAGAGTCTGTCACGCTCATTGGAATCCATATCCTCGAAAATATCATCTTCGCAGCGGTATAGTCTGTCTTTTTCAAGATAGTCGCTGGGTTCGCCGTAAGGCTTAATGAATTCAGCTTCCAAAGTCTTGCTGTCCTTGCCTGAATCAATAGCATAAGCAATACCGTCAAGCATAGCCTGATATACAGAAGCAAGGCAGAGATATGTATTTGTGTGCGGGTTCGGAGCACGGAGCTCGAATCTTGTCGCATACTTTGTATCTTCGCTTCTTACAAGACCTAAGAGTACGGATCTGTTACGTGAAGGAGTATTAACGTCCATACCGATGGAAGCTACGCTGTGTGTAGGAGCTTCAAATCCGGGTGTAAGACGCTCAAATGCATCAGTTGTAGCAGATACGAAAGGATTGATAACGTTGCTGTAGTGCTTCATGATGCCCATAAGGCAGCCCCAGCCGAATCTGCTCAAGAAATCGACTGTTGTGTCCTCAGGAGCAAAGAGATTGATCTTTTTGCCGCTCTTAAGGTAAGCAACAGCGTTAACATGTGTATGTTCACCGGATCCTGCGACACCGGGGAGGGGCTTTGCGTTGAAGCTGACATCAAGACCGTGAAGTCTGAAGATCTCCTTGATAAGGATCCTTGCGATAAGCTCATAGTCAGCGCCCTGGAGAGCATCAGAATACTTCCAGTCAACTTCAAGCTGCTCCATGATGAAGTGGAACTGGCCGGAAGAGTTAAGAGATGCCTTAACGCCGCCGACTTCCTTGTGTCCCATCTCAGGATTGAAGCCGTAGTTGTCGAGAAGAAGGATGACCTGCTCTAAGGCTGTTCTGACAACGCCCTTTGTGCGCTTCCAGTAGGATTCCTTAAGTTCCTGAGAGATAGAGAGCTGCTCTGTGCTGATGATCTCATCAGGGGAGTTTACCCAGAATTCGAGCTCTGTTGCTGTAATTGTTGTGATGTGGTCAAGCTCGTCAGGTGTAAATCCGTAATCTGCGCATAAAGCGGGATCATTTAAGAATCTCTCTTTTACAGACCTCTCGAAAAACTCCGTGCTCTTGCGGAGAATAGATCTGGAGCAGACCTCATCGTTGTTATGCTTAAGGAAAGAGGGGATACGGAGAGTACCAACGGGCTTTCCTGTCTCAAAGTCGATATGCTCGTAGTTATAGTCGATGTACCAGATTACCTTGCTGTCAGGGATCAGGTCGACCTTACCGTCGTTTAATGTTGCAATACCGGGCAGTACTACGGAGGAGCCGTCTGTTTGGACTGCCTTACCGTCTAAATAGTTCTCAATGTTGTCAATGAAGTCTGACAAGGGGATCTTCTCGTCAGTGTCGTTGCCCATAAGGTCAACAGCTGCAAGAGATACGAACTTGACTTCAGGATGAGCGCTGAGAATGTTCCTGATATCCTGTGCAGAGTGGTTTGCGGCAGGAATAACGTACAATAAATCAGGTATTACATGAAAATCAATCATATTTATACGACCTTCTAAAAATATAATAGGGAGATTGTATCACAAGTATTACTTTTTGAGTAAAAGTTGGTTCAATTTTATGTTTTATCTTTTAAAATCTGCTCGTTTTGCGTAATATATCGATATCGAAAGATTTGAGGTGTGTTGATGTTAATAGCAGCAATAAAGAGCATTTTCGACATTGATAATGTCGGCAGCAGGTGGGGAGTACGTATTCTTTACCTTGTTACAGTAGTTCTTAATGCTGCAATACACTTTAATCCCTGGGCAGATACTGATTTTACCCCTCTCCAGAGCTGGGCTATGGACGTCTATAACCTCACGGAATATGATGCTGACCAGTATAACGCCCTGATGAATGCCATTCCGATAAGCACGGGAAATATCATATATATCATTTCGCTTTGTGCCGGATATCTGCTTCTTCTGGCCAGTGCATATATCTATGCCGGACTTTATGTAAGGGCATTCAGGAAAGAAAAGCTCGCTTCTGTCCATGATGACGATCCCGAGGTCCTTAACTATGCCATTGAGCACCTTCCTGATAAGCCGATAAAGCCCTCCAAGCTTTTCTTAAGACTTGTCCTGATAATGCTGTTTTCGACGCTTATCTCAATGCCATTTGTGATGATAACGTTCTATTTTATGTTTATTGCTATAATCGGCCTGCCGTTCGTATTTACGGCTCCGGTTGCATATCTGTCGGGCGATACGGGATTTTTCAGTTCTTTGCCTTATGCTGTAAGGCTCTCCCGGAAGTACTATTTCATCAACATGAGAAGCATAGGTCTTATCCTTTTTGCCATTCTTATCGTTGATTTTACGGTCCCGCTTATAGCAAACCTGTCTCTGACGGCGTTTTATATTGTAGATGCCGCCATTACGACCTGGATCTGGCTGGCGTTTGCAAGGCTTGCCGGAATGGCTTACTGCACCATGAAGGATTTCCCAATTAAAGGCGGCAAGAGGCCATTTGCGATCTGAAGCATAGTCTTCGTTTCCTGTTTACTGTTCAAAACGACAATAAATAGGCAGTTTTGGATAAAAAATCTTATAATCCCGAGATTGTTTTTGCTTTTATTTATATTTATTATTAGTGCGTTAAGATTAAAAACGGAGGTTCATAATTATGGACGTTAATGAGAAAGCAATTAAGATGCATGAAGAGTGGGCTGGTAAGATCGAAGTTATTGCCAAAGCTCCCGTAGGTACTAAGGAAGAACTCGCAATCGCTTACACACCCGGTGTTGCAGCTCCTTGTCTTGAGATCCAGAAGGATGTTGACCTCTCTTATAAATACACAAGAAGACACAATCTCGTAGCTGTTGTTACTGACGGTACAGCAGTTTTAGGCCTTGGAGACATCGGACCTGAAGCAGGTATGCCTGTTATGGAAGGTAAGTGCGCGCTCTTTAAGGCTTTTGGTGATGTTGACGCATTCCCTCTTTGCATCCGTTCAAAGGACGTTGATGAGATCGTTAACACAGTAGCACTTCTCGCAGGTTCTTTCGGTGGTGTAAACCTCGAGGATATCTCAGCTCCCAGATGCTTCGAGATCGAGAAGAAGCTTAAGGAAAGATGCGACATCCCGATCTTCCACGATGACCAGCACGGTACAGCAGTTATCACTCTTGCAGGTCTTACAAATGCTCTTAAGATCGTTGGCAAGAAGATGGAAGATATCCATGTTGTAGTTAACGGCGCCGGCGCTGCTGCTACAGCAATCACAAAGCTCCTTATCTCCAGAGGCCTCAAGAACGTTATCCTCTGCGACAGAAAGGGTGCTATCTATGAGGGAAGAGAAGGCCTCAATTCTGCTAAGGAAGAGATGGCTAAGATCACAAATCCTGAGAAGAAGGCAGGTTCTCTTGCTGACGTTATCGTTGGTGCAGATGTATTCATCGGCGTTTCCGCTCCTGGCGTTCTTACAGCAGACATGGTAGCTACAATGGCTAAGGATCCTGTTGTTTTCGCTTGCGCTAACCCTGTACCTGAGATCCTTCCTGACGAGGCTAAGAAGGCCGGTGTTGCAGTTATGGCTACAGGCCGTTCAGACTTCCCGAACCAGGTTAACAACGTTCTCGCATTCCCGGGCATCTTCCGTGGCGCTCTCGATGTAAGAGCTTCCGATATCAACGATGAGATGAAGATCGCTGCTGCAAACGCTATCGCAGGCATCGTATCCGACGCTGAACTCAACCCTGAG